>JAVXBD010000006.1:0-37747 GCA_036660175.1 Christensenellaceae bacterium | reverse complement strand
ACAAAACAAGAGCCAAAAATTGACGAATCATGAACCGATTGTGCAGGACGATTTGCCAGCGCAGGATGAAAAGCAAAATCAATAAATTATATTATATTTGTTATTATTCTGATAGAATAAAAAAGTGACGTTCTTGTATAGTTCATATTTGTTTGATATAATATGACTATAACTGGAGGTAGCTATGACAAAACATAAGTTAGGGTTGGATATTGGCTCAACAACAATTAAGTTAGTAATTATTGATGAAGATAATAATATAATTTTTGAAAAATATAGAAGACATTTCTCAGATGTTAGAGGAGAACTCTTAAATCTTTTTGAAGAAGCAGCAAAAGAATGTAGTGGTGTAACCGTCGTGTCTGCAATTACAGGCTCGGGCGGTTTTTCTGTTGCAAAACTTCTGGGATTGCCATTTGTACAAGAAGTTGTAGCGGGTGCAAGTGCAACGCAAAAGTTTATGCCGCAAGCAGATGTAGTGCTGGAACTTGGCGGCGAAGATGCAAAAATCACATATATGAAACCCTCTTTGGAGCAGAGAATGAATGGCACTTGTGCAGGTGGTACAGGTGCGTTTATTGACCAAATGGCAACACTTTTAAATACAGATCCGATGGGGCTTAACGAACTTTCTAAAAATCATAATACCATTTATCCGATTGCTGCACGCTGTGGTGTTTTTGCAAAGACGGATATTCAGCCGCTTTTGAATGAAGGTGCTGCCAAAGAAGATGTGGCGGCATCTATTTTTCAATCGGTAGTCAATCAAACAATCTCTGGGCTTGCGTGTGGACGTCCCATTCGTGGAAATGTTGCGTTTTTGGGTGGCCCTCTTCATTATTTGACGCAGTTAAGAGAACGTTTTATAGATACTTTAAAATTAACAGGTGATCAAATTATACATCCTGAAAACTCGCATCTTTTTGTTGCAATTGGTGCAGCATTGATGGCAGAAGGCAAAGAATTTGACGTTGCTCAATTACCTCAAATGTTAAAAGATGCAGGTGAAGGAGATCGTGAAACAAGGCGATTAGGAAAACTATTTGAAACCGAGCAAGACTATGAAAACTTTATAAAAAGACACTCAAAAAAGAGTGCGCAAAAAGGTGATATTGCAACGCACAAAGGTCCTTGCTATTTGGGCATTGATGCTGGAAGTACAACGATAAAATCGGTGCTGATTGATGATGAAAGTAAGATTTTATACAGACATTATCATTCAAATGAAGGAAGCCCATTAGATTCTGCAATTGCAATTTTAAAAGAGATTTATAGCCAGATGCCGCAGGATTCCTATATTGCAGGTGCATGCGTGACGGGATATGGCGAAGCAATTATCAAAGAAGCATTGAAACTTGATATGGGTGAAATTGAAACGATGGCGCACTATAAAGCCGCTGAATATTTCAATAAAGACGTTGATTTGATTATTGATATTGGTGGTCAAGATATGAAATGCCTGAAAATCAAAGACGGTGTGGTGGACGGAATTATGCTAAATGAGGCATGTTCCTCTGGCTGCGGAAGTTTTTTACAGACTTTTGCATATTCACTGGGGATTAGTATTTCTGATTTTGCAAATGAAGCATTAAAAGCAGAAAACCCTGTTGATTTGGGTACTCGCTGTACGGTGTTTATGAACAGCCGTGTCAAGCAGGCACAAAAAGAAGGCGCAACCGTTGGCGATATATCGGCAGGATTATCTTATTCTGTTGTAAAAAATGCTTTGTATAAAGTTATAAAAGTAAAAAATGCCAAAGATTTGGGCGAAAATATCGTTGTGCAAGGCGGCACTTTTAAGAATAATGCCATTCTAAGAACGTTTGAGTTGGAATTGGGAAGAGAAGTGGTACGTCCTGATATTGCGGAACTTATGGGTGCTTTTGGTGCAGCATTGTTGGCAAAAGATGAAATGAATGGCAAGAAGTCCTCTATTGTTACGATGCAAGAGCTTGAAAATTATCAATACAAAGGCAGTTTTGCACGTTGTGGAAAATGTGAGAATAGATGTATGCTCACGATTACAACTTTTGAAGATGGCAGAAAATTCATATCCGGTAATAGATGTGAAAAAGGCGGTGGACAAAAGCATACAAACACCCTGCCAAATTTATATGAATATAAGCTAAAACGTGTGTTTGATTACGAATCTCGTAAGGATGCTCCGCTGGGCGTGATTGGTATTCCACGTGCCTTAAATATTTATGAAAATTATCCGTTTTGGCATACATTATTTACAAAGTTAGGATTTGAAGTAGTTCTTTCAGATCCGTCAACTCATACAATGTTTGAAAAAGGAATGGAAACAATACCATCAGATACGGTTTGTTATCCTGCAAAGCTGATTCATGGACATATTGAGAATCTTGCTTCAAAGGGTATTAAGCGTATTTTTTATCCATGTATTCCTTTTGAAACAAAAGAGTTTGAAGGTGTAAACAATAATTATAATTGTCCGATTGTTACGTCTTATCCAGAAGTAATTAAGAATAATATGGACGTTTTACAGGATATTGAATTTATTAATTTTTTTGTTGCAATGGACGAGCCTGAATTTATGCCTCATAAAGTGGTCAAAGAATTTGGCTATTTGGGAATTGATTTGGAATTGGCAACACAGGCAAGCGAAGCCGCCTATGCAGAGCAGAAAAAATTCAAACGTGATATGCAAATACAAGGAGAAAAAACGATTAAGTGGTTGGAAGAAACAGGCAACACAGGTGTTGTTCTTGCAGGCAGACCTTATCATGTTGATGCGGAAATTAATCATGGCGTGCCAGAGCTTATCACAAGCTATGGACTTGCAGTATTGACCGAAGATAGTGTAGCGCATTTGGGGCATCTTGAGCGTCCGATTAGGGTTATGGATCAATGGGCATTTCACAGCAGGTTGTATGAGGCAGCAGCAGCGGTTGCGTCGCACAATTGTTTACAGCTGATACAGCTAAATTCTTTTGGCTGTGGGCTTGATGCGATTACATCTGATCAGGTACAAGAGATTATTACAGCATCTGGGAAAATCTATACACTTTTGAAGATTGATGAAATCAGCCATCTCGGTGCAGCAAAAATCCGTGTGCGTTCTTTGATTGCTGCATTAAAAGCAAAAAAAGGAGAATACAAGAAGAAAAGCAATGCTGTATGGCATAGGAATATTTTCACAAAAGAAATGCGTGAAAACGGAACCATTGTTTGCCCTCAAATGGCGCCTGTACAATTTCAGTTTTTAAAGGAAGCATTTGATCCAACAGGATATAACTTTAAAGTGCTTACAGAAGTTACGAAAGAAGATATAGATGTCGGATTAAAATACGTAAATAATGATGCCTGCTATCCGACGATTATTGTTATCGGACAGCTTGTAAATGCCTTTATTACTGGGAAATTAGATCCTAACAGTACCACCATCATGCTTACACAAACAGGCGGCGGATGTCGTGCCTCAAATTATCTTGCATTTTTGCGAAAAGCATTAAAAGAAGCAGGTTTTCCGCAAGTAGTGGTAGCATCTATTAACTTTTCAGGTTTAGAGAAAAATCCAGGCCTAAAGCTGACGGTTGGCTGGGGAATCCGTATTATGATGGCGATATTACTGGGCGATTTACTCCAAAAAGTTGTATTAGGAACTCGGCCATATGAAGTCAATCACGGAGAAACGGACGCATTATACGAAAAATGGGCAGATGAAATACGCAAAGTTGTTTATAAAACCAATTATTTTGGCTATAGAAGAATTGCAAAAGAGATGGTAAGGGAGTTTGACAATGTACAGCGTACAGGTGTTGTTAAGCCAAAAGTTGGTATCGTCGGAGAAATCTTGGTAAAATATCATCCAGATGCAAACAATCATGCGATTGATGTTATCGAAAAAGAAGGCGGAGAATGTGTGATGCCTGCTTTAATGGATTTTGGTATGTATAGCTTTTACAGCTTGAAATTTAAACATTTTGAGATGGGCAAGAGTAAACTGATGTATAAAGCAAGCGTTTTTGGTGTGAAAGTGGTCAATAATTTTAAAAAACCAATACAGCGAGCGCTTGAAAAAAGCAAGCATTTTGAGCCGTATCCACATATATCACATCTTGCAGAACTTGCGGAGAATATGCTTTCCAATGGAAACTGTACAGGTGAGGGATGGTTTTTAACAGCGGAAATGCTTCACTTGATTGAGAGTGGTGCGCCGAATATTATCTGTGTACAGCCGTTTGCATGCCTTCCAAATCACGTTGTTGGCAAGGGCATGATTCGTGGAATCAGAAACAAGTACCCAGAGGCAAACATTGTGGCGGTGGATTATGATCCTGGTGCAAGTGAGGTTAATCAGCTAAACAGAATAAAACTGATGATTTACAGTGCCTTTGAAAATCTAAAGAAACAGCAGCAAAAATAAATACCTCTCTAATGCACTACCAGTAATAAAGCATTAGAGAAACAACAAAAATATTTCTGGCTTAGCGGAGGGATTCGCATACCTGTTTTTGCTTATTTTATGGTAACATTTTCTGCATCTTGTAAGAAATTAAGTATCTCTTTATGAATCGCAAGCGTTTCTTCATAACCTTGATGATATAACTCTGTCAGAACTTCAGGACTGCGCTCAAAGCGGCTTGCAACAATCGGATGTTGTGGACGAATGATGAGAGCTTGCTTGCTTTTTTCTTGTGCTTGAGCAATGTCTAAGCTTTTATTATAATACTCATGCCGATTTGCGATGGTATGCGCAAATTTTTGATATTTCAAATATCGCAAATGTGCAAAAAATCCAGCTTTTGTTTTATGATGACGAAAGCCTTCGTTGCGTGTTAATACAATAATGTTTTTCAGATTGCCTTTTGATAAGGAATATTCAATGGGAATGGAGTCGCTTGCACCGCCGTCCATCAGCTTATGACCATCTACTTTTACAATGGTAGACGCCATAGGGATGGCGGCAGAAGCACATAGATATTTCATCTCATTATCATCATTAATATCATCCAATTCTTTATAAAAAGCTTTTCCGTTTTTTACGTTTGTGCAGACTGCGGTTAATTTCATATCAGAGTTTTTAAAAGCAGAGTAATCAAACGGAAGCAAATTTCTGGTAACTTCATAAAAAACAAACTGCATACCAAAAAAAGAACCCGTTTTTAAAAAACTTTTGAAACTTAAATAACGATCATCAGATGGAAATCGTTTATAAATCTCAAGATTTCTTCCATGCTGCTCTGAAACATACGAAATAGCGTTTGCTGCTCCTGCAGAAACACCGATAATATCTTTAAAATGAATACCCATGTCAAGAAATGCGTCCAAAACACCTGCTGTATATGCGCCACGCATTCCACCGCCCTCTAAAACCAAACCAACCTTTGTCATAAAATTACCTCATTTATTTTTTCTAAGAATATTATAACTTTTTATCCACAAAAAATCAAAAATATGTTATGATTAGTATAAATAGAGTATCATTATGTAATAAAATAAGTAAGAGGGATAAAAAATGACTTTAATTGTTATTGCTATCGTGGTATGTGTGGTTGTTATAATTTATTTTTTTATGACATCTGCACAAAAACCGGAAAATGGCACATGGATAAAAAACTATCAATATGCGCATCGTGGACTGCATAACGAGCATTATCCAGAAAACTCGTTAGAAGCATTTGAAAATGCAATTAAAAACAACTATGCAATTGAACTTGATGTACAGCTTTCTAAAGATGACGAAATCATGGTTTTTCACGATAAAGAGCTGCTAAGAATGACAGGCAGGCAAGGAAAAGCAAGCGAGTTTACGGTTGAAGAACTGCAAGCGATGAAGCTTCAAAATACTACTTCTTATATTCCGACGCTAAAGCAAGTTTTGAAAACGATCAATGGGAAAGTACCTGTATTGATAGAAACAAAAAACGAGGGCAAAGCGGGTCTGCTGGAAATTAAACTATATGAAATGATGAAAGATTATCAAGGAAAATTTGCAGTACAATCCTTTTCACCGTTTTCTATTGGTTGGTTTAAGAAAAATGCACCCGAAGTTTTACGAGGACAACTTTCCTGCTGTTTTTCTGTGGGGGCTGGCTATTTATCAAAAATAAAAACTTTTTTACTGTGCTATCTGTTCACAAATTTTTTGTGCCGACCAAATTTTATCAGCTATGAAGTAACGGGTATCAAATCCATGCTGATTAAACGAATGAAAGAGAACGGTATACCAATATTGGTGTGGGTGGAACGCACTCCTGAGGAATTTCACGAATATAAGAAATATGTAGATACAGAAATATTTGAAGATTTCATGCCGTGAGCATGAATATTAATAAAAGGAGGTCATAAAAAATGGAAAATAATTCACAAAAACCATTATCTCTTCTTACGGTTATAACAGGTGGCTTGTCTTTTCTTATTTTTGCACCTGCTGTGTGGTGGTTAGGACTTATTTTTGCTGTCATTGCACTTTTCACAGGTTTTTCACTGATAAAAACGCAAAAGACGTTTGCACTGATTGGTATCGTGTTGGCAATAATTGCGGCAGCAACTTACGTGATTATGCTTATTTCTGTTGGAGCAATGACACTATACAGTTGATTCTGATTTTTTCGTTATAAGAGTGTACTTTTTGTTTATTGATATAGATAGTAATTATCAAAGGAGATAAACAATGAATGTATATGATTTTAAAGTAAAAATGATGAATGGGCAGCAAATGGATTTGGCGGATTATAAGGGCAAAGCACTGGTGATTGTTAATACGGCAAGCAAGTGTGGATTTACGCCGCAGTTTGCAGGGTTAGAAGAACTCTATTTAAAATACAAAGACAGAGGGCTTGTAGTGTTGGGGTTTCCATGCAATCAGTTTATGGGGCAGGATCCTGGAAATGATCAAGAAATCCAAGAGTTTTGTAGCCTTCATTATGGTGTGACATTTCCAATGCTGTCTAAAATCGAAGTAAATGGAGAAACTGCTGATCCTTTGTATAAATTTCTAAAATCGCAGAAATCTTTTGGCGGCTTTAATTTTAAGCATCCAATCGGAAAAAAGCTTGATGAAATTTTATCAAAAGAAGATGCAGGATACAACAAAAAGAGTGCTATCAAATGGAACTTTACAAAGTTTGTCATTGGCAAAGATGGGGAAGTGCTAAAACGCTTTGAACCGACGACAGAACCAAAAGATATGCAGGATTTTATTGAAAGTATTTTGTAAACTCAAAAATATTAAATGATAGAAATCATTTTGAGAAAAATTTTTCTTGAAGTGATTTTTTATTGTGTATTTATGCAAATTAGTTCATTTAATTAAAGAATATGCTGGATAAAAGCGAAAAAATCAGATACAATAAAATAGCAGAATAAAAATAGGAGGTATCTCTTTTGCTAAAAATTTATAAAAATCTTAAAAAGTACGCTATGCAATTGGTTTTGCTCATTATACTTCTTTTAGGACAAACTATGGCAATGCTTTTGTTGCCTAATATTATGTCTGATATTATTGACAGCGGTGTCATAATGGGGGACATTAATTATATTATTACGGCGGGGATTATCATGCTGGTGATTACACTTGCAGGGTCCGCATCGGCAATTGGTGTTGGTTATTTTGCGTCTAAAATTGGCGTTGGATTTTGTACAGATATAAGAAAAAAATTATTTAAGCATGTTGGAAAATTTACAATGTCTGAATTTGACCAAGTTGGAACGGCATCGCTTACAACACGTACAACAAATGATATTATGCAAATTCAAGATTTTACGATTATGATGTTTCGTGTGGTTATCTTAGCACCCATCATGTGTGTTGGCGGTGTTGCACTTTCCATACAAAAAAATCCGCAGCTTGCATGGGTCATCATTGTTTGTATGCCGTTGGTGCTTATTTTCTTGATTATTGTGATGAAAAGAGCGTTTCCGATATTTCGGTCTATGCAAAAAAAGTTGGATAAACTGAATGTTGTGATGCGTGAGAGTGTTACGGGTGTGCGTGTTATACGAGCATTTACAGCTGAAAAAAGAGAAGAAAAACGATTTGAAGAAGCCAATCAAGTTTTGACAGGAACCTCTATAAAATCGCAAGTTATGATGTCCACACTGATGCCGATTTTAATGCTTATCATCAATATAGGAACCATTGCGGTTGTTTGGTTTGGTGGGCAACAGATTGCAAAGGGTACTCTTATGGTCGGCGATTTGATGGCATTTATACAATACTTAGTACTGATTATGTATTCGCTTGTGATGATGTCGATGATTTTTGCAATGATGCCTCGTGCCAGTGTATGTGCGGACAGAATCAACGAGGTAATGGATATAAAACCAGATATTACGCAAAAAGAAACTACAGTTGAACCGCAAAGCAAAACGGGTGTAGTAGAATTTAAAGATGTTGAGTTTTCTTATGCAAATACACAACACCCAGCGATTACTAATATTTCTTTTACGGCACAACCTGGGCAGACAACAGCAATTATTGGCGCAACAGGAAGCGGTAAATCTTCTGTTATCATGATGATACCTCGTCTTTATGATGTTACAAAAGGCAGCGTATGCGTAGATGGTGTTGATGTACGTGATTACGATATTCATGCGCTTCGGAATAGAATTGGGTATGTACCGCAAAAGGCGATGCTGTTCTCTGGTACAATTAAAGAGAACATTGCTTATGAAAATGAAGAAATGCCCTTTGAAAAAATAAAACGAGCAGCACAAATTTCCCAGTCAGATACATTTATTGAGGAAAAGAGCAAGCAATATGACGATCCAATTGCACAAGGCGGCTCTAATGTATCGGGCGGTCAAAAACAGCGTCTGGCAATTGCACGTGCGATGGCTTCAGATGCGAGTATCTACATATTTGACGATAGCTTTTCGGCATTGGATTTTAAAACGGATGCCAATTTGCGTAAAGCAATCAAGGAAAACACAAAGGGTGCTACTGTGATTATTGTTGCTCAGAGAATTAATACGATTATGGATGCGGATAAGATTATCGTTGTGGATAAAGGCGAAATCATTGGTCAAGGTACGCATGAAGAACTTGTTTTGTCCTGTGATGTGTATGCAGAAATTGCTCGCACACAACTTGCATAGGGAGGTGTTTTGAATGAAAACAGTTATGCCAGTAAAAAAAGAAAAAGCAAAAGATTTCAGTGGAACAGCAAAACGCCTTTTGGGGTATTTGAAACCATATAAGAAAAAAATGATTGTAATGCTTATATTTGCATTGATTGCCACGATGTTTTTGATTATTGGACCACGTTTATTGGGGGAGGCAACCAATACTATTTTTGCAGGTGTTGCAAACACCATAGAGGGACAAGATGCGTCTGCCAATATTGATTTTATTAAATTGTCCGCCATTCTTGCATCGCTGGTGGTGATATATGGATTATCTGGGTTGTTTTCGTATATGCAGCAAAAAACGACTGCAAAAATATCACAAAGCGCAATTTTTGATTTGCGTGAATCAGTTGATAGAAAAATACAGTCATTGCCGCTTAATTACTTTGATACGCATACAAGAGGCGATATTTTATCGCGTACAACTACTGATATTGAACGCATCAGTGCGACACTACAGCAGTCTATGACGCAGCTTATCACAGCAGTATTTACAATTACAGGTATTATTGTGATGATGTTTATGCTAAGCTGGCAAATGACGTTGATTGCACTTTTGGTATTGCCGATTGCACTTTTTTTATCTTCACGTGTTGTCAAAAAATCGCAAAAGTATTATATCGGACAGCAGGATAAGCTTGGAAAAGTCAACAGCTATGTAGAAGAAATGTATACAGGGCATAATATCATCAAACTGTATGGTACAGAGGGACGTACAGAAGAAGATTTTGATAAAATGAATGATGAACTGTATGCTGATGCGCAAAAATCTCAGTTTGCATCTAGTATCATCATGCCTGTTACAAACTTTGTCGGAAACTTGGGATATGTAGGGATTTGTGTGTTGGGCGGTGTGCTTACCTCAAACGGTACGCTGACGGTTGGCGCTATTCAAGCATTTATTCAATATATGCAGCAGTTTACACAGCCTATTGTTCAGACTGCGAATATTGCAAATTTACTGCAATCTACAGTTGCGGCGGCGGAGCGTGTGTTTGAGATGCTTGATGAACCAGAACAAGTAAGTGAAAATGAGAACTTAAAAGTGATAGATCACACAACAGGAGAGATTACATTCGACCACGTTAAATTTGGCTATTCTCCAGAAAAAATTCTGATTAGTGACATGAATCTGCACGTAAAACCAGGACAAAAAGTTGCGATTGTCGGGCCAACTGGAGCAGGTAAAACCACACTGGTGAATCTGCTTATGCGGTTTTATGAATTGAATGACGGAAGTATAAAAATTGATCATATCGATATAAGGGATATTTCACGTCAAAACTTGCGTAGCTTGTTTGGTATGGTATTGCAGGATACTTGGCTGTATTCTCAGGTACAATAATGGATAATATAAGATATGGCAATTTAGATGCAACTGATGAAGAAGTGGTAAATGCTTGTAAAATGGCGAATGTCGATTTCTTTGTTAATTCGTTGCCTGGCGGCTATGACATGATGATTAATGAAGAGGCAAGCAACATATCGCAAGGACAAAAGCAGTTGCTTACAATCGCTCGTGCGTTCTGTGCAGAACCGCAGATTCTGATTCTTGATGAAGCGACAAGCTCTGTTGATACACGTACCGAAAAAATGATACAAGACGCCATGCAAAAACTGACAGAGGGCAGAACGAGCTTCATGATTGCGCATCGTTTATCAACTATCAAAGATGCGGATACTATTTTGGTGATGAAAGACGGAGATATTATAGAGCAGGGAAGCCATGATGAACTCATGGAAAAAGATGGCTTTTACACCTCGCTGTATAATAGTCAATTTGCTTAAAAAATAACGAAGAGGCGGCATAATGTGGATAGTACAGTAAAACGCACACGGCATCTTTTGATTAGCGCATTATTAATTGCGGTAGGGCTTATACTGCCAATGTTTTTTCATGGTGCAAGCGCAGGTGCTGTATTCTTACCTATGCAAATACCCATTCTGATTGCAGGATTTTTGCTCCCGCTGCCTTGGACAATTGGTGTTGCAGTGCTGACACCAATCTTAAGTTTTTTGATTACTGGTATGCCGCCCTTATATCCAGTGCTGCCGCTGATGATTTTCGAGTTAATTACTTATGGTGCTGCGGTTTGCATGCTTAGCCGTAAACTAAGATTGAACATCTATTTTTCGCTGCTACTTGCGATGGGAATGGGACGTGCTGTATTGTTTGCGATGTCGTCTATTATGTCGGCATTGTTTGCTTCGTTTGATTCGATTGCCTATTTTATCGGGGCGATTACCATTGGATTGCCTGGTATGTTGATTCAGATTGTTTTTATACCGCCCATTGTTTATGCAATAAAAAAAGTATTGGGATACGACCAGCGCTCCAAAGCGCAAATCCTGCGAAGTCAGAATATTGCACATGAATTTGATGCGTTGGCGAGCAAATGGGACGGTATGGTAACGCATGATGCACAAAAAATCTATAAAATTATAGAAGCACTTGGAGATCTTTCGCATAAAGAAGTAATTGATGTAGGCTGCGGAACGGGTGTCATGATTCCATTCTTAAAGGAAATAGGAGCAGAGCATATTTTTGAAGTAGATTTATCGAAAAACATGTTGGAAATTGCGCACGAAAAATATGGAGATAATCAGATTACGTACAGATGCACTGATTTTATAGATGTAAAGGACAAATGTGATGTGGTTTTATTCTATAGTGTGTGGCCGCATATTGCAGACAAATCAAAGGCAATAAAACATGCTTATGCGCTGTTGCGAAAAGATGGGCAGCTGATGATTGCACATAGTGAGTCACGTGATAAAATCAACGACATACACGAACACGAGAATTTAGAAGAAATGCTCGAACTGGAAAATAAGATTGCAAGGCATCATTTCTATGTGACATCAAAAACAGATGATGCACAACTCTTTTATATAACAGCCGTTAAAAAATAAACAAAAAATCCTGATTGAAAATTTAAAGCAATCAGGATTTTTTTAATAGAACTTTTAGAATAATCCTTCGATTTCTCCATTGCTGTCAATCGTAATATCCATTGATGCAGGGTGCTTTGGCAGACCGGGCATACGCATGATGTCACCACAAATAACAACGATAAAACCTGCACCTGAGCACAGCTTTACATTTTTCACGTCTAAAATGAAATCTTTTGGTGCGCCAATTTTTTTAGAATCATCTGAAAGAGAATACTGCGTTTTTGCAATGCAGATGGGTAAGTTGTTATAACCCTGTTCTTTGTATAATTTTATCTTTCTTTTTGCACTTTTGCTTAAGACGATGCCGTCTGCACCATAAATTTTTGTCGCAATCTCAAAGATTTTTTGTTCAATGGATTGTGCATAGTCATATGGGTGACTGGGGGAATCATGACGAACCATTGCCGATTTTATTTTTCGTGCAAGATCTAAAGCACCCTCACCGCCAAGCGCATGTGCATCACAAATTGAAACTTCTGCACCGTAGAGGCGCACATGATCACATATAAAGTCAAGCTCTGCTGTGGTATCTGTATCAAATTTATTGATTGCAACGACAACAGGCAAACCGTATATATTTTTGATGTTGTCAATGTGTTTGTTTAAGTTTGATAGGCCCTCTGCAATTGCTGATATATTCTCCGTCTGTAATTCTTCCTTGCTTACGCCGCCATGAAATTTCAATGCCCGCACAGTTGCGACAAGTACAACAGCGTTTGGCCAAATATCTGCATTTCTACATTTTATATCTAAAAATTTTTCTGCGCCCAAGTCTGCACCAAAACCAGCCTCTGTGACGGTATAATCAGCCAGCAGCATAGACATTTTTGTTGCAATAACACTGTTGCATCCGTGTGCAATATTGGCAAAAGGTCCACCATGCATGAGGACTGGTGTATGCTCTAATGTCTGTACAAGATTTGGCTTTAACGCATCTTTTAATAAGACTGCCATGGAATCACCAGCACACAACTCCCCAGCAGAAACAGGTTCACTATTGTTGTTATAGGCGATTGTGATATTGTTTAAACGTGATTTCAAATCATCCATATCTGTTGCCATACATAGAATTGCCATGACTTCTGATGCCGCTGTAATATCAAATCCGTCCTCTCGTACGACGCCGTCAACAGATTTCCCCATGCCACATACGATATTTCGGAGCTGACGGTCATTCATATCCATGCAGCGCCTGAAATTTATTTTTTTGGGATTGATGTCGAGCTGGTTACCATGATAGATATGATTGTCAATCAAAGCACACAGCAGATTGTTTGCAGATTCTATTGCGTGCAAATCACCTGTAAAATGAAGATTAATGTCCTCCATTGGAATTGCCTGCGCATAGCCGCCGCCCGCAGCGCCGCCTTTAATACCAAATACGGGACCAAGAGACGGCTCACGCAGGGCAAGCGCACAGCTTTCGTCCAGTCTTTTAAAAGCATCTGCAAGGCCAATGGAAACGGTGGTTTTCCCTTCGCCTGCAGGGGTAGGATTGATTGCTGTCACAAGCACGAGTTTGCCGTTTCTGTTTTTTTCTAATCGTTTAAAAATGTCTAAAGATATTTTTGCTTTATCGTTGCCATAGGGTATGATTTCAGAATCTTGTATTCCAAGGCAATCGGCAATGTCATATATATCATTGCGTTTTGCATTTTTTGCTATTTGTAAATCGTTGTTCATCATTTTCTCCTATACACATATATTCCTAAATAAATCTATTTTGTATTATATCATATTGAGAATTTAACATAAAGAGCAGTTTGAAAAATGTTTTCATATGGTATTTAAAAGAAAACACTGGTATAATAAAAACTATGAAAAAAGAGATTGATTTTATTAAAATAGATAATGAATATTATGGCGGTGACCAAAATTGGCATACGCATAAATTGATGAAGCTTGGCGGATGCTCAGCAGTATGTGCATGCGAAACGTGTATGTATCTTGCAAAAACAAGACCAGATTTAAAATCATTATATCCATTTGATATACAGAATTTAACAAAACAAGATTTTTTAAAATTTTTTGAAATCATGTTTCAGTTTCTTCATCCAGGAATTGGTGGGCTTACAAGTATTGATAAGTTTACTCGAATGTTTAAAAAGTACCTAAACACAACAAACGCAAAACTGGAGGTACTGACTTTATCTGGAAAAGAAGATGTAGAAACCGCAAAAGAATTTGTAAAAAATGCGATTGATAGAGATATTCCAGTGATGTTTTTAATGCTGAAACACTGTGACTTTGACTTTGATGAATATGAATGGCATTGGTTTAATATCACGGGCTATGAAATACAGGATGAAAACATGACAGTATGTTTTGCCACATGGGGAAACAGGCATTGCTTTAACTTTGACAAAGCATGGCAAACTGGAAAGTCATGGAAAGGCGGCATGGTTTGTGCATTCTGATGATTTTATTTGATGTAGTTACATCAGAAAAGGCTTTACTTATTGCGTGATTTTTAATATACTGTTATAAGGTGTTTTTTGCGAAAGGGGCAAATGTTTAGTTATGAGAAAAAAACTTATTATTTTATTGGCTGTAGTATTGGCAGTGGGAACATTACTTGCAGGCTGTGGCGGAGCGCCAGCTATCAAAAGACCGCCGATGGCATCTGATGCCGTTGCATTTGAGGTGACTGGTTCGTGTACTGCTGTTTTAAAAGGCGATATATTAACGGTTTCAGGAAAAACAAATTTGATGGATGGTACAAATGGGATTATTAGTGTACTAAATTCCAATGGTACGATTGTCGAAAGTGTAAAAATCACAAAACAAGGTAACAATTTAAAACATGATTTTGTGGTAGCGGAAAATTGGCCTGATGTTGTATATGGATTTGTATCATTTGATACACAAAAATCGGACGGACAGCCTACAGCGGTAAAGGATGCTTATGGTAAGAAATTTGAAAATCTTGCGGGCAAAGACGTTATATGGGATGCAAAAGGTGTAATCGCAGTCTTTAAGAGTGAAGAAGTCAAAGTAAGATAAACTTAAACTGCCCACACCGTACTGTGTGGGCTTTTTTATTTGAGAAAGCAGGTGCGCTATATGAATCAAATTATGGAAATTGCAGAACGAATTAGTACGCTGCGTGAAATTGAAGAAGTTACGGCTGCTGAGATGGCACAGCTTACGGGTAAAACAGAGCAGGAATACTTGGAATATGAATCGGGAAACAAAGACTTTTCTTTCAGCTTTCTTTTTACGGTTGCAAATCGTTTGGGAGTTGATATTACCGAGCTTTTAACGGGTGATAATGCAAAACTAAAAACTTTTTCTTTGGTTAGAAAAGGTGAAGGACTAAAGATGGAACGCAGGAAAGCCTATAAATATCAGCACCTTGCACCTATTTTTAAGAACAGACGCATGGAACCGTTTTTGGTAACAGTTGAGCCAAAAGACGTTGAGGCAATAACAAAACATTCGCATGAAGGACATGAAATAAACTATGTGGTGCAGGGCAGTATGACAATGTATATCAACGATGCTATTGTAGTTGTAAACGAAGGTGATATGATGTACTTTGATGCGTCAAGTCCACATGCTATGAAAGCTGAAAATGGAAAACCATGCAAATTTTTGGCGATTATTTCAAAGTGAGGATAAATAGAGAATGAGAATATACGAAAAATATAGTACAACAGGCTTTGATAGTTATGAGAGCTTTGCGAAGAATTTTAAAACAATTGTTCCTGAAAATTTTAATTTTGCATTTGATGTAGTGGATGTTTTGGCACAGGAACAACCAGAAAAGCGTGCATTGTTGTGGACAAATGATCAAGATGACGAAAAAGTATTTACATTTGAAGACATCAGCAGATTGTCCTCTCAGGCAGCAAACTTTTTTAAGGCCGAAGGTATCAAAAAAGGCGATAAAGTGATGCTGATTTTAAAGCGGCATTATGAGTTTTGGATTAGTATTATTGCACTTCATAAAATTGGGGCGATTGCAATTCCTGCAACACATCTCTTAACCAAAAAAGATATTGTTTATAGATGTAATGCAGCTGACATCAAAATGATTGTTTGCACCAAAGACGATGAGCTAAAAGAGCATGTTGAACAAGCTCGTGCAGATTGTCCAACGCTTGAAAAGCTGGTGTTGGTAAGAGAACAGCGTGACGAATGGATAGAGTTTTGGACAGAAATGAAAAAATATAGCTGTGATTTTTCTCGCCCGCAAGGCAAGGACGCAAGCTGTAATGACGATATTATGCTGTTGTATTTTACTTCTGGTACAACAGGAATGCCCAAAATGGTGGCGCATAACTTTCTATATCCGTTAGGACATATAGTTACGGCAGTATATTGGCATAATGCCGATCCGATGGGATTACATTTGACGGTTGCAGATACTGGCTGGGCAAAAAGTGCATGGGGAAAGTTATATGGACAATGGCTGGCAGAAACCTGTATTTTTGTATACGATATGGATAAATTTGATCCTGATAAATTGCTGAAAAAAATTGAGAAGTATCAGATTACGACTTTTTGTGCACCGCCTACCATTTATCGGTATTTCATTAAGCAAGACCTTAAAAAATATGATTTATCCTGCTTAAAATATGTCACAATCGCAGGAGAACCGCTAAATCCAGAGGTGTATTATCAATTTTTGGAAGCAACAGGGTTAAAATTGATGGAGATTTATGGGCAAACAGAATTAACAGTTACAATTGGCAATTTTATTTGGATGGAGCCACGACCTGGCTCTATGGGAAAGCCAAATGCTATGTATGACATCGACATCATCAATGAAGAAGGAAAAAGCTGTAGTGCAGGAGAAACTGGAGAGATTGTGATTCATACAGATAAACAGATACCGGTGGGTATGTTTATGGGATATTATAAAGATGATGAGCGTACGCAGTCTGTATGGAACAATGGGATTTACCGTACTGGTGATGTAGCATGGAAAGACGAAGATGGATATTATTGGTATGTTGGCAGAGCAGACGATGTAATAAAATCATCAGGCTATCGAATTGGACCATTTGAAGTAGAAAGTGCCTTAATGGAGCATCCAGCTGTGCTTGAAACAGCTATTACAGGTGTACCACATGAGGTCAGAGGACAAATTGTAAAGGCAACAATTGTTCTTGCAGATGGATATGAACCGACAGAAGAACTAAAAAAAGAACTTCAAAATCATGTTAAAAAGACAACTGCTCCGTATAAGTATCCGCGCATGATTGAATTTGTTACGGAACTGCCAAAAACAATCAGTGGGAAAATACGTCGTGTAGAGCTGCGTGATAAAGATAAAAAGAATTAAACTATTTGCATTTATTGCACAATATGGTATAGTTTATTGTAGAAATTGAAAGGCAGGAAAAATAAATGGAAAATAAAAAAGATAAAGGTTTTGTTATTGTTGCGATATTGACAGTCATTTTTAGTATTGCATATTTAATAGGGATATTCGGTTTTATTGCAGAAAGTTCATTTTCACAGCAGATGGCACTCCCTCTTCCAGTGGTATTGTCCTTTTTGTATGGAGTGGGCGCATTTGCCGTTGTGTGTGTTTTGGTGCTGATGATTGCATTGATAACGTTAAAGAACAAAAGAGAAATTGTTGCAAAGATATTTTCATGGGGAGTTTTGCTGTTTACGTTGTTATATACATCAGGACTTTACGTAAGCTTGCTGCAGTTATCCTCTCTGACAAATTTAGATGCTTTTAATTTTATAGCGAGCTATATCCCGAGCATTGCGGTTTGTGTTACCTTCATAGCGATGATTTCACAATGGGATTCATCAGATAAAAAAGCAGTGAATACGATTGCACTTGTTAGCGTGATGGTATCTCTATTTATGGTCGTGTTTACCACAGTACAAGCTTTTGGAAGCTTGATGACTACTGTACCAGCCGCAATTTATGCACTGATATATTCAGTTGCGCTTGGCATAGTGAATTTATTCGTATTGATTGGTGTGTTTATGATAACACGTTCAAGACGTACGTTTGATAAAAGAGTTTTTGCAATGAGCGATGAAGAAGCAGAGATGGTAGAAAAAATTGAAGATCGTGTTGAAGAAATCGCTGATGAAGTGGAAGATATGGCAGCAGAAATTAACAATGACAGAGTATCTTCGATAGAGGATGCACAGACAGTTATTGTTGAAGAAGAAATTATAATTGAAGAAGAAAATGTCGATAAGGACAATCAAAAATAGCCAAAATATAAATCAGACGCTTCTAAGTTTTCTTAGGAGCGTTTTTTCTTTGAAAATTCTATTATTTATGGTATAATAACATAATATATCTATAAGGAGACTTTTATGAAAAGCTATAGAGAAGTTCTGGAGTTTCATATTGAAAAACGCAGAGGGCTTGTAAATATTACGCATGATGTGCAGGCAGCTGTTAAAAAAAGTGAAATACAAGAAGGGTTTTGTCTTGTAAATGCAATGAATATCACAGCAAGCGTCTTTATAAACGATGATGAAAGTGGGCTGCACAGCGATTTTGAAAAATGGTTGGAGCGGTTAGCGCCCGAAAAACCCTATGAACAATACGCACATAACGGTTATGAGGATAATGCTGATGCACATTTAAAACGCAGTATTATGGGCAGGGAAGTTGTGGTTGCGATTACAAAAGGCAAACTTGATTTTGGAACATGGGAACAAATCTTTTATGGCGAGTTTGATGGGAAAAGAACGAAAAGAGTCTTAATCAAGTTGATCGGAGAATAGTTTTTTCAATATGAATGAGCATGAGCAAGTAAATGCAGCGCTGAATGAAAAAAGTGAGCCACGCAAAAGGAGAAAAGGTCCTGCTGAGAGAATGTGGGCACCCATTAAAATAAAATTTACAGAAGATTATCATTATGTAACAAAGAGTATTTGGCTACGTATTTTATATTATATTTTTATGTTTGTTGGAATGCCATATGTTTATTTATTTTTTAAAATAAAATGGGGATTTGGCGTTATTAATAAGAAAAATGCGAAACTTGTAAAAGGAATCCCTGCAATCACTGTTGCAAATCATATACACAATATGGATTCGCCAATGCTAACCTATGCTTTTTACCCAAGTGCACCTTATTTTATTGCATTAAAGCATAACTTAGAAGCTTTTATTGTTGGCGGAATTGTAAAAATACTTCGTGGTGTACCGCTACCGCTTGATGTAAAAAACTTTGAGAATTTTTCTCAGCAAATTAGTGAACTGCTGAGCACAACAACCCGTAAAGTACATTTGTACCCTGAGGGCGAGATTATGCCGTACTGCAAAGAACTTAGAAAGTTTAAAAATGGCGCTTTTTATTTTGCAGTTAAGAATAATGTTCCAGTATTGCCGCTTACTTTTGTGGTGCCAAAGAAAAAGAGAGTCAAGCTCATAGTTGGAAAGCCAGTTTTCTTAAAAGATGTACCAGGAGCAGATGGATTGAGTGAACCTAGGCAAATTATTTTATTTTCAAAACATGTAAAAGCCGTTATGCAAAAAATGTTGGACGATTATTATGGAGGGCGAAAATGAAAATTAGAAAAGTAGTTATTCCTGCGGCAGGACTTGGAACAAGATTTTTGCCAGCAACAAAAGCACAGCCAAAAGAAATGCTGCCGATTGTGGATAAGCCAACCATACAGTATATTGTTGAGGAAGCTGTTGCGAGTGGGATTGAGAGCATACTGATTATTACAGGCCGCAGCAAACGAGCGATAGAAGATCACTTTGATAAATCAATAGAGCTGGAACTGGAACTGAAAAAAAAGCATAAAGATGATTTGTTAAAGATTGTTGATGATATTTCCAATATGGTTAATGTGGTCTATATTCGTCAAAAAGAGCCGCTGGGGTTAGGGCATGCTATCCTTACAGCAAAAGATTATATCGGAAACGAGCCGTTTGGCGTCATACTTGGTGATGATATTGTGCGTGGTGAAAAACCTGCGTTAAAACAGTTGATAGATGCTTATGACGAGTGTCAGTCTACTGTGCTTGGGGTACAGCGTGTACCCATTAGCGAAACGGATAAGTATGGTATTGTTGATACCGATGATTTATCGGGTAAATTACACAAAGTAAACAGCTTGGTTGAAAAACCAAATACAAATGATGCACCCTCTAACATTGCAATTTTAGGACGATATATTATCACGCCTGAGATATTTGAAATGCTGGAGCATACAAAAGCAGGCAAGGGCGGAGAAATACAATTGACAGACGCTTTGCAGCTTTTATTAAAACGACAAGCAATGTACGCTTATGAATTTGAAGGGAAACGGTACGATGTTGGAGATAAACTTGGATTTTTAAAGGC
Organism: Christensenellaceae bacterium; assembly: GCA_036660175.1. Classification (GTDB taxonomy): domain Bacteria; phylum Bacillota; class Clostridia; order Christensenellales; family Christensenellaceae; genus Christensenella. Next base: position 17,408 of record JAVXBD010000006.1, on the reverse strand, counting down.
TACTTGTGAGTTTGCACTGGAACGAGATGAATTAAAAGATGATTTTAAAGAATATCTAAAAAATTTAGTAGGAGAGATGAAAAAATGAGTGATATTAAAAACGTAAAACTTGCACCATCAGGAAAGCAAAAGATTGAATGGGTGAAGCATTATATGCCTGTTCTAAAAAGCTTTGAAGAAGAATTTGCATCAAGCAAGCCATTTGCAGGGTATAAGATGTGCGTGTGCTGCCACTTGGAAGCAAAAACAGCTTATCTGATTCAGGTGATTCAAGCGTGCGGCGCACAGGTTGCGGCATGCGCCTCTAATCCTCTTTCAACGCAGGATGATGTTGTGGCTGCACTTGTTGACGGCGGTGCAGACGTATATGCAATTCATGGTGAAACTGTTGAACAGTATGAAAGTCATATCAGAAGCGTGCTTCAAACCGAGCCAAATCTAATTTTGGACGATGGAGCAGATGTCATCACCATGCTGCACAAAGAATTTCCACATTTAATTAAAAATGTGATTGGTGCAAGTGAGGAAACTACAACGGGTGTGCTTCGATTAAAAGCAATGCAAAAAGCAGGAGCTTTAAAAATTCCAGTGATTCCTGTAAATGATGCACAGTGTAAATATATGTTTGATAACCGTTATGGAACTGGGCAGTCTGTGTGGGACGGTATTATGCGCACCACGAATTTGATTGTAGCGGGCAAGCGTGTTGTTGTGGCAGGATATGGCTGGTGCGGCAAAGGAGTTGCAAAACGTGCCGCAGCACTTGGTGCACGTGTCATTGTAACAGAAGTTGATCATATCAAAGCGACAGAAGCACTAATGGACGGTTTTGACGTGATGACGATGGACGATGCGGCGGCTGTTGGCGATGTATTTATTACAGTTACAGGCTGTGAAGATGTTATTGTAACTCGACATTTTAAAAAGATGAAAGATGGCGTACTGCTTTCAAATGCAGGACATTTTGACTGTGAGGTAAAAGTATCAGAGCTTGCAGAAATGAGTGAAAAAGTTGTCGAAATGCGTCACAATGTTGATGGTTACGTTCAAAAAGATGGAAGAATCTTAAATGTTATTGCTGGCGGAAGATTGGTAAATTTAGCGTCAGGTGATGGACACCCAGCCGAAATCATGGATATGAGTTTTGCATTGCAATTTTTGGCACAGAAGTATATTAAAGAAAATCACAAAACGATGCAAGCGGGATTGATGAATTTGCCTGATGACATTGATTATAGTGTTGCAGTCAGAAAGCTAAAGGCATTAGGTGCGTCTATTGACGTATTAACAGACGAGCAGCGCAGCTATTTATATGGAGAATAAGAATGAATATTGAAATCAATCATGCAACGGTAATTGTTAATGATAACAATCAAGTTATAAAAGACGCAGTGCTTCATATCAAAGATGAATTGATTAGCTATGTCGGCACACAGGAAAAAGCGCCAAAATTTGTTGCACAGCGCTCGATAGATGCGAAGAATAACATCGTTATGCCTGGGTTTGTCAATATGCATACGCACGTACCGATGAATTTATTCAGATGTTATGCAGACGATTTAGAATTAATGGACTGGCTGAACAACAAGATTTTTCCAGCTGAGGATAAACTGACAGATGAAATTGCCTATTGGGCATCTATGTCTGCAATGTGTGAGCTTGCGTCGGCAGGTGTTACTGCTTTTAATGAGATGTACTTTCATATTGATGCAATTGTGCGTGCTGTCAAGAAAAGTGGCTTGCGTGCAGCAATTTCTCGTGCGATTGTAACACCAACCGAAGAAATTGGCAGCCGTATGCTAAATGAAAGCACTGAATTATTTGAAAAGTATAACAATGATGGAAGAATCAAGATGCTCCTTTCTCCTCATGCGCAGTATACTGTTAATAACGAGATGCTATGCAGGATTGCTGATGAAGCAAAAAGACTAAAGACGGGTGTGCATATGCATATTTCGGAAACAAGAGGGGAACATGATAATTGTGTTGCACAGGAAAAAATGACACCAATAGAACTTGCGCAAAAATGTGGACTGCTGGACGTACCATTTTTTGCAGCACATTGCGTGTGGATTACACAGAACGATATGGATATTATGGCAGAACATAATGCAACTGTTATGAGCTGTCCACGTAGCAATTTAAAACTCGCAAGCGGTATTGCACCACTGCAAAAAATGTTGGAACATCATGTGCGTGTAACGCTTGGTACAGACGGTGCTGCCTCAAACAACAAGCTTTCTATGATGGACGAAATGACCTATGCGTCTTTTTTGCAAAAAGGAACGACGTATGATTCAAAAGTAATACCTGCATATCAGGCCATTGAATTTGCAACAAAAAATGGTGCACAGGCACTTGGTTTAAACAGCGGTGAGCTAAAAGTGGGTAAAAATGCAGATTTGATTATGGTTGATTCAAGCGGATTGCGTTATACACCAGATTATGATGTGGTTTCAAGTATTGTATATGCGAGCAGCGATGCGGACATTTGCATGACAATGGTCGGTGGCGATATTGTATACGAAAATGGCAAGTGTACATTTGTTGATGAAGAGGAAGTCAAAGAAAGAATGAATACTTACGCAAAAATAATCAAAGAGATTTAATTTGAGGAGATTTATGTTCAAGAAACTACTGATGATTGTACTTGTTATAGTCTTTGCTGCGGCAGTGTTTATTGGCTGCGGACAAATTAAAAATATTGTAAACAAACCCGAAGAGAATGTGATTTCAGAGGGAAAATCAACTTTAGGAGAAGATATTAACCTAAAGGATATTTCTATGGAAATGCAAGGGCAAAATACAGTCATTACCATGTCGTTTATTGAAGGATCACGAACAGCTGGAGTACCAGAATCAAAACTCTCGACAGTACCTGAATATGATGTAGCACTATTGGAGTCACCAACACGATTAAAAGTAGATTTAAAAATTGATTATTTTGATTATGCAGACAAGAACGAGTGGTTTTTGAATAGTATTGTATATGGAGTATTTCATTCGGCACAAACAAAGAGTGATGTTGTTTCAGTATATTTTCAGCTGAATGAAAGCGTGAGCGCAAATGTTGCACAAGACAACGATCGGTTAATCATTACCTTGACGCCAAAAGATACCCTGCAAAAAGAATCGTTTTTTGTTGGACTGAATGCCTATCAAGAATATGAGCAGAGTTTAATTCCAGAAGAACTTGGGTTTACACCTACAATGTGTGAGGGACTATCAGAGATTATTCTCATTTCTCCTAAGCAAAGAGATGAGCAGGCTGCAAAAGATTTTGCTCAAAAAACAAATGAAGAAATCGCAAATATTGCGCCGACAAAGCAAGCGTATGTTTTTTCTATGAAAACAAATGAATTGCCAAGCTTTGATGCCTCTGCAGATATGCAGTCTATTACAAAAGAACAAGTGATGATGATTGACACGTCGCCAATATCGCTGCCAGTTTTGGTAGAAAATGGTCGATATTTGTGCAATACACCGCAGGGAAGCATTATTTATGCCCGATCCTATCTGCCTGATTATTCGCAGGACAGTGAGCAGGTGCTAAAGGAACAGTTATGGGAAATTGACCAGACAGGAAGAAAAACGGAGTTGAGCTTGCCTGATTTTTATAGTGTTGAAAAAGTAGAAAGCTCTTTTGATGGCAGATATTTGGCGATATTGGATTCTGGAATTGAGAATAAATTATTGTATGTATTTGATATGAATGAATCTGTTTTGCATAATTTAGGTGAAGAAGGATTTGGAAACTTCACGACTGGTTTTGCTTGGGCGACAGATGCTCCAGTGATTTATGCAATGACTGGTTTTGGACGTTTAGAACTGATGAAATATGATTTTGCAGCTCCGCAAACACAACGTGTTTCTTCTGTAGAAGAAAAAAAAGGTGCAGAAAGCCATATTTCATTACGCAACAAAAAGATTTATTTTTCTGATAAAACAGATGGAGAAAACGGAACGATTTATTCTGTAGATTTAGAAACGATGGAACGTGTAAAAATATCAGATGGAATTGACTTTGTGATTTCTGACGATGGGAAAAGTATTGCGGCGATAATTCCTAAAAAAACAGATGAAGAAGCCGTTGGATATGACATTGTGCTGATTGGTGCAGAGCCTAAGACCATTGCGCAGGAAGTACAGACAGAGAGCTACTTTTTTAGCAAAGATCATGCAGCATTTTATTATACAACACCAACCTATATGGGTGTTACGGGTGCCTATCCATTTGCAGTTTTGAAATACGATCTTGCCACAGATAAAACTACTTTGGTGGGTTATTCAAAATCTGGCAGACTGATGCCGAGCGTTGTCGAAAATGAATTTTATATGATTGATTATTTTATCAGAAATAATAATAATTTTTATGTTACCTATATCTATCAAGATAAGACTTAACAACAAAAAGCTACTCAGTTGGGTGGCTTTTTTTAGATGTCAACACACTTTAAAGGGAGAAAAAAAGCAATGAAAACACTGCTGATTGCAATTAATTCCAGCTATGTGCATACCAATCTTGCAGTGCGCAGTATTTTAGCGGCGAGTAAAAATCCTATGGAGCTGCGTGAGTACAACATCAATCAGCAGCTATCGGACGTAGTATCTGATTTGCTTGATGCAGAAATCGCAGCATTTTCTTGTTATATTTGGAATATTGACTATGTTTTAAAGGCGGCACAGGATTTAAAGAAGATAAATCCATCTGTAAAAATCGTGTTGGGTGGCCCACAAGTTACTTTTGATGCGTATGAAGTGATGCAGAAAAATGATTTTGTAGATTATATTTTGTGCGGCGAGGCTGAACTTGTTTTTGATGATTTGATAAATCAAATTCAGGCAGCGGATAATCAAAACTTAGAAGATTTTAAGATGGATGGTATCCTATATAGGAATGAAAAGCAAATCTGTGGGAACGATACGTATCAATTTCTGCAAAATATGGATGATTTGTCGCTGTACAAAGAAGAGTATAACTGCAACAAATTGTATTATTATGAATCTACACGTGGTTGCCCGTTTTGCTGCGCATATTGCTTATCAGGTGCACTGCCTTGCGGTGTTCGAGAAAAATCATTAGAAAAAGTTTTTCGTGATATTGACGTATTTGTAAAAAATGATGTGAAACTGGTTAAATTTGTCGACAGAACGTTTAATGCGAACAAACAACGTGCAAAAAAAATTATAGAATATGTGATAGACCATACGAAAAGCACCTCTTTTCACTTTGAAATTGCACTTGATTTGGTGGACGAGGAGATGCTTATACTTTTTGAACATGCTCCAGTTGGCAAGATTCAGCTTGAGGCAGGTGTGCAGTCCTGCAACGAAAAGACACTGCATACAGTTATCAGAAAAACAAATATTGACAAAGTGTGTGAAAATGCACAAAAAATTTTAAAGAATCAGAATATTCACTTGCATCTTGATTTGATAGCAGGACTGCCATTTGAAGATTTGAATAGTTTTGCCCATTCGTTTGACACTGTATACGATTTATATGCAGATGCCTTACAGCTTGGATTTTTAAAGCTGCTAAAGGGATCATCTTTGTATAAAAGAAGTGCAGAATATGGTATTATAGCACGCAGTTATCCGCCTTTTGAAGTGTTGAAAACAAACGAAATGACGGCGGCAGATTTGTTTTATTTTAAAGGTGTAGAGGAACAGCTTAACAGATATTATAACACTGGCAGAGCAAGAAAAGCACTTGATTACCTAACTAAAAATAAGATTATGCAGCCTTATGAACTATATAGCAAGCTATATGATTTTAGTATTATAAAAGGCTGCACCAAAAGACCAGTAGGTGCGTTAAACCAATTTGTATTTTTGATTGATTTTGCAAAAGAATACCTCAATGAGCCGACAGAATTTTATAAGAATCTTAAAACAGATTATATCAATACCAAAATAAAAGGCATTATGCCAATTGAACTTCAAGAAAATTAAAAAAGATGTTTACAATTAAAAACCAGTGGTTATAATAGAATATAAAGGTCAAAGAAAGTCAAAGATAGGAGGCGCGATGTGTCGATATTAAGTGATCACATTGAATCGTTTATAAAAGATTTGTTTGTAAATGACGAGGGAACAGCAGAATTACAGCGAAATGAGCTTGCTCAGCAATTTAATTGTGCGCCATCACAGATTAATTATGTACTCACAACAAGATTTTCTACAAATCGTGGGTATGTAATTGAATCAAAACGAGGCGGAGGAGGATATATCAAAGTTATTCGGTTAGATGTACAAAAAAGTGATTATATATCTGATATTATAGAGCAGCAGCTAAGCGGCGGCATCAATATGAGACAAGCGACGGAGTTAATCGAAGGTTTTGTACAAATAGGCTTTATCAAGCAAGATATAAAAAATGTGATATTATCTGCAATATCAGATAAAGCACTATGCGTACCAGAATCCTTTAGAAACGAATTACGCAGCGCAATTTTAAAAGAAGTATTGTTCTCTATGATAGTAGAGTAAACAGGAGGTAACGAGTATGATTTGTGAAAAATGTAAACAAAGAGAAGCAAATATCCACATCAGTGAAAATATAAACGGGGTTGTTCATGAGATGAATATTTGTTCGGAATGCGCAAAAAGCGAACCCAATATGATGTCGATGATTTCGGGAAATGATTTTTTTAATGAGTTTTTTGAAGCAAGCTTTTTAAAGAGAGGATCTGGCAGACGCTCTAATTTATTTGAGGCGTTGGGTTTGGAGTCAGGGCGAGAGCATGTTGACGATTATTCTGCAAACCAAAGACAATCGGTTGCAGAAGCAACACAAGTACAAAAAGAATCTGTAACAGAACTGAAATCGCAGTTGTATAAAGCAATTAAATCAGAGAATTTTGAACAAGCTGCAATTTTGCGTGATAAGATTAAAAAAATGAAAGAACAGAAGTAAAAACGTTACTAAATCAGAAAAAAGGTTAAATATGAAACAAAGAAACCGCACAAGTGTGGTGATAAATAAGAATAAGAGGTGTTTATTATGATGGATAATATGTCAAGATTTACAACGGGCGCACAAGAAGCGGTGAATCAAGCTGCTCAAGTTGCAAGAAATATGGGCGAAGGGCATGTTGGTACTGAGCATTTGCTGCTTGGACTGGTGCTGGAGGGCGGAACGGCCGCTCAAATATTGGCAAAGCAAGGAATAGAAAAAGGAGCGGCGACAGAATATATCAATTCTATTTCGGTAGATAGTGGATATGCCAACACGCAGGTGATGGGATATACTCCCAGAACAAAAAAAATAATAGAGATGAGTGTTTCTTTTGCAAGACAGCTTGGGCAGAATTTTATAGGTACAGAACATATTTTGCTTGCAATTATCAACGAACGAGAGAGTATGGGATTTCGTATGCTGTATGATTTGAATGCTGATATGAATGCAATGCAGCAAGAAATTCTTGCAGTTGCAAGCGGTGCGCAACAGTCAAATGAAGAACAAGGAAAATCAAAATCTACAACGCCGAAGTTGGATCAGTTTGGCAGGGATTTGACACTTGCAGCAAAACAAAATGAGCTGGATCCTGTGATTGGAAGAACAGAAGAAATCAACCGAATTATACAGATACTAAGCAGAAGAACGAAGAATAATCCTGTATTGATTGGTGAGCCTGGTGTTGGAAAATCTGCAATTGCAGAGGGATTGGCACAAAGAGTAATTGAGGGAAATGTTCCTGATATGTTAAAAAATAAGCGTGTAGTGATGCTTGATTTGGCAGGAATGCTTGCTGGTGCAAAGTTTCGGGGAGAGTTTGAGGAGCGCTTAAAAGATGCACTTGATGAACTGCAAAAAGATGGGAATGTAATTCTGTTTATTGACGAACTGCATACGTTGATTGGTGCAGGTGCGGCAGAGGGTGCGATGGATGCGGCTAATATTTTAAAACCGATGCTCGCAAGAGGCGAGATTCAAGTAATCGGTGCAACAACGATTGATGAATATAGAAAGTATATCGAAAAAGATGCGGCACTTGAAAGGCGCTTTCAACCTGTAAATGTTGGAGAACCCACACCGCAGGAAGCTTTGCTGATTTTAAAAGGACTAAGAGATCGTTATGAAGCACATCACAAAGTAACCATTACTGATGAGGCAATCAAGGCGGCTGTTGATCTATCCACGAGATATATTATGGATCGTTATTTACCTGATAAGGCAATAGATTTGATTGATGAGGCAGCATCAAAAGTAAGAATTTCAATGTTTACATCACCGCCCGATTTACGTGAATTAGAAGATAAATTAGAAAGAATTTCGAGCGAAAAAGATAGCGCAATTGCACATGAGAAATTTGAAGAAGCGGCAAAATTACGTGATGAGGAGGCAGATATTAAACGTGATATAGAACATTGCACAGAAGAATGGCGTAAGGCTGTTGCAAAAGAGAAGGGAATTGTAACAGAAGAAGATATTGCACAGATTATATCCAGTTGGACGCATGTTCCTCTAAGCAAATTGACAGAAGACGAAAGCAAGAGGCTGTTAGGACTTGAAAGCATGCTGCATGAGCGTGTAATTGGTCAAGATGAAGCAGTAACAGCAGTGTCAAAGGCGATTCGGCGTGCAAGGGCGGGCTTAAAAGATCCTGCAAGACCAATTGGCTCATTTATTTTCTTAGGACCAACAGGCGTCGGAAAGACAGAACTGACAAAAGCGTTGGCGGCGGCAATGTTTGGTGATGAAAATGCGATGATTCGCTTGGATATGTCTGAATACATGGAAAAACACGCCATTTCTAAATTGATTGGTTCGCCTCCAGGATATGTTGGATATGATGAGGGGGGACAGCTTACACAGTCAGTACGTACCAAACCATATTCGGTTATTCTTCTTGATGAAATAGAAAAAGCGCATCCAGATGTCTTTAATATTTTGCTGCAAGTCTTGGAAGATGGACGCCTGACAGATTCTCATGGCAGAACAGTAGACTTTAAAAACACAATTATTATTATGACATCTAATGTTGGTGCATATGATATGAACAGCAAAAAAATCGGTTTTGGAAATAATGATGATGAAAAAGATTTGGGAAAACTAAAAGAATACGATGAAATGAAAGAAAAAATGATGGAGGCACTAAAACAGACATTTAGACCAGAGTTTATTAACAGAATTGATGACATTATTGTTTTTCATAAGCTGAATGAAAAGGATACTGAAAAAATTGCAGAGCTTATGCTTGAAAGTGTAAGCAAGAGGTTAAAAGACAGAGATATTGACCTCACATTTACAAAAGATGCTGCGAAGCTAATGTCAAAAGACGGAATGAGTGACCAATATGGAGCAAGACCTTTGCGGCGCATGATTCAGCAAACGGTAGAGGACAAACTTTCCGAAGAAATACTTTCGGGTAATATCAATATTGGTGACAAAGTAAAAATGGTTGCGTGTAACGGAGAGGTTGCATTTAAAAAAGAAAATTGATATAATAATACAAATGCAAAGTGAAGTACAAGGCGGCAAACATAAAAATTTGTCGCTCTTGTAGCATTTAATTCAATTGATTTTTTAAAGATGGAGAAGAACAATGGAAATACGCACGATTTTACTGATTTTAGTTGCACTTTTGTTTGCGTTTTTTATGACGTACTCTACAACTCCTCTTGTTCGTAAACTTGCTATAAAAGTTGGCGCAATTGATATTCCGAAAGATAATAGAAGAATGCATAACAAGCCTATCCCAACAATGGGTGGGCTTGCTATTTTTTGTGCTTTCAGCTTTGGCATTTTGGCATTTGTGCCTATTGATCAAACGCACATTGGGCTGCTGCTGGGTGCTCTTGTCATCACGATTATGGGTGTAATGGACGATATTTACAACCTGAAAGCATGGGTAAAGCTGCTGGTTCAGATTGCGGCAGCTCTGATTGTCTGCTTTTCTGGCATTGTAATTGAAAATATTTCGTTGTTTGGAACAGTAATTTATTTTGGGGATTGGGCAATTCCAATTACTGTTTTGTGGATTGTGGCAATTACGAATACCATTAATTTGGTAGATGGACTGGATGGTCTTGCCTGTGGTATTTCAGCTATCTCATCGCTTGCATTGCTCGTTGTTTCAATGCTTTCTGCTGGAAATCCAACGGTCACCATTATGGCAGCTGTTTTGGCAGGCTCGTGTTTAGGATTTTTACCGTACAACTTAAACCCTGCAAAAATATTTATGGGCGATGTCGGTTCTATGTTTTTGGGATTTGTATTAGCAGTCATTTCTATACAAGGATTTTTCAAGGTTAATGCGCTGGTTTCGTTTATTGTTCCATTTTTGGTGTTGGGGCTTCCTATATTGGATACGGTTTTTGCGATTTTACGCAGACTCTTTACGGGAAAGCACCCATTTCAGCCAGATCGAAAGCATCTGCACCATCGTTTAATTGATATGGGGCTGAATCAAAAGCAATCTGTTACTTTGCTGTATGCGATTTCATCTTTGCTTGGGATTTCAGCAATTTTATTTTCCATAAGGTTATTTGCAGGTGCATTGATTATACTGCTGATTTCTTTTTCAATTGGTGTGGTAAATTGGATTGTAATGAAAAGAGAACACAATCATGCCGAAAACGTAGCAGCAGAGGCAGTGGCAGAGCTAAAAAAAGAAGTGGATAAAATCACTGATGACAAGAAATAACTGCGCATAAAATTTGTGCGTTTTTTGTATTTATTATTTTGAGGTGTCTATGAAAAACAATGAATCTATTACAAGCCTTTACGGACATGATACAGTAAAAAAAGATAGCCCGCAAATCATGCTGAGGGGCGAAATTGACAGCTTGCTTGCACGTGCCATTGCGGTATGCGCCTATGCAAAAGGTAATGGATTTGATGAAATATATGCAGATGCTTCGGAAATTGTGCACATTATTAAAATGATTATGAACAGTGAAGCTTCCGCTTGTGAAATTGATATTACTGAAATACTGAAAATGACACTTGATGAACTGCGGGAAGTGTCGTATAATCCTAAGAAAAAGCTTGACGCAGATCACTATTTCCCAGATGAAAATTCTGATATGATGACGGCAAATTTAAACTTATTCAGAACAGATATACGCAGGACAGAACGCTATTGTGTGGCGGCGGGGCTTGAAAATGGCTCCAATAAATGCATACAGAAAGTATTAAACAGGCTTTCGTCAGCGGTATATATCATGATGATTAAACATAATTTTAAATAATTTTTATAGTAAGAAAGGAATGAAAGCTTATGCAAATAACAGAAGGATTAACCTTTGATGATGTTTTATTGAAACCTCAAAAAAGCAGAGTCATACCCAGCGAAATTGATGTATCTACATACATCACAAAAAAAATAAAACTGAACATTCCGATTATGAGTGCGGCTATGGATACCGTAACAGAAAGCAATTTAGCGATTGCCATTGCACGTGAGGGCGGTATGGGCATTATTCACAAGAATATGCCGATTGATATGCAGGCAGAAAATGTAGATAAAGTAAAAAGAAGTGAGCATGGGGTGATTACAGATCCGTTCTTTTTGTCGCCAGATCACACGGTCAGTGATGCAGACGAATTAATGGGCAGATATAAAATTTCTGGTGTACCAATTGTTGAGAAAGACGGCACATTGGTAGGAATTATCACCAACCGTGATATGCGCTTTGAAACGGACTATACACGCAAAGTCAGTGAAGTTATGACCAGCAAAAATTTGATTACTGCGGCAATCGGAACAACGCTGGATCAAGCGCAAAAGATTCTTAGCAAATATAAAATTGAGAAACTTCCATTGGTGGACGATAAAGGAAAGCTGATGGGACTTATAACCATTAAAGACATCGAAAAAAATATTCAATATCCATTATCTGCAAAAGACAGCGGCGGAAGATTATTGGTTGGGGCGGCAGTGGGAACTGGCAAAGATACCCTTGATAGAGTAGCGGCGTTGGTAGCGGCAAAAGTTGATGCAATTGGGATTGATACAGCACATGGTCATTCCATTGGTGTGCTAAAAGTTGTGGAACGCATTAGAGAGCTTTATCCAGATATTGATATTATTGCAGGTAATTGCGCAACAAAAGGTGCAGTAAAAGATTTGATTGCGGCAGGTGCAGACTGTATCAAAGTCGGAATTGGACCTGGTTCTATTTGTACCACACGTGTGGTTGCAGGTATTGGTGTGCCACAGCTTACGGCGGTGATTGATTGTGCAGAAGAAGCAGATAAATATGGCAAAAAGATAATCGCTGATGGCGGTATCAAATACAGTGGGGATATTACAAAAGCAATTGCAGGCGGTGCGGCGGCGGTTATGATTGGTAGCCTTTTTGCAGGCACTAAGGAAAGCCCTGGAGAAATGGAGATTTATCAAGGCAGAAGCTTTAAAGTTTATAGAGGAATGGGTTCGATTGCAGCAATGCAAAAGGGAAGTGCAGACAGATATTTCCAAGAAAATGCGCAAAAGCTTGTTCCTGAGGGCGTTGAGGGAAGAGTACCCTTTAAAGGTTCTTTGGCGGATACCACTTATCAAATGGTAGGGGGCTTAAAATCTGGTATGGGTTATTGTGGTGCGGCAACGATAAAAGAGCTTCAGGAAAATGCCGAATTTATCAAAATAACAGGTGCAGGGCTTCTGGAAAGCCATCCGCATGACATCAGTATTACCAAAGAGTCTCCGAATTATAGTGGTAAGATTTAAAAAATGACAGCACAGCAAAAGTATTCGAGATTGGTCGACTATCTTTATCAATATGATGATGTGTCGGTGGCGTTTTCGGGCGGCACCGATTCTACATTATTGCTTTTTGCGGCGGCGGAGGCACATGGAAATAAAGTACTTGCATTGACTGCAAATACAGCTTTCTTTACGCAGGAAGAACTTTTTTGTGTGCATGATATACTGAATGAGTTAAAGATAAACGATGCTCGTATACCGATTTATGTAATGGAAAATGAAACAATTGTAAAAAATCCAAAAAACAGATGTTATTACTGCAAAAAAATGGTCTTTGAGCATTTAAAAGAAGCTGCAAAGAATATGGGGTATGAAAATCTGATGGATGGTACAAATATGGATGATTTATCTGATTTTCGTCCGGGAATTATCGCCGCAAAGGAGCTTGGGATTATCAGTCCTTTTGTAGAACTGCGTTATTCTAAAAACGATATTTGTGAGATGCTAAAGGCAATCGGCAGGGCATACCTGATCAAACCGCCCAATGCGTGCCTTGCAACAAGAATTGCAGAAGATGAACCCATAACGGTAAAAAAACTTGACCAAATTGAGCAAGCGGAAAAAGTTGTCAGATGGTATACAAAAGGCATTGTAAGAGCAAGAATGTGCAAAAATAATATTTGTATACAGACTGAAAAGCTATGTAATCATGATAAACAAGAGATTTCTGAAAAGCTATTAAAAATCGGTTTAACAAATATTACATTTGGGAACTATGAAAAGAGTGGCTGAAATGAATGATACCATAGATGAAGTGCTAAAAAGTGTAGCAAACCATGAAGTGTCGATAGATGATGCAAAAAAGCAGCTGGCTGCACTGCGTACATCGGATATTGGGCATACGGTTATTGATCATATGCGTGAGTGTACACAAGGCTATCCAGAAGTGGTTTTTGGCATGAATAAATCGGCGCAGCAGTTATTGCAAATTGCTGAAAAAATGATACAAAACGGTAGTTGCAACGTCTTATTTACTCGTATTGATACAGAAAAAATAAAAATTTTAAAAACTGTTGATAATCAATTGCTTTATGATGCTGATGCACAAATTGCAGTATTGAATCAAAAAAAATCAGAAAAAGCTGGCGGTACAATTGCGGTTGTGTGTGCAGGAACTTCTGACATCGGTGTCGCACAAGAGGCAGCAATTACCGCAGAAGCAATGGGAAATAAAGTTTTGCGTATCTATGATGTAGGAATTGCAGGCTTGCACAGGCTACTTGCTCGCATTGATGAAATCCGTACGGCAAGCGTTGTGGTGGCGGTGGCAGGTATGGAGGGCGCATTGCCAAGCGTAATAAAAGGACTTATCAAAGCGCCTGTGATTGCAGTGCCAACAAGCATCGGCTATGGTGCGGCGTTTGGCGGCATTGCAGCGCTTCTTGCAATGCTTAACAGCTGTTCAAGCGGAATCGGTGTTGTCAATATTGATAATGGTTTTGGCGCAGGCTATCTCTCGGCATTAATAAATCAGGTGAATGTATGATATTATATTTTGAATGTACATCAGGCATCAGTGGCGATATGACTTTAGGGGCGCTGATTGATTTGCTTGACTGCAAAGAGTATTTTTTAGAAGAATTATCAAAACTTGGTCTTAATCATGAATTTGATATTCAAATTAGTAAACAGGAAAAATCAGGAGAGCGAGGAACTCGTGTGTGCGTAACGCCTCACCATCTGCATAATCATCGGAATTTGCCAGATATTGTTAAAATAATTGATGATAGTTTGTTAAATGAGAGTGTAAAAGAACTGTCAAAAAGAACTTTTCTTTTTCTTGCACAGGCTGAGGCAACAGTCCATAAAACAGCTATCGAAGATGTTCATTTTCATGAAGTAGGCGCAGTGGATGCAATTGTGGATATTTGTGGAACGGCAATACTGATTGATTTGTTAAAGCCAAATGAAATTATATGTTCTCCAATTAATACAGGAAGTGGGAATGTATTATGTGCACATGGATTTATGAAAGTGCCAGCACCTGCAACAGCAGAATTGTTAAAGGGACTTCCTATTTATGCGGCAGGTGATAAAGGTGAACTGACAACGCCTACTGGTGCGGCAATCATTAAATCTTTGGCAAAGATGTATGACTATTCTGATGTGGACGGTTATCATTTTGGGGTGGGAATCGGAAAAATGGATATAGATAGCCAACCTAATGTTTTAAAGGTGTTTTCTGATGAGAAAAGATAAAGCTTGCGAAATATCTACTAATATTGACGATATGACGGGTGAGGAAATAGGTTTTTTGTTAAACTTGGTGATGGAAAAAGGGGCATTGGATGCGTGGGCAACGCCAATTTTCATGAAAAAACAGCGGCCGGCATATATGGTGAGTGTACTATGCAAAAATAATAACGCAGCAATGGTCTGTGACTTGATTTTTAAGCATTCCTCATCAATTGGTCTGCGTATAGAAGTAAAAGATAGAATTGTGTTGGAACGTGACGAAATCCATATTGATACGTCCTTTGGTATGGTGTGTATCAAGCGTTGTGGTGAAAAGAAGCATATTGAATATGAAGATTTGGCAAGAATTGCAAAAGAAAAAAATCTGAGTATTGCACAAATAAAAGAGAAAATTTTAGGAGAGATAGATATATGAGAGAAACAGTAATCGTACTTGACTTTGGTGGACAATACAATCAACTGATTGCACGTCGTGTGCGTGATGCACATGTTTTTGCAGAGATACTGCCGTATAACGTTGATGTAGAAAGAATCAAACAAAAAAAACCAATTGGTATTATTTTTACGGGCGGCCCGAAAAGTGTATATCAAGAGGGCGCACCTGTGTGCGATGATGAAATTTTGCAGTTGGGCATTCCTATTTTAGGGATTTGTTATGGAAGCCAATTACTGAGTTTAAAACTTAACGGAGCAGTAGCAAAAGCACCGTCAGGAGAATATGGCAAGACAGATATTCGATATGATGTTTCGAGTACAATTTTTAAAGATGTTGAACAAGATTCGGTATGCTGGATGAGCCACATGGATTATATAGAAAAAGCACCAGCAGGTTTTGATGTGATTGCAGCAACAAACACCTGTCCCGTTGCGGCTTTTGGCTGTGAAAAGAAGAAGATTTATGGTGTGCAGTTTCATCCGGAAGTAATGCATACCGTAAATGGGCAGACGATTTTAAAAAACTTTTTGTATGAAGTTTGCGGCGCAAAAGGTGAGTGGACAATGGCAGGATATGCTGTACAGGCGATTGAAACAATTCGTGCAAAAGTAGGTGACAAAAAAGTACTGCTTGCTTTATCCGGCGGTGTAGACAGCTCTGTTGCGGCAGTCCTTTTGTATAAAGCAATTGGCAAGAATTTAACCTGCATCTTTGTTGATACGGGTCTTATGAGGAAAGACGAACCAGAAGAAGTGGAGCGTGTCTTTACAGAAAAATTTGGTGTCAATCTTGTCCATGTAAAGGCTGAGCAAAGATTCTTGTTAAAATTGGCAGGAGTTAGCGATCCAGAAACAAAGCGTAAGATTATTGGCGAAGAATTTATCAGAGTATTTGAAGAAGAAGCAAAGAAAATAGGGAAAGTGAATTTTCTTGCACAAGGGACTATTTATCCTGATGTAATAGAAAGTGGTTTTGGCGATGCGGCACTCATAAAAAGCCACCACAATGTCGGCGGTTTGCCTGATTATGTTGATTTTGATGAAATTATTGAGCCATTACGTGAACTTTTTAAAGATGAAGTAAGAGAGTTAGGCAAGGAAATAGGTTTGCCGCACCACATGGTATGGCGTCAACCGTTTCCAGGGCCAGGACTTGCTATTCGTGTGATTGGAGATATTACAAAGCCAAAGCTGGAATTGTTGCGTGATGCCGATTATATTTTCCGTGATGAAATTGCAAAAGCGAAGCTGAATGAAGAAATCTGGCAATACTTTGCTGTGCTAACCGATATGCGCAGTGTGGGCGTGATGGGTGATGAACGGACATATGATTACACCATTGCTCTTCGAGGAGTCACTAGTGTAGATGGCATGACAGCCGATTGGGCACGTATTCCGTATGATGTTCTTGAAAAAGTATCCAGTAGATTAATTAATGAAGTAAAGCACATTAATCGTATTGTGTATGACATTACAAGCAAGCCACCTGCTACAATTGAGTGGGAATAATGTAGAAATTCTGCAAGCTGTGTGAAACTATAAGAAAAGTGTAAAATCTCTATTTTGTTTGAATGCTAAATGTAAACGGAAGGAGGTTTTATGCTTTTTTGATTTATACTTTTGTATATTTCGCTGTAAAACCTCCATATTACACATATTATTTGACATACGGACAGCATCATATGTATAATAAATATATATATGTACATTCACAAATAATCGCATGAACACTATGATAACATCGTTTTTAGCTAAATAGCTATAGGGAAGTATACTATGAAGAAAATAGTTAGCATCATATTATGTATTGCAATTTTATTTACATCTATTAGTGCGTCGGCGCAAGAGATGCCTGTTGTAGCACCAAGCAAAGCGACGGTTTCTGTTTCGTGCGATACGGGAATAGGCAGTGTTACAGGAAGCGGAACATACAATATCGGCGATAATGTGGTGCTTAGCGCATCTGCAAATACAGGATATTCGTTTGCGGCATGGGAAGATGAAAGCAAGACGCAGATAAGCACGCAGCAGACCTATCAATTTGTTGCGCAAAAAAGTATG
>JAVXBD010000005.1:0-39951 GCA_036660175.1 Christensenellaceae bacterium | reverse complement strand
AAATATTAAAGGACCTCTTCCGCAGGCAAGAATGATGCCAACGGGCGGTGTAAATGCTGGAAATGTTGCAGATTGGATTTCTGCAGGTGCTGTTGCTGTGGGTGCAGGCGGTGACCTTACCGCAGGTGCAAAGACAGGCGATTATGACTCCATCATCAAAATTGGAAAAGAAATGGTAGATGCTGTAGCTGCAGCTCGTAAAAAATAGCTGCTAATTATTTTACTGTTTGTTTGAAAGAGTATAAGACTGCTTTTTAGAGGTCTTATACTTTTTTGTTGGCTTAATTAATAGAAATAAATATATGCAAAAATATCTGTATAATAACAGTTTTTAACTATTTTGATACTTTATATAGAACAAAATACTTTTGAATTGCTATATTTTGTGGTATGATATATAATAAATCAGTATTTATAATCAGTCGAGTAAGAACAACAAAGGATGGTTTTTGTTTGATATAAAAGCGTTTTTTGCAATAGATAACGGAGGAAAGCAATGACTAAATCATATACCGCTGGAGATATACAAGTACTTGAGGGACTTGACGCAGTGCGCCGCAGACCTGGTATGTATATTGGTACCACCAGTACGAAGGGACTGCATCATTTACTATGGGAAATTGTTGATAACGGAATTGACGAGGCCGCAAATGGTTATGCAAATAAAATAATTATTACGATACACCCAGATTGTTCGTTGTCTGTTGAGGATAACGGCAGAGGAATCCCGACGGGAGCTCACCCAGAGCTTAAGGTGTCAGGTGTGGAGGTTGTTTTTACGCAGCTTCATGCAGGCGGTAAATTTAACAACGATAATTATGCATATTCGGGTGGACTGCATGGCGTGGGGGCATCAGTCGTCAATGCACTCTCCAAATGGCTTGAAGTCGAAGTATATCAAAACGGAAAGGTTTTTTATCAGAAGTATACAACTGAGGTGGATAGTAAAGGGAAAATGCAGGTGGGCAAACCAACTGCACTTCTTACAGAAATCGGAGAAACCAAGAAAAAAGGTACAAAAGTAACATTTTTGGCGGATGAGAATATTTTTGATGATATTGATTATAATTATGAAACAATTAAGCGCCGATTAAGAGAACTTGCATTTCTTACAAAAGGGCTAAAAATTGTGCTTGTCGATGAAAGACAAGGCACACGTGCTAAAACAGAAACCTTTGAATATAATGGCGGAATCGTGGACTTTGTGTTGTATTTGAATGAAGATAAGCTGCCTTTGCATGCTGCACCAATCCTGCTTGAAGGGCAAAAGAATGACATTATCGTTAGTATCGCAATGCAGTATAATGCAAGCTATACAGAGAGCATCTTTTCGTATGTAAATAATATTCCAACTACAGAGGGCGGCATGCACGAAACGGGATTTAAGACTGCAATCACAAAAGTGATGAATGATTATGCACGCAATACAAATCTTTTAAAAGAAAAAGAACCGAATTTGACGGGTGAAGATTTTAGAGAAGGTCTGTGTGCGGTCGTCAATATAAAAATGAAGAATGTACAGTTTGAAGGACAAACAAAAACCAAACTTGGCAACGCAGACGCAAGAGTAGCGGTTGAGGCAGTTGTCACAGAAACATTAACAGCATATATGGCGGATTTGAACAATACGCAAATCTGTACAAAAATTTTAGAAAAAGCAGTTTCGGCTGCACGTGTAAGAGATGCATCACGCAAAGCCAAAAAAATGGAGAGAGCGAAAAGCAAACTTGAGAATTCGCCATTGGTGGGAAAACTTTCGGCATGTTCAGGCAGAAAACCAGAGCTGAATGAGCTTTTTATTGTGGAGGGCGATAGTGCAGGCGGCAGTGCAAAACAAGGAAGAGATCGGAAGTTTCAAGCGATTTTGCCGCTGCGTGGCAAACCTCTGAATGTTGAGAAAAAACGAGTTGATCAAGTACTTGCAAATGAAGAATTTCGTTCGATTATTACGGCTTTAGGTGCAGGATTTGATGATAGCTTTGTTATTAAAAATTTAAAATACAACAAAATCATCATTTTATCAGATGCAGATCAGGACGGTGGGCATATTCGTGCGATTTTAATTACATTTTTCTATCGTTATTTTAAAGACTTGATTACCGATGGTCATTTGTATATTGGCAGACCGCCGCTTTATAAAATTGCAAAAGGCAGCAAAATCCTCTATGCGTTTAACGAAAAACAGCTTGAAAGGGCAAAAATCGAAGTTGGCAGAGGATATAATGTTCAGCGATACAAAGGCTTAGGAGAGATGAACCCCGAACAGCTCTGGGATACGACAATGGATCCTGAAAAACGCTCTATGATACGCATCACCATTGAAGATTTGGCGGATGTAGAACATATGGTAACGACACTTATGGGCGATAATGTAGAGCCACGCAAGAAGTATATCAGCGAACACGCAAATTTTAACAGAAAAGATAACTTTGAGGTGCCAAAATATGAAGACTAAGCAGATTGTATATGATGAAAATGTGATAGAAGTTGCATTAAACGAGGTTATGCACAATTCTTATATGACCTATGCGGAATATGTGACGTTAGAACGTGCATTGCCACGTGTAGAAGATGGGCTTAAGCCTGTGCAGCGACGCATTTTATATACCATGTTTGATTTGGGAATAACTCCCGATAAACCTTATAAGAAATCCGCAAGAATCGTGGGAGAGGCATTGGGTAAGTACCATCCACATGGCGATACGAGTGTATATGATGCGATGGTGAGGCTATCACAGCCCTATGCAATGCGTATGCCGCTTGTAGATGGACATGGAAATTTTGGTTCTATGGATGGGGACAGTGCTGCTGCTATGCGTTATACAGAGGCAAGGATGTCGCCTCTTGCGCTTGAAATGCTGCGTGATTTAAACAAAGATACTGTTCCTTTTCGGCCAAACTTTGATGATACAGAACGTGAGCCAGATATGCTGCCCGCCAGATACCCGAATTTGCTGGTAAACGGCTCTTCAGGCATTGCTGTTGGGCTTGCTACCAACATACCACCGCATAACTTAGGTGAGGTCATAAGCGGCGTGGTGCATCGTATGGATCATCCGGATTGTACACTGGGTGATGTGATGCAGCATATTTCCGCTCCTGATTTTCCGACAGGTGGATATATTTTAGCAGGTGATGGCCTTTTGCAGGCATATGAAACAGGCAAAGGGAAAATATTGATACGTGCCAAGGCACACATTGAAAAATCACAAAACGGCAAAAACATGATTGTGATTACAGAAATGCCATATGAAGTAAAAAAAGCAGGCATGCTTGAAAAAATACTTGCAACCAGCGAAATAAAAAAAGAGATTTTTGCTGGAATTGATGATATTAGAGATGAATCTGATCGTGAAGGAATTCGTGCAGTAATTGAAATTAAAAAAGGTCACGATCCCGAAAAAATACTAAATTTATTATATAAATATACGGACTTACAGGTGACGTTTGGCATTAACATGATGGTAATTGCCGAGGGTGCGCCAAAGCAGTTGGGATTATTGCCTATCATTGATTATTACATCAAGCATCAAGAAAATGTGGTTACGAGAAGAACGCAATATGATCTTGAAAAAGCCGAAAAGCGAGAGCATATTCTTTTAGGGCTTATCATCGCTGTAAAAAATATTGATAAGGTAATTAAAATCATACGTGCATCAAAGAACAGTGAGGCAGCAAAACATGCGCTGATGCAAGAATTTAATCTGACAGGCATACAGGCACAGGCGATACTGGATATGCGCTTGGCACGGCTTACAAATCTGGAAGTTGAATTGCTGGAAAATGAATATAAAGAAGTGACAGCACTCATTAAATATTTGCGTTCGATTTTAGGTTCAGAACAAAAACTTTTGGAAGTAATCAAGCAGGAACTGGAAATTATCAAAGATAAATATGCAGACAAGCGCCGCACAAAAGTAATCAATGCGGAAAAGGCACACGTAGAAGTAGATGAAAGCGAGTTTGTAGTGGTGGAAGAATGCGCAGTGATGCTGACACGTGGCGGCAATCTGAAGCGTATGTCGGCAAAAGCGCTGCAAAAAAGCTCGGAAATAAGCGAAGTAGAGGAAAAGATGCAGCCTGCTTTGCTGATTTCGACAGATACTGCCAGCAAAATCTATATTTTTACAAATAAAGGGAATATGTATACGCTACCAGTGATGAGCGTTCCAGAGGCACGCATGAAAGATTCGGGTAAGTCTTTAAATGCAATTATCAATGGCATTGATGCGGACGAAGGAATTCTAAACATCATTACAAAGCAAGATTTTGAAAAAGAAACGATGCTTTTTGCGACAAGACAAGGACTTGTAAAAGCAACGCAAATGAGCGAGTTTGAGGTCAGAAAATCAAAAATTTTAGCGTGTGGTTTAAAAGACGGCGATACATTAATCTATGCAAAACCGAACAATCAAGAAGCACAAAACATCATGTTTGTAACATCAGATGGTATGTCTATCAATATCAAAAAAGCAGATATTTCTGTGATGGGCAGAAGCGGAAAAGGTGTGGGTGCAATCAAATTAAGCAAAAAAGCGATTGTTGTTTTTGCAGAGCAGGTGGAAACTTCTTCCGAATACAGCGTGCTGATTATGACGGATAAAGGCTATGCAAAGCAAACACCAATCGGAGAATTTGAAGTGCAGGGCAGAAATGGAAAAGGCTTAAAGGCATATAATCTGACGCAGGCAACGGGACTGATAGTGGCAGGAGCATTGCTGATAGAAAAAATTGTTCAGGTAACGTCGGTTCAAAAATCAGGAGAAATTCATAAAATATCAACTGATACAATCCCCACAGATGCACGCAATACAAAGGGCGAGCAAGTAGTTCTTGCGTTAATGGGCAACGATGTTGTAAGTCTTTATAGGAATATATTTGAATAATTGACCAAAAAAGCATGATAAAGAGTGAATTCTGCAAATTGTTATTTATATTCACGTGCTAATGTGTTAAAATGTATAGGTATGAAAGTCTATACATTTTTTAACGATTTTTCAGAGCCGTTAGAATATAACGATGGTCGTACCACAAGGAGAATTTACCATGTATCATTCAAAGTTAAAATCAAAAGAGTTAGATATGCTTTTTGGCGCAGTCCTCTCACTTGAAACGCAGGAGGAGTGTTATAAGTTTTTTGAAGATTTATGTACGGTTGCGGAATTGTCGGCAATCAGCCAGCGATATAAAGTTGCACAAATGCTTCAGAATAAAACAACATGTCATGCAATTGCAGAAAAGACGGGTGCATCAACTGCAACAATTTCCAGAGTGAACCGTTGTCTAAACTATGGCACGGGTGGATATAAAGAAATACTTGAAAGAAATGACATTAAGGGAGAATAATTTTGTTTAAATTAAATGACAGTCAGCAAAAAGCGGTCGACACAATAAAAGGCGCAGTGTTGGTTTTGGCAGGCGCAGGAAGCGGAAAAACGAGAGTGCTTACGCAACGGGTAGCGCATCTGATTAACGATGAAAAAATTGCGCCATGGTCCATTCTTGCGATTACTTTTACAAACAAAGCTGCAAAGGAAATGCAGGAGCGTATCTCGCAGGTTGTTGATGTAGATTTAAAAAGCATGTGGATTAGCACGTTTCATGCGATGTGTGTACGTATGCTTCGGCGGTATGCACAAAAAATAGGCTATACATCAAACTTTTTGATTTATGATACAGATGATTCTTTGCGTCTGATTAAAAAGATTATTGAGAATTTAGGTCTGAAAGAAAACAAATCCTATGCGGAGCGATATATCAAAAACTTGATTAGCAAATATAAAAATGACAGCACAACGCTGAATTTTGAAGATTATGCAGAGCAAAAAAATCCTTATGTTTCGGAGCATGCACAGGATATTTACAGCGAATATCATGCACAGCTAAAAAAACAAAATGCGATGGACTTTGATGATTTGCTGCTAAAGACGTTGGAAGTTTTAAAAACAGATCAAGAGGCAAGGGAGTACTATCAAAATAAATTTCAATATATATTGGTTGATGAGTATCAAGATACCAATATGGTGCAATATGAATTGGTTCGGATATTGTCTGAGGGGCATAATAACCTTTTTGTAGTGGGCGATGATGATCAGTCCATCTACGCTTTTAGAGGGGCAAACATCAGAAATATTTTAGAGTTTGAAAAGGACTTTAAAGGGGCAGCGGTGATACGCTTAGAGCAGAATTATCGTTCTGATAAAAAAATATTGGACGTGGCAAACTGCGTCATCAAAAACAATGAGGGACGCAAAGGGAAAACACTATGGAGCGATATTGAGAACGGCGAAAAGCCGATTTTATATACTGCTGCAAGTGAATTTGATGAAGCGGAAACCATTGCACGTGAAATTCAAAGAATGTCGAATATCGGCGCAAGATTTCAAGATATGGCGATTTTATATCGTGTGCATACATTGTCAAGGATTCTTGAGGAAAAGCTGCGTATGTATGCCATTCCATATCGGATTTACGGCGGGGTAAGTTTTTATGAGCGCAAAGAAATCAAGGATTTGATTGCATATTTGAACATTATTGCAAATCCAGCAGCAGACCTACCGCTATTGCGTATTATTAATATGCCAAAAAGAGCAATTGGTGGTACAAAAATAGCGGCACTGACAGATATTGCCAGCAAAAATGGGATTTCAATTATCGAGGTATTGAAAAATGCAAAAGAGTTGATTTCTGACAATATGCTGCTTAAAAAAGCGCAGGAGTTTTATGCTTTATATGAAAAAATAAGCGATGGATATGAACAAAAGCCTGTACATGAGATTTTAGAGCAGGTATATGCACTTTCGGGTTATCAGGCGATGCTTGAAGAAGAAAAAACACCTGAAGCAGAAGGCCGTATCGAAAACGTTGCAGAGCTTATCAATTCCACTTATACCTATGACGAAGAAGAAGATGCCTCACTGGAGGGCTTTTTACAAAATATTGCGTTGATAACAGATATGGACAGCATGGACGATATGGGCGGGGTGACGCTGATGACGATGCACGCTGCAAAGGGACTGGAATTTGAACACGTTTTTATTGCTGGAATGGACGAATGTATCTTTCCAAGCCAGCGAGCGATTGATGAAGATAACATCGAAGAAGAACGCAGACTTTGTTATGTAGCAGTGACACGTGCCAAAAAGAATTTGTTTATGACACATGCACAAATGCGTACACTTTATGGAAAAACGCAGCCTTCGGTATGTTCAAGATTTATTGATGAGATGGACGATGGACTGATTAATCATGTCAACAAAAATAAAAAATCTGTAATTGCTGCACGTAAAGGACTGCCAAAGCCATTGTTTTCTGGTGGAAGATTTGAAAAATCAAGACCGAACAAAGTAACGGGAGATTTCGCAATTGGAACGATTGTAGAGCATAAATCGTTTGGATTAGGAAAAATAAAGAGCATTTCGGGCGATGGTGACGGACGGGTAGCGGTTGTGAAATTTGATAAAGTTGGCGAAAAAAAGATGTTCCTTGCGTTTGCATCATTGGAAATCAAATAGAATTAGGTGCTTTATGGAGAATATAAGAGAGATTATTGAAAAACTGAATCAATATGCTTATCACTATTATGTTCTTGACGAGCCAATTGTGTCTGATGCACAATATGATAAGCTTTATGACCAGCTTGTTTTGATTGAAGAACGTACAGGGCATATCGAGCAGGATTCGCCGACGTTAAGAGTGGGCGGAGAGCTGCTTAAGGGATTTGTAAAGCACAAGCACCTATCGGCGTTATGGAGTCTTTCAAAGGCACAAAGCATACAGGAAGTAGAGGCGTGGCGTGATCGTGTGCAAAAGGCGGCAGCGGAGCTTAGACTTGCAAAGCCTACGTATTCTTTGGAGTATAAATTTGATGGATTGACCATCAATTTGACATATGATAAAGGCTACCTGATTGGCGCTGCCACACGTGGAAACGGCGAAATTGGTGAAGATGTTACGCAACAAATAAAAACCATTAAGTCGGTGCCGTTAAAGATTGATTTTCAAGGAAAAATGGAAGTGCAGGGCGAGGCGATTATCAAACTTTCGGTGCTGGAACAATACAACCAGACGGCGAAAGAACCGCTTAAAAATGCGAGAAATGCAGCAGCAGGAGCAATCCGAAACCTCGATCCAAAGCAAACAGCAAAGCGGAATTTAGATGCTTTTATTTATAATGTTGGATATATCGAGGGAGTCATTTTTGAAAACCATCAGCAGATGATTGATTTTTTACGTCAAAATAAATTTCATGTCAGCACTTATGAAAAATATTTTGACAATATGCAGGCAATCAAAAAAGCGATTGATCAGGCCGAGCAAGAACGTCTTAATTTGGATTTTCTCATTGATGGAATGGTGATAAAAATTACAGACTTTAAGATGAGAGATGCACTGGGATATACGCAGAAATCTCCACGATGGGCAATTGCTTATAAATTTGCGGCACAAGAAATGACAACCAAAGTGCTTGAGGTGACATGGGACGTAGGCAGGACGGGGAAATTAACACCGCTTGCGCATTTGGAACCAGTTGATATTGGCGGAGTGACTGTACAGCGTGCGACACTCAACAATTATGAAGATATTTTGCGTAAAAAAGTAAAAATAAACGCAGAAGTTTTTATCAGACGTTCTAATGATGTGATTCCAGAGATTTTAGGTGCGGTTGCACTGCAAAGCGAAAACGAACTGATTACCATAGAAAAACCGGAGTTTTGTCCTTCTTGTCATACAAAATTAGAAGAAATCGGGCCGAATTTATTTTGCCCTAATTCGTTGAGCTGTAAGCCTCAGCTTACTTCAAGAATGGTTCATTTTGTTTCTCGTGATGCAATGAATATTGAAAATATCAGCGAAAAAACAATCGAAGTATTGTTTGAAAAATTGGATATTAAAGACATTGCGGGTATTTATACCTTGACAAAAGAACAGTTGCTGACGCTGGAGGGCTTTTTAGACAAACGTGCAGATAATATAATAAATGCAATCGAAGCAAGCAAAGCCACACCTCTTTCCAACTTTATTTATGCGTTGGGGATTTCAAATGTCGGCAAAAAAACTGCAAAGGACTTGGCGAAGAATTTTAAAACCTTTGAGAATATAAAAAACGCTACACAAGAGGAACTTACTGCAATCAGCGATATTGGCGAGGTAGTTGCAGGCGATATTAGATATTTTTTTACAAATAGAGCGTATATGCAGGTTGTACAGGAATTGTTTGATTTTGGTGTTAAAGTGATAGATGATGAGGGCAAGAAACAAGACGGGCAGTTTAGCGGACTTACCTTTGTTGTGACGGGTACGCTTACAAACTATTCACGTACACAAGCACAGGAAATTATCGAAAGCCTAGGCGGCAAGGCAAGCTCGGCGGTCAGTGCAAAAACAAATTATGTGCTGGCAGGAGAAAATGCAGGCAGCAAGCTTAAAAAAGCGACAGAGCTTGGAGTTGTTGTGATTGACGAGCATCAGTTTGAAGAAATGATTCGCTGATAAATTGTGTATACAAGATAAAAATATGGTATAATAATTTGTAAATTTGATTTTAAACAGGAGGATGAACCATGAGGGTGACACTGGACGAAGTGAAAAGAATCGCATCACTTTCTATGCTTAGCTTAGACGAGCAGACGGAATTGATGCTACAAAAAAATTTAGACGATATATTGGCGCATGCTGAAAAGCTAAATGAGCTTGATACAGACGGCGTAGAGCCGACAACCTATATTTTAAAACAGCAGAACGTGTTTCGTGAAGATGTTGCACGTGAGGTATGTGATAGAGAACAAATGATTAAAAATGCACCTCAAAAAGAAGACGGATGCTTTGTTGTGCCAAAAGTTGTAGAGTGATGGAGGATAAAGATGAAGCTGAATACGCTTAACATAAAAACAGCAAGTGAAATGCTTGAAAAGAAAGAGATTTCATCGGCAGAATTGACGCAGGCATGCTTAGACGCTATACAGTCTGCAGAGCCGAAAATAAACGCATTAGTCACACAATGCAATGAGCAGGCGATGGACTATGCAAGGGCCATTGATGAAAAACGTGCAAAAGGCGAAAAGCTTGGAAAGCTTGCAGGAATACCGGCTATTATCAAAGACAATATTTCCACCAAAGATGTGCGTAGTACAGCGGCTTCAAAGATGCTTGCCAACTATATTCCTGTTTATGATGCAACGGTGATTGAAAAACTAAAGGAACAGGAGTATGTGCTTGTTGCAAAAGCAAACATGGACGAATTTGCGATGGGTTCTTCTACTGAAACGTCTTTTTTTGGCAAAACAAAAAATCCTTGGAATTTAGATTGTGTGCCTGGCGGATCTTCAGGCGGAAGTGCGGCATCTATTGCGGCAGATGAAGCGATTTTTGCGCTTGGTTCTGATACGGGTGGATCAGTACGGCAGCCAGCGGCATATTGCGGTGTTGTAGGTCTAAAGCCGACATACGGAACGGTTTCGAGATATGGCTTGATGGCTTTTGCATCATCACTTGACCAAATCGGTCCTATCACAAAAAATGTAGAGGATTCGGCATTTGTGCTGAATTTGATTTCTGGAAATGATAAAAAAGACTCCACTTCTGCAATCATGGAGTATCCTGTTTACGGGAAGAACATGAAGCAGGAGATTAAAGGCATGAAAATAGGTGTCCCTAAGCAGTATTTGGAGCAGGAAGTAACAGCAGACGTAAAAAACTCTTTTCTTTGTGCTATGAAAATGTTTGAGGATATGGGTGCAATTGTAGAGGAAACATCGCTGCCCACGTTTGACTATGCACTTTCGGCATATTATGTGATTGCATCAGCAGAGGTTTCGTCGAATCTTGCACGCTTTGATGGGATTCGATATGGTTATCGTACACAAGAATATGAAGATTTAAAACAAATGTATAAGCATACACGCAGTGAGGGATTTGGGGACGAAACAAAACGCAGGATTATGCTTGGAAACTATGTACTAAGCTCTGGATATTACGATGCGTATTATTTAAAAGCACTAAAAGCAAGAACGTTAATAAAAAACGATTTTGACAGGCTTTTTGAAAAATATGATATATTGCTTTCACCGACAACACCTGCACCAGCATTCAAAATAGGCGAAAAATCAACGCCGATTGAAATGTATGTGACGGATTTGTTTACGGTTCCTGTGAACATTGCAGGTCTGACTGCAATCTCACTGCCGTCGGGATTATCAAGCGAGGGACTGCCGCTAAGCGTGCAGATTATTGCAAAGGCGTTTGACGAGAATACAATGTTTCGTGCGGCGTACCAGTATGAGCAGGCAGTACAGTTTCAGCAAAAGCCTGTTCTCTAAAAAAGTGTTTGTTTGATGGAGTGAAGATTTATGAAATATGAAACAGTCATAGGACTTGAAGTCCATGTTGAAATGGATACCAATACAAAAATATTTTGCGGCTGCAAAAATAAATTCGGCGGCGAGCCAAACACGAATGTTTGTCCTGTTTGTCTTTCTATGCCAGGGACACTGCCTGTATTAAACGAACAAGCGGTGGAATATGGCGTGCGTGCAGGACTTGCCCTTAACTGCAAGATACCGAATTTTTCAAAGCTGGACAGAAAAGGCTATTTTTATCCAGATTTATCAAAGGCATATCAGATTTCACAGTTTGATTTTCCGTTGTGTTCCACGGGTGAGGTGGAGATTGAGGCGGAAGGAGAAAAACATAAAATTGGTATCACACGTATCCACATAGAAGAAGATGCGGGTAAGCTTCTGCATCAAGGCACGCAAAGTTTGGTGGATTATAATCGTGGCGGAGTACCGTTGATGGAGATTGTAACCGAGCCAGATTTTAGAAGTGCGGCACAGGTTAAGGCGTTTTTGGATACCATCAAGGCGAATATGGAATACATTGGTGTTTCTGATTGCAAGATGGAAGAGGGTTCTTTACGGTGTGACATTAATATTTCTATAAGACCTTATGGTCAAAAAGAATATGGGACACGCTCTGAGCTTAAAAATATCAATAGCTTTTCGGCGGCAACTCGTGCAATTGAATACGAAGTAAAACGTCATACGCAGGTTGTTGAGGATGGCGGCACTATCGTGCAGGAAACAAGAAGATGGGACGAAACAAAAGGCAGGACTTTCCCGATGCGTGATAAAGAAGAAGCACACGACTATCGGTATTTTCCTGATCCAGACCTTGTTCCGATTTATCTGAGCGATGAACGCATCAAAAGCATTAGGGAGGCACTGCCAGAGCTTCCAGCGGCAAAAAGAGAGCGATACATAAGGGAGTTTGGGCTTCCGGAGTATGATGCGTCGATTCTGACAATGTCTAAATATACAGCACAGTTTTTTGAAGAATGTGTTGCGATTTATAACGAGCCAAAGGCAATCAGCAATTATATTATGGTTGATTTGGCACGGTTATTAAATGAAAACAACATGGAAGCAAAGAACATTCCAATTTCACCCAAGGGATTGACAGATGTGTTGAAATTAGTGAGCGATCATGTCATTAACTCAAGTGTTGCAAAACAAGTTTTTGAGGAGCTTTTTAAAACAGGCAAAGATCCAATGACGATTGTGCAGGAAAAAGGCTTAAAGCAGATGGACAATGCTGATGAAATTCTTGAAATTGTTCAAAGGATAGTGGAGGATAACCCAAAGCCTGTCGCAGATTATCAGGGAGGAAACCCCAAAGCAATGACCTTTTTTGTGGGACAGGTGATGAAAGCGACAAAGGGAAAGGCGAATCCTAAGACAGTCAATGAGCTTGTAAAAGCAGAACTTGAGCGTGCGGGTAAGTGATGTTAAAACAAGGAAAACTAACAAATACACAGCTTGAAGAGTTGGTGCTGAATAAAATTATCAACAAAAATGAAGAAACGGTTGTTGGAGCAGGCATTGGCGAAGACTGCTGTGCTGTAAAAATTAAAGGCGGCATGTGCGTTGTTTCAACAGATCCAATTACCGCATCCAACGAGCAAACTGGAGAGCTTGCAATATACATCAATGCAAACGATATTGCGGCGGCAGGAGCAATCCCGATTGCAGCATTGGTAACGTTGCTGATACCGCCAAGCGCACAAGATGATGATATTAAAAAAGTGATTGATCAGCTTACAAGTACTGCAAGCAACATGAATATAGACATCATTGGCGGACACACAGAGATTACAGATTCTGTCAATAGAATCATCGTATCGGTGGCAATGATTGGGAAACCTGTTATTGAAAACAAGATGTTTAAGACGTCGGATATGAAAATTGGCGAAGATATTCTCATGACAAAATATGCTGGAATTGAAGGTACGACTATTATCGCCAATGATTTTCTGAGCGAACTGAAAAATCAGTTTCACGCACTTGATTATGTACAGCTTGAAGAAATCAGAAATTCGCTGAGTGTCGTAAAAGACGGTGCGGCGGCGGCAAAGCTTGATGTTTCTGCTATGCACGATATTACTGAGGGCGGTGTGATTGGTGCGATTTGTGAGATGTGCGAGGCATCCCATACGGGTGCGGATATTGATTTTTCAAAGGTACCAGTAATGGACGTCACTAAAAAGATTTGTAAGTACTATGACCTTGATGTCTATGGTCTGATTTCGAGCGGCAGTATGATTATTACAACATCTGATGGAGAGGCTGTGGTGCATGAACTGTCTGCACAGGGAATTAAGGCAACGATGATTGGAAAAGTTACAAAAAAAGGTGTTTTTGATGTTTCTAACAATAAACGAAAAGCGGTAAGCGCCTACCAATCGGACGAACTATATAAAGTGATAGAAAAAAAACGATAGATATGATATAATATAACATTAGAGATGAATGAAGATGCGGAGGAAACTGCTGCGTGAAAAGTATGACAGGCTTTGGAAAAAGCGAAATTGCGATTGACGGAAGAAAAATACGGGTAGAAATCAAAAGCGTAAACCACAGATTTTTAGATATAAGTATACGGCAGCCAAGATTTTTAATGTTTTTGGAAGACGATGTGCGTAAACTGTTAAAGATGCACCTAAATAGAGGCAGAATTGATGTGTTTATTAACTATTCTTCTGAACGTGAAGATGCAAAAAAAGTGTTGGTGGATATGCCGCTTGTGCGTGCATATGTTGAGGCGGCGAATCAGATTGTTAAGCAAACAGAAATTAAAGATGATTTGGCTATCTCTCACATTATGCGTCTGCCAGACGTGGTTACTTATGAGGAAGAAGATTCCGACGAGGAAGCACTAAAAGACCTCCTCACAATTAACTTGAATGCAGCACTTGCGGAGCTGATGGATGCAAGACAGCGTGAGGGGAATCAGTTAAAAAACGATATTGTGAAGCGCCTTGGTTTGATACTGGAGTCTGCCCAAAGAATACATGAAAAAGAAGATACGGTGGTGGGCGAATACAAGCAAAAGCTGAATGACCGGCTCAAAGAGATTTTAGACGGGTCGGAAGTAGACCAGCAAAAACTTGCGCAGGAAGTGGCTTTTTTTGCAGATAGATGTAATATTACTGAAGAAATTGTACGTATTAAAAGCCATGTAAAACACTTTAAGGCATCTATGGAAGAGAATACGCCGCAAGGAAGAAATATGGATTTTATTGTTCAAGAGTTAAATCGTGAGTTTAATACCATTGGTTCAAAATCGCAGGATATGGAAATTGTGGAGGCTGTGATTGCAGGCAAGGGTGAAATTGAAAAAATTAGAGAGCAAATACAAAATATTGAATAAGTTGGAGGCTGCATATGTCAATAAAATTAATTAACATCGGTTTTGGGAATATTATTTCGGCAAACAGATTGATTTCAATTGTGAGTCCAGAGTCTGCACCCATCAAAAGAATTATTACGGAAGCACGTGCAAAAGGAATGCTGATTGATGCAACTTATGGCAGACGCACAAGAGCTGTTGCAATTATGGATAGTGACCATGTGATTTTATCGGCAGTTCAGCCCGAAACTGTGGCACACAGAATTGTTACAAAAGACACAGATACACAAGAGGATTGATATGAATAAAAAAGGCAGTTTGATTGTGATTTCCGGTCCATCGGGATGTGGAAAAGGTACTATTGTAGAAAAACTAATAGAGGATAAGAATATAGAGATTTCTGTTTCATGTACAACAAGAAATCCTCGGCCTCATGAAAAAGACGGTGCGAACTATTTCTTTAAGACACAGGACGAATTTGATGTAATGGTCAAAAATGATGATTTTCTGGAGTATGCAAATGTGTTTGGCTGTTCTTATGGAACACCTAAACAGCGGGTGCTTGAGAGGCTGGCAGATGGTAAAAACGTCATTTTAGAAATTGATGTACAAGGTGCTATGCAAGTAAAACAGAATTATCCGCAGGCGATTATGATTTTTATTATGCCGCCCTCAGAGGAGGAACTTTTAAAAAGGTTAAGGGGAAGAGCCACAGAAACAGAAGAACAAATCAATAAACGCTTTGGAAAGGCACGTAGCGAAATGGCATTGGTAGATAAATACGATTATAAAGTCGTAAACGATGATTTAGATGCGGCTGTTGCACAAGTAAAAGAAATCATCAACAGCAAAAAATAATACACTTTAGAGGAGAAAATTATGATACATTTAGAATTGAATGACTTACTAAAAAAGGTAGACTGCAGATATACACTGGTGGTGGAAACATCAAAAAGAGCAAGACAGTTGATTGATGGAGCACAACCGCTTACAAAAGAAATGGATACCAACCATCTTTCGCAGGCAGTGGCTGAAGTTATGCAGGATAAAGTAACGTATATTAGAGTGACTGACGGTATCAAATAATGTGGAATGGGATAAATGTTTTACTGGGAGTGACGGGTGGCATTGCTGCCTATAAAAGTGCATACTTGACAAGTACGCTGAAGAAGTTAGGCGCAAATGTAGATGTTATCATGACAAATAATGCGCTGAATTTTGTTACGCCCATTACATTTGAAACCCTAAGCGGAAATCCAGTGGTAACAGATACGTTTTCACGTGAAAAACCGTGGGAAGTGGAGCATATTGCACTTGCCAAAAAAGCAGATGTGGTAATTGTAGCACCTGCAACAGCGAATACTCTTGCAAAAATGGCATGCGGAATTGCGGATAATATGCTTACTACGACGCTTCTTGCATGCAAGTGTCCGATTTTTGTAGCTCCAGCCATGAACAGTGCCATGTACGAGAATATGGCAACGCTGGTTAATTTGCAGATTTTAAAAGACAGAGGCATCAATATAATTGATGCAAAAGAAGGCTTGCTTGCGTGTGGAGATAGCGGTGCAGGCCGTATGGCAGAGCCGCAAGAGATTATTGAGGTTATTGAGCAAAGCTGGCAGACACAGCAGCCTTTTGGACAGGATTTAAAAGACAAAAAGATTTTAATTACCGCAGGGCCAACACGTGAATCAATTGATCCTGTTCGATATTTAACAAATCGTTCTTCAGGGAAAATGGGGTATGCACTGGCAGATGCTGCTGTAAAGCGTGGTGCGCAAGTGACACTTGTTTCTGGCCCAGTTCATGTAAAACCGCAGGAAAAGATGTATCTTAAAAATGTGCAGTGCGCACAGGATATGTATGATAGTGTGATGGAGCATGAAGGGGAAATGGATATTATCATCATGTGTGCAGCGGTTGCAGACTATGCCCCGTCAAAATATGCTGAGCAAAAAATAAAAAAACAACAACAGATGAGCTTGGAGCTTCAAAAAACAAAAGATATTTTGAGTGAGTTAGGCAGTAAAAAGCATGGCTATTTAGTGGGGTTTGCAGCAGAAACAGAGAACTTAAAAGAATATGCTGAGCAAAAATTGATGAAAAAGAATTTAGATATGATTATTGCAAACGATGTATCCTCACAGGGTATTGGATTTGATAGCGAATATAATGCAGTGTCTATTCATAAAAGAAGCGGAGAGCTGATACAAATTGATAAAGACACAAAAACGAATATTGCTAACAGAATTTTAACGGAAATCATGCAAGATATAGATTAATCGATTTTTTATGGAGGTAGCATTGTACGCAAAAGTAATAGTGGATATCTCTCACACTCAAGTCGATAAAGTGTTTGAATATCAAGTCCCCGATACGCTTATCCTTACCGTACAAATAGGTATGCGAGTTTTGATTCCTTTTGGAAAGTCAAAGCAGGTAGAAGGGATTGTTATAGGTTTATGTGACAAAACTGCATATGAAAAAAGTAAAATCAAGCCCATCATATGTGCGCTTGACGATTTTTGTGCTATTACGCAAGAACAAATTTTGCTTGCAGAATATATTTCAAAAAAATATAATTCAACGCTGGCAAGTTCTCTGCGCTTTATGTTCCCGTCACAGTTGCGTGGTGGAAAAGTTGGAACAAAGACGCAAAAATTCGTATATTTGATAAAAAATGGCAAAGAGCTGGAAGATTTCACAATAACATTATATAAAAAAGACAAAACACCGAAGTTTCCAAGGCAGATTGAATTGATAGATAGTCTGCAAAAAAAAGATGGATTACCGCTGGCTGCACTTAATCATTCAGCAGCAGATTCTCTGAAAAAAAAGGGAATCATAGCGGTAAAAGACGAGGAAACTGCTCGTACAGTGACATCAAAAGATGTGACGAGAATTGAAGATTACACACTGACTTCCAAACAAAAAGAAGTATTGGATAGGATTCTGCATGGAGAGAATAAACACTTTTTATTGCATGGCGCAACGGGCAGCGGCAAGACAGAAATCTATATACGTGTCATAAAAGATTGCCTAAAAAAAGGTAAAACAGCCATTATGCTTGTGCCTGAAATATCACTTACTCCACAGACATACAGGTTTTTAAAACAGCGGTTTGATGAGGAAATTGCTGTGTTTCATTCGGGACTTTCGGCAGGACAGCGGCATGATGAGTGGCTCAAAGTGAAACGTGGTCAAGCAAAGATTGTCTTAGGGGCACGTTCTGCGGTATTTGCACCACTGGAAAATTTAGGCGCTATCATCATTGATGAAGAACATGAAAGTAGCTATAAAGCGGATAATTATCCAAAATATTCTGCGCAAGAAATTGCGAAAAAAAGGTGCGAAATAAATGATGCGATTTTTATTTTAGGAAGTGCAACACCAAAAATTGAATCGTATTATGCAGCACTGCACGGCGAATACGAAATTTTAAAAATGCCAAACAGATTGTTTGATTTGCAAATGCCGCAAGTGGAAGTTGTTGATATGCGTGAAGAACTTAAGGCGGGAAACAGAACGGCTTTAAGCGGTAGACTATATGAAGAATTAGAACAAGTACTTGCCACCAAAAAGCAGGCAATGCTTTTTTTAAATCGAAGAGGCTATTCGACGTTTGTGATGTGCAGATCATGCGGATATACAGTTAAATGTGAGAGCTGTGATGTTACGATGACCTATCATAAATCGCAGGATATTTTAAAATGTCATTATTGCGGCAGAACAAAAACACCACAGACAATATGTCCAGAATGCCACAAGCCGCACCTAAAATATTTTGGGACTGGTACACAGCAAATTGAAGAACAAGTAAGAGAGATGTTTCCGAAAGCAAGAATTATTCGCATGGATCTTGACACGATGACTGGCAAAGATGCACATCTGAAAGTATTTGAAGATTTTTCTGCAAAAAAAGCGGATATTTTAATTGGTACACAAATGATCACCAAAGGATTTGATTTTGAAGATGTGACGTTGTCGGCAATTTTGGCGGCAGACACTATGCTGAACATTCCAGATTATCGAAGTGCAGAACGCACTTTTTCGCAGATTACACAGGTTGCTGGACGTGCAGGAAGAAAACAGCAGGGAACGGTGATTCTCCAAACATATAATCCCCAGCATTATGCCATTAAATATGCGAAATATCATGATTATAACGGCTTTTATAACGAAGAAATAGCTATGCGCAGACAGGCAGTGCTTCCTCCGTTTTCTATGTTTGTACAGATACAGTTTTCGGGCGAGGACGAGCAAAAAGTGATTTCAAGTGTAAAAGATTTCTTGAAAAAACTAAAAATAGTGTTATTGCCAGATAAAAATGGTATAATAAAAATCAGAGCATCTGAGTGTGCAATTAAGAGAATCAACAACTTGAAACGCTATCAAATACTCTTGAATGTGAAAAATGATGATGCACAAATGATTGATATGATTTTCAAACTGTTTAACAGTACAAAATATCAAAATGTTTTGACGGGAATTGATATAAATCCATCAAACATGGCTTAACGGAGGAAAAAAAATGGCTACAAGAGCAATACTTGAGGGAGATAACCCAAGGCTCAGAAAAAAATCAAAAGAAGTAACAGTTATTAACAAGAAAATTACGGATTTACTTGATGATATGGCACAAACGATGTACGAGGCACGTGGTGTTGGACTTGCTGCGCCGCAGGTAGGCTCGCTCAGACGTATGGCAATTGTTGATGTAGGTGATGGTCTTATCGAGATGATAAATCCTGTTGTGCTTGAATCAGAAGGACAGCAGCGAGTAGAAGAGGGATGTCTCTCTTTGCCTGATGATAATGGATATGTAATTCGCCCAGCAAAAGTGACTGTTCAGGCGCAAGATAGGAATGGAGAACTTAAAAAATATACGGGAGAGGGACTTTTGGCACGTGCTTTTGTGCATGAAATTGACCATTTAGACGGGATTCTCTTTACGGATAAAATGGTGGAACGGGTTTATGACGATGATGATGAGGACGAAAATGACCTTTAAAATTGTCTTTTTAGGCACACCTGATTTTGCGATACCATCTTTAAAAATGTTGCTTGACAGTGGATATGATGTGCGGGCGGTGATTACGCAGCCAGACAGAAAAGCAGGCAGAGGGCAAAAAATGATGCCGCCTCCTGTGAAAGTTTTTGCGCAACAAAATGACATAGATGTCTATCAATTTGAAAAGATAAGCACACCGCAGGGTGTTGCAAAGCTTAAAGAATTAGCACCTGATTTGCTGATAACAGCAGCATATGGGCATATTTTGACGCAGGAGATACTGGATATTCCAAAACTTGGGTGCATCAATGTTCACGCATCTCTTTTGCCAAAACTGCGTGGAGCAGCGCCGATTCAGTGGGCAATTGTATCGGGAGAAAAACAAACTGGCGTTACTACTATGTATACAGTGCTGGCGCTTGATGCAGGAGATATACTGGAAAGCGAAGCAGTAGAAATACCGCAGGAAATGACGGCTGGACAGCTTTATGAGCAGCTTAGCGAGGTCGGCGCACGTGTGCTTCAAAAAACGCTTCAAAAGCTTGGTGATGGCTCGCTTGTGCGTGTACCTCAGGATGAAAAGTCTGCGACTTATTTTCCAATGTTTAAAAAGGGCTTTGGGAAGATTAATTTTGAGGAGAACTGCCAAAACATCATAAATTTTGTGCGGGGATTAAATCCTATGCCATGTGCGTATATCGTGTATCAAGAAGAAAAAATTAAGATTTATAAAGTGACGTGCAAGCCGCATGATGGACAAGAAAAAGCAGGAACAGTGTTGTGTGCAGATGCAAAAAGCGGACTGGAAATCGTGGCTAAAGATGGTGTGATTGTGGTGGAAGAACTGCAAAGACAAGGTGCAAAAAGAATGAATGCCAAAGAGAGCCTAAGAGGCAAAAGAATTGAAGTTGGGTATCAGTTTCAATAAGTGAGGAAAAAATTTGAATGCAAGGCAAGTATCGTTAGAGGTCTTATCAAACGTACTAAAGAATAAAAGTTATCTGAATCTTGAACTAAAACAAGCGCTTAGAAACGATTTTTCAATCGAAGATAAACGCTTTATTACTGCACTGGTCAGCACAACAATTGAGAATTTATATCGGATTGATTATGTGCTAAATCAGTTTATCACAGCAAAAAGAGTACATACGGTAATTCGTAATATTTTGCGTATTGGTGCTTGTCAGCTATTGTTTTTTGAATCTGTGCCAGTCAGTGCGGCGGTAAATGAGAGTGTTAAACTTGTTGAAAAAGTTGGAAAAAGACAATTAAAAGGTTTTGTAAATGCAACGCTGCGCAATCTTTCTGACCATTTAGGGAAAATTTCATATCCCGATGCAAAAGAAGATTTAGCGGAGTTTTTGCACGTTTTTTATAGTTATCCAAAGTGGCTGTGTGAAAAATATTTGGCGGATTATGGAGAAGCGCAAACAGAAGAGATGCTAAGCTATGCTGGCGATAATGCGATGACTTGTGTACGTATCAATTCATTTTTGCAGGGTGCAGATATTACCGGATTTGCACATGGAAAATACTGCGAGGACGCTTTTTACATCAAAAATGCATCAAATATCCAGAAAAATTTGGATTTCGCACAAGGGAAAATCACTGTTCAGGGTGAAGCGTCAATGATTTGTGTGCGTGCCGCAGGGATTAAAAGAACAGATTGTGTATTAGATACCTGTGCTGCACCAGGTGGTAAAAGTGCTTATGCAGCACAATTTGCCAGCGAAGGCAGTGTCACAGCACTTGATATTCATGAACATCGAACAGAATTGATTAAAAATACGTTTGAGCGCTTACATATTAAAAATGCTTCAGTGGCGGTGGCGGATGCTACAAAGCCCATTGATGAATATGAACAGAAATTTGATGTGGTGCTGATTGATGCACCGTGCAGTGCTTTGGGGCTTTTGTATCGAAAACCAGACATTAAAATATTTAAAAACGAAGAAGATTTGGAAGAATTGGTGCAAATTCAACGAGCTTTGCTTGAGGTATGCAGCTCATACGTAAAAAAAGGCGGTATATTATTGTATTCTACCTGTACTATCAACAAGCAGGAAAATGACGAAAACATTGATGCTTTTTTGACAAACCACAAAGAGTTTGTTGGGGATTCGATCAAAGAATACTTGCCGGAAGCCTTGCAGTGCAGAGCAAATAATGATAGGATACAGCTTTTTGCGCATATAGATGGCATTGACGGATTTTTCATGGCGAGGTTGAAGAGGATATGAGTACCTTGTTGGATTTGGACTATAATGAACTCAAAGACTGTATATCGCAAATCGGCGAAATGCCTTTCCGTGCAGCACAGATTATAAAATGGCTGACTGCACAGAAAAAATTTGACGAAATGACAGATTTGTCTGCTGCATTGCGTAAAAAGCTAAAAGAGAATTTTTTAGAAGGATATGCAAAACCGCTGCAAATTCTAACGTCAACAGACGGTACAAAAAAGTATTTATTTGAATTTCCAGATAAAAGCACAGTGGAAAGTGTACTGATGCACAAAAATTATGGAAACACAGTGTGCGTTTCTACACAGGTCGGGTGTCGTATGGGGTGTGTTTTTTGCTCATCATGCGTTGATGGGTTAAAGCGTAATCTAAGTGCAGGTGAAATCCTTGCCCAAGTACTGGCGGTTAATGCAGATATGGGCGAGGGGCGTAACCTTACTAACATCGTGCTGATGGGCATGGGTGAGCCACTTGATAATTACGAAAACGTTATAAAATTTATTAAGCTGGTAAATGCTCCGCAAAGCCTAAATATTGGTGTTAGGAATATTTCGCTGTCTACTTGCGGATTGGTAGAGCAGATAAAGAAATTAGCAGACGAGAAGCTTTCAATTACGCTGTCTATTTCGCTGCACGCACCAAATGATGAAAAACGAAAACAAATAATGCCCACTGCAAACAAGTATTCTATCAAAGATATTTTGATTTCGGCACAAGAATATTTTGCAAAAACTGGCAGACGTATTATAATAGAATATGCAATGATTGATGGGTTGAATGATACCAAAGAAGATGCGCAGGAATTGTGCGTGCTTCTGGGGCAGCTGCACTGCCACGTAAACCTTATACCACTTCATAAAAAAGATGGTCAAACCTTGTGTGCAACACCAAAGCAAAAGATTTATTCGTTTTGCAAGATGCTTGAGGAAGGTGGGTTATCCGCCACCATCAGAAAATCAATGGGCGAGGATATTTCGGGTGCTTGTGGACAGCTAAGGCAGCGATATTTATAACAAATAACAGGAAAGCAAAAGGGGTTTGTATGAAAACGGTAGCAATTTCTCATGTAGGAAAAGTACGAAAGACAAACGAAGATTCGGTGTTGGTGCAGTGTGATGCACAGCCTTACTATATGCTTGTTGCGGACGGGATGGGCGGTCATGCGGCAGGCGAAATCGCAAGTAAAATTGCTTGCTTTTCTGTAAAAAAATACATTGATGATTTAGAAGCAAAAGAACTGAACGAAGATCAAGTATTAAAAGCAGTCGAATATGCAAATTTACAAATTGTTGAAGAAACGGATCGAAATAAGAAATTAAAAGGCATGGGAACAACGGTTACTTTTGCCGCTTTTAATGATGATAATATTGTGATAGCTCAAGTTGGAGATTCCAGCGCCTATCATTTTGACGGTAAAAATATAAAAAAAATTACAAAGGATCATACATATGTGCAGCACTTGATAGATAGTGGTGTCATTAAGAAAACAGCCGCAGGAGATTATCCTTTTAAAAATATCATTACACGAGCGCTTGGAATGAAGGAGTTAGTCGTTGATATTTATAACGAAACATGGAAAAAAAACGACATCATACTTTTGTGTTCTGATGGACTATCCAATTATACAGATGATAGCACCCTTATTCGTATTTTGTCGGCAGACGAAAGTATTAATAAAAAAGCGCAGTTGCTGATTGATTTTGCGCTGGATGGTGGTGGAAAAGATAATATTTCCGTTATACTTGCATCAAACTACCCTATGGGGGATGCGAAATGATAGAGAAGAATAAACTGCTCGCAGGACGTTATCGCCTAATAGAGCAAATAGATTCGGGCGGTTCAGCTTATATTTATAAAGCCTTTGATGAACGTGCCAAGCAAATTGTGGCGGTAAAAGTTTTAAAGCCAGAGCTTACGCAAAACGATGAGTTTGTACAGCGCTTTAAAAAAGAGGTGCAGGCATCGCTTAAATTGCGTCATGCAAACATCATACGTGCTTATGATGCGGGGCTTGATGATGGAACTTATTATATTGTGATGGATTTAATTCAGGGAAAAACATTGAAGCATTTAATCAACATCAATGGACCTTTGCCTATTAAATACGTTATCAGTGTTGCAAAAAAGCTTTGTTTGGCATTAGAATATGCACATGTCAAAGGATTTGTCCACAGAGATATTAAACCGCATAATGTGATGATTGATATGACTGGAGAACCGTACATTGCGGATTTTGGTATTGCTAAAAATCTGTCGCAAAATACAATCACTGTGGAAGATAACAGCGTAATGGGATCAGTGCATTACTTCTCGCCTGAGCAAGCACGTGGAGAGCGTGCCGATAAACGTTCGGATATTTATTCGTTAGGGATACTGGTTTATGAAATGTTATGCGGACGTGTTCCGTTTGATGCTGATTCGTCTGTTGCCATTGCACTTAAACACATTAACGAGCCAATGCCAAATGTAACAGATATTATGACTGCTGTGCCGCAGAGCGTTAATAAGATTATACAAAAGGCGACACAAAAAGATAAACACTTTCGTTATAAATCTGCATTTAATATGTATGAAGATTTGCAGAGATGTTTAAATGAACCAGAAGGGGAGTATATTAAATATACAGAGAATAAGCGCCAGCAGCTTCATATGGAAGATCAGCATGCAAAACGCTCGAAAAAGAGTATTAAAAAGTTGGTGGCGACGCTTGCGGTTTCCGCAGTGGTGATTGTTGCGATTATTTTATGTGCAAGCGCATTGATTGATTTTACTGTAACTAAGCCAATGCAGATGCCAAATATTATTGGACTTTCACAAGAAAATGCGATTGAAACGCTCAAACGATTGGAGCTTATACCAGAAGTAAATGCTGAGTTTTCACAGGAGGCACCCATTGATGTGGTGATTGGGCAGGAGCCAATTCTTGGTATGGATGTAAAAAAGGGCGATGCCGTAAAAATGATTATCAGCAAAGGTGCGGGCATTGATATTATGCCAAATGTAACGGGGATAGATATTGAACAGGCAAAGAAAATACTTGCTGAGAGCGGCATTAAAATCA
This sequence comes from Christensenellaceae bacterium, assembly GCA_036660175.1. Taxonomy (GTDB): domain Bacteria; phylum Bacillota; class Clostridia; order Christensenellales; family Christensenellaceae; genus Christensenella. The sequence goes on along the minus strand of JAVXBD010000005.1, from coordinate 14,948 downwards.
AATCAATTATTGAGCAAACAGATGGAGAAATTCCGATTGGATTTGTGATAGAACAGCAGCCGCTGCCAAATGAGAATGTGCAGGATACTGGCGGCGTAACACTAAAAGTGAAGATTTCACCAGATGTTTTAAAAGTAAAAGTGCCAGATGTACAGGCATTATCTTTATCACAAGGATTGATGGTGCTTCAAAAATCAGGACTAAACAGATATTTTGTGCATGAAGAAATAAACGATGCACCGCAAGGGACAATATTTAAGCAAAACCCGCAAAAAGATATGGAGCAAATGGCAAACAAACCGATGGATTTGTGGCTTTCAAAAGTAGAGGGCACAGCATATTCATATAATGGAGAGTTTTCAATACCGATAGAAAAAGACGACACCTCAATCAAAATTGGTATCAAAGATTCTGTGGATAACATAGATGTATACTATATAGTTTATGAAACTGTTGCGCAAACAGGAGAACAGTTGATTTCTTCAGATATTAAAAAAGAATGGAACGATACCCGAGATGAAATTACAAAAGAGATTATTGTTTTTGCAAATGGTGAAGTAGTACAAACACAAAGTGTAGTTTTTAAAAAAGGAGGAAACTGATTATTTTTGGTAGAATTGTGAAAGGAATCAGCGGCTTTTATTATGTAAATGATGAGCAGGGTGTGCTGCATGAGTGCAAAGCCTGTGGTAGATTTCGGAATGAAAACATCATACCTCTGGTGGGCGATCAAGTAGAATTTTCTGTTTTGGACGGATATGATTTTATTGAGAATATTTTGCCGCGAAAAAATCAATTGATAAGACCTGCGGTTGCCAATATTGACATAATGATATTGGTTGTTTCGGCAGCAAAACCGACTATTGATTTTGTATTGTGCGATAAGCTGCTGATACAGGCAGAAAAAAACAACATTAATTGCGTACTTGCAATCAATAAAAATGATGTGGATTTTAATGATGCTCAGCAAATCAGCGACCAGTATTCTTATTATAATACGGTGAATATCTCGGCATTGACAGGTGAGGGAATTGAAGACTTAAAAGATTATGTGCGGGGCAATTGTGTTTGCTTTGCAGGACAATCGGCAGTTGGAAAATCGTCGATTATCAATGCTTTTGGTGCAGGGCTTGAGCTTGAAACAGGCACAATGAGCAAAAAAACACAGCGTGGAAAACATACAACAAGACAAGCAGAATTGATGTTTATTCCAGATTTAAAGGCTTATGTGGTGGATACCCCTGGGTTTTCAATGTTTGATATAACAGAACTAAAGAAAGAAGAAATTGGGCAATATTTTAGAGAATTTGCACAGTGTGCAGGTGAGTGCAGGTTTCATACGTGTATGCACGATCAAGAACCTGATTGTGCAGTGAAATATGCGGTAGAACAAGGAAACATCAGTAAAGAACGATATGAACGATATTTAAAGATGATTCATGATGAGAAGCTGAATCATCCGCAATATTGATTATAATAGTTGCACGACTAATGAAACCGTGCGTGGATTTTTGGAGGATATGATGATTAAAATAGCACCATCGCTTTTATCGGCGGACTTTGTGAATATGGAAAGAGATGTAAAAATGCTTGAAAAAGCAGGAGCGGATTATATGCACTGCGACATTATGGACGGCATTTTTGTACCAAATATTACTTTTGGATTTCAAATGATTGCAAGCTTAAAAAGAATTACAACTGTACCTCTTGATGTACATTTGATGATAGAAAAACCAGAAAGATATATCGAGAGATTTGCTGAATCTGGCAGTGATATAATATCCATTCATGTTGAATCAACGGTACATATTCAAAGAGTATTAAAGCAAATAGCAGGATGTGGGAAAATTCCTGCGGTTGTCTTAAATCCAGCAACATCTTTAGAAACAATCAAATATGTTTTGGAAGATGTAGAGATGGTACTGCTAATGTCAGTAAATCCAGGCTATGGCGGTCAGAGCTTTATTCCTGCGATACTTCAAAAAACAGCAGATCTGAAAAAAATGATACATGCGACTGGCAAACAGATTGACATTGAAATTGATGGTGGTATCAATTTTGAAAACTGCAAAACGATTATTGACGCAGGAGCAGATGTGCTGGTTGCGGGAAACACCGTATTTTCTGCGGATAATCCTGCACTTGCGGTGCAAAAGTTAAGAGGGTAATCACATGAAAATGCTGATAGTGGCGGCAGGAAAGCTGCCAGCAAAAGAACTTATCAATCAGTATGCTGAAGAGTCTGATTTTTGCATTGCTGTTGATGGAGGTTTGTGTGCGTTTGAACATACAAGCATTGTGCCGAATTTAATTGTTGGCGATATGGACTCCGTTGATTCGATAGTGCTAAATGAATATCTTAAGAAGGGCAGCGAAGCAGTTTTTGCAGAAGCCGAAAAGAATGAAACTGATTCTATGCTTGCACTGGATATTGCAATCAAGCGTGGTGCTACAAAAATTGTGATGTTAGGAGCAACAGGAGGAAGAATTGACCATTTGCTTTCCAATATTATGCTGCTGAAACGTGCGCATAAAAAAAATATCGAGCTTGTGATGGAGGATAAACGCCATACCATCAGTATTGGCAAAGGCGACTTTGATATTAAAGGAAAAAAGGGACAGACAGTATCTCTTATTCCCATCAATGACAGCGTCCATGTAACGGCATCTGGACTATATTATCCTTTGGAAAACTTAAGACTTACCAATGACAAACCACGTGGGGTAAGCAATCTGTTTTTAAGAGAAACTGCGCATATAAAAAGTGATCGATATGTGTTGGTGATAAAAATTAAAGAGCCGATAAAACGGCAGTAAAAACTGATTTGTGAGTATAAAAATTTTAGTATAGATGTTGCGGTGAAAGGAAAAAAAGAGAGCATTTTCTTATCTGTCTTTCCTTTATTGCCACCTTTTGCACTTTTTGAACGGATTGCTTATTTCGCCTAAAGGGAAGATTCTGCACCTCTTAATCTCTTTCTCTTTATGTTGTTTTGTGCAGGTATTCCATTTTCTTATTGCTTTCCTTGCTCACGTTGTTTGGCTATCTCTATTCTATTAACTCTCAAATCCATACAAACATACTACAAAAAAGTAAGTGCGTGGGGCAATTTTATTACTTCAGAGTTATTTGGCATTTTTTTTAAAAAATTGATACGAACGAATCAAAACCTTGTACCTCTTTATGCTATTGCAATCTTTTTTTTGATTAAATAGAGGTTTCTTTCGCATGATTTATTTTGATTACATAGGTTTGCATCATATATGTATGCTTTGTGTCTGCTAAAACTTTGAAAATATTGGTAAATGTTTTTGTATATGCTAAAAGTAGCAGAGTTCTTCTCCATATACTCTGTTTTTTACATTTTATGGATTGCTTGAACCCTAATATATGAGTTAGAAGTTTTTTATAGAATAAAAAAAGCACATATCTTATTAAAATATGTGCTGATTTTTTAAACTTGTTTATACGTAACGTTCCACTTTTCCAGAACGCAAGCAACGAGTGCAAACGTACTTTCTTGTGGGAGTACCGCCCTCAACAACTCTAACACGTTGAACATTTGGTGCCCAAATTCTTTTCGATTTTCTGTGCGAATGGCTGACCTTATTACCGGACGAAACGCCTTTAGAACATATCTCACAATATTTTGCCATCAAAAACACCTCCCTCTTGTAATATACATTTCAAACAGCGTTAATTTTACCATTATTACAGAGCATTTGCAAGTGTTTTAACAAAATTAGAGCAAAAAAACTTGCAGATACAGATTCATTGGTGTCTTTTTTAAAAAAAAGCAACTTCTAATCAGCAAAAAATGTTCTGTGAACTGTTTGATATTCTATAAATTATGGTATATAATACTATCAAAGAAACCATATAGGAGGTTTTATAAATGAGTGCAATATTAAAAAACGATTTAGGTAAGATTGCTTATTCAGAAGATTACGTTGCTTCGATTGCTGGTATCAGTGCTACGGAATGTTATGGGCTGGTAGGAATGTCTCAAAAAAATATTGGTGAAGCATTAACGAATCTTTTTAAAAGTGATAATCTAAAAAAAGGTGTTAGAGTAAAAACCGATGAAACAGAGAATATTGTCATTGAATTGTTTATTACAGTAAAATATGGTGTCTCTCTATCTGCTGTTGCGGAAAACATTATTGATAGAGTAAAGTATTCGGTTGAAAAGGAAACTGGACTTAATGTAAGCAGTGTAGATATTATTGTTCAGGGTATCCAGATTTAAGGAGGATTTCAAGATTGATAAAAACTCTTGACGGTAAAAAGTTAAAAGAAATGATTCTTGGAGCCGCCGTGATTCTTGAACAAAATAAAGATACGCTTGATGCATTAAACGTATTTCCTGTGCCTGATGGTGATACGGGAACAAATATGTCACTCACTATGATGGCTGCTGCAAAAGAAGTTGCTGCAGCTGATGAAAGCAATGATGCAAGCGTGATTGGTGCTTTAAGCTTAGGAGCGCTGAAAGGTGCAAGAGGAAACTCTGGAGTTATTCTTTCACAGATATTTTCAGGGTTTTGTGATGCTTGCTTAAAAGCAGAAACAACAATTGATACAAAGGTTATTGCATGTGCATTGACACGTGGCGTAGAATATGCCTATAAAGCGGTTATGAAACCAAAAGAAGGCACTATTTTAACTGTTGCAAAAAGCATGGCACAGGCAGCAGAAGAAATTTCAGGAAAAACAGACGACATCTATAAACAATTGGAGCATGTCATTATTGAAGGTGAAAAGACATTGCGCCTAACACCTGAAATGCTTCCAGTCTTAAAGGAAGCAGGTGTTGTAGATGCAGGTGGGGCAGGATTTCTTGTCATTGTTATGGGCTTTAAGGCGGTTCTTGATGGTGATGAAATTGACAGCGAGAAAATTCTTGGAAATAAAGATGCGATTATTGATTTTTCAAATCTTGCAATGGACAAGGAAGATATTGAATTTGGATACTGTACAGAATTTTTCATAAAGAATTTGTATGAGGGAACGAAAGAAAGAGATATTGATACTTTCCGTAATAATCTTTCAAAAATTGGTGACTGTGTGCTGGTTGTAGGGGATTTAAACCTTGTAAAAACGCACGTGCATACCAATGAGCCAGGGTTAGCACTCCAATATGCACAAATTCTTGGAGAACTCAGCAAAATCAAAATTGATAATATGCGGGAGCAGCACAGAGAATTATCAAACGAGGTTTTGCCTATTGAGAAAAAAGATATTGCAGTGATTGCAGTTGCGGCGGGCGAGGGAATCAAAGATATTTTTGATGAATGGCATATTGATGGATATGTGGAGGGCGGGCAGTCTATGAACCCGTCTACACAGGATATTTTGCAGGCAATAGAGAGTGCTCCGTCTAAAAACGTGTTGATTTTACCGAATAATAAGAATATTATCTTGGCGGCAGAGCAGGCGGTTGTGCTGTGTAATAAGAATGTTGCGGTTATTAAATCAAAGTCAATTCCACAGGGGATTGCGGCGGCGATTGTTTATGATCCTGATAAAGATTTGCAGAGCAATGAAAAAAGAATGTCGCGTGCGGTTGGCGAAATAAAAACAGGATTGATTACAAACGCAGTGCGTGATACAAAAATGAATGGGAACAGCATCAAGCAAGGAGAACTGATTGGGATTTTTGAAAATGATATTGTGGTGAATGATGCGGTGCTTAGAAATGTCTTTGTAGGCCTTGTAGGAGCAATGACAGATGAAGACAGTGAGCTTCTTTGTATATACTATGGAGAAGATGCCACACAGCAGGATGCGGAGGAACTTGCACAGCTTTCGCAAAAAGAGTTTTCTCAATTAGATATTGAAGTGCGATTTGGCGGTCAGCCAGTATACCCATTTATGATTTCAGTGGAATAATTTTTATTTATTTATTTTGAGCTGGTGAGTATGCCAGCTCTTTTCATATCATAGCATTTTAATACGAAAGCGCAGGTAACAATGAATAGTTGTGATTCCGTGACAGAAATTAAGGGCATTGCCGAAAAAACAGCAAAATTGTTCCATAAAATTGAAGTGGATACAATCAGAGATTTGCTGTATTATTTGCCGCGTGATTATAAAGATTTAACCAATACAAAGAAAATATCAGAGGTGAAGTTTGGCGAAACAGCATTGCTATGCGTTAAAATTTTAACCATACCTGTTACAAAATATATCAGAAAAGGAATGGAAATCACAAGCTTTCAGGTAACAGACACAACGGGGATTGTGAATATTGATATTTTTAATCAGAGATACATTAAAAATAACATCAGGCAAGGACAGACGATTTATGTATACGGGAGAGTGGAATATAAATTCGGAAGAATTACGATTTCATCTCCTGAGCTGTATTTTAAAAAGCCTGAAGATTCTTTTTTACCTCTTTATCCACTGACAAATGGTCTTACACAAAATATGCTTAGAAAAGCAATGAAGGAAGCACTGTATAAAACGTCGATAGAGGAAAGCTATTCAGATGCGTTTCTTAAGCGGTTTGAATTGCCAACAATTCGTACTGCATTGCAGGAGGTTCATTTTCCAACCAGCATCGAACATGCAAAATCGGCACGTACAAGAATTGTATTTGATGAGCTGCTTATATTTGGACGTATGATTGAAATGCTGGGTGAAGAAAAAAATGGACAAAACAGGGTTGTAATCAAGAAAATAAGCAAAATAGAATTTACTAAGAAATTAAAGTTTCAGCCAACAAATGCACAAATACGAGTGATGAGCGAGATTGCTGATGATTTGACAAGCACACATTATATGAATCGATTGGTACAAGGAGATGTTGGAAGCGGAAAAACAGCAATTGCATTTTTTGCAATGGATTGTATGATTCGCAATGGGTATCAAAGCGTTATGATGGCGCCTACAGAGTTGTTGGCAGATCAGCATTATATTGCGGCAAAAGAGTTGTTTGATGAGCATGAAATTGTATTGGTGGTAGGCTCTATGAGCGCAAAACAGCGTGCAGTTCAAAAGGAAAAGATAGAGAGCGGCAGTGCGAAAATTATCATTGGTACACACGCACTGATTTATGGAGATACACACTTTTCAAATTTAGGCTTGATTATTACAGATGAGCAGCATAGGTTTGGTGTAAAACAGCGTGCAAATCTTGCTGGAGCAGGCAAAGACGTACATACGTTGATTATGTCGGCAACACCTATTCCACGTTCGCTGGCGCTTGTGCTGTATGGAAAGACAAAGATTTCTATTATTGATGAACTTCCGCCAGGCAGGCAGCGTATCAAGACTTATTTAATTCGCCAAAACAAGTATCAGGAGATGATACGATTTGTCAGAAATGAGATGGATCATGGCAGACAGGTGTACATGGTTTGTCCACTAATTGAGGACAGTGAGAATTCTGATGCACGATCGGCAAGCGAGATATTTGAAGAGTTGAAAAATGTGTATCAAGGATATGAAATTGCACTTTTACATGGAAAACTAAAAAACGATTTAAAACAACAGATTATGCAGCGATATGCCGAGGGAAAAATTAAAATACTGATTTGTACAACGGTGATAGAAGTAGGCATCAACATACAAAACGCCTCTGTTATGGTGGTTTTTAATGCGGAGCGGTTTGGCCTTGCACAACTGCATCAATTGCGTGGAAGAGTGGGTAGGGCAGAGTATCAGTCCTATTGCTTTTTGTTATCGGACAATACAAATGCTTTTGAAAGACTGCAAGTGCTTGTAAAAACGAATGATGGCTTTGAGATTGCAGAAAAAGATTTGCAGCTACGGGGCAGTGGAGATGTTTTTGGCGTGCGTCAGCATGGTATGGGGAATCTAAAAATTGCAAATTTAATATCTGATTCAAAACAGCTACTGCGTGCAAGAGAAGTGTTGGAAATCTTAAAAAGCAGCAAAGAATTTAAAGAAGAATACGATAAGATTACACAGCGTGCGTCGCAGAACATGAACGAAAAGATGATAGAAATTGCTTTTAACTAAAACATCTTGACAAATAGCACCTACTGCTGTATTATCATATTAGTTAGATAGCGATTTACTACGATAAATTATTTTTGACACAGACCGCTGTAAAATATAAAACAGATTTGAGAGATGTGAAGACAATGGATAAACTAAAATTGCAGATACCAAACGGAGCATGGGACTACTTGCCCGATGAATGTGCAGCGAAGAAAAATATAGAAGATCAAATTAATGCAGAGTTTTTTAAAAACGGCTATGACCGAATTGAAACTCCGTCTTTTGAATACTATGAGGTCTTTATGCATGATGCTGTGCCGTATGTACAAGAAAATATGATTAAATTTTTTGATTTACAGGGACGCATTCTTGCATTGCGGCCAGATATTACAGGACCGATTGCACGCATGGCTGCAACAAAGCTGCTTGCAAAGCAAGATGTCTTACGGCTGTGTTATACTGGCAATGCCTATGGCTTTTTAAACAGTGGAATCAGCGGAAAAACAGAGTTTACGCAGGCAGGTGTCGAATTGATTGGGAAAAGTGGTGCAGATGCAGATGCAGAAGTGATTGCACTTGCCATTCAAAGTCTGTTGTGCGTGGGTGTTGCCGATTTTAAAATTGATATTGGTCAGGTTGCGTTTTTTAAAGGATTGATGAGCGAACTTGATATTACTGATATGCAAGCTGATAAAATTAGACAACTGATTGATACAAAAAACAACGTAGAGCTTGAGTATGAATTGTCAAGAACTACGATTGATGCGCAGACAAAAAGTACGCTGCTGGAGCTTGGCAATCTTTTTGGCGGAGTGGAAGTGCTTGGAATTGCGCAGAATCTTGCGAAAAACGAAGAGTGCAAAAATGCGGTCAAAAATATTGGCGAAGTGTACAAAATATTATGTGATTTTGGATATAAAGATTATATTTCAATTGATTTTGGCATACTTAACAACTTTAATTACTATTCTGGAATTATCTTCCGAGGAATTTCAGACAGAATTGGTACTCCAATTTTATCGGGAGGCAGATATGACGATCTGCTACAGGAGTTTGGGGCATCGGCTGCTGCAACAGGATTTGCGATGGGTATTAAGGAACTATTGATTGTTTTGGAAAAGCAGGGCGCTTTAAAAATAAACAATGAAAAAATTACTGTGATAAAATGTAAGCAAAATGAGCGAGAGCGTGCCTATCAAGTAGCACAAAAGCTGAGAAATAGTGGGAAACGTGTAGTGATTGAGATGAATGGAAATGATTATGACTGCATGAGATATGATGTATGCTTTCTTGAAGATGAGGTGAAGTAGCATGATTACAATTGCGTTGGCAAAGGGAAGACTTGCAAAATTTGCTGTTCAGCTTTTTTCAAGATGCGGAATGGATACTTCACAGCTTGAAAAAGACACACGTAAATTGGTGGTGTATGATTTAAAGAACGATTTGCGGTTTGTGTTAGTAAAACCAGCAGATGTGCCGATTTATGTCTATCGAGGCGTGGCGGATTTGGGAATTGCTGGAAAAGATACGCTGCTTGAGGCTGGACTGCCGCTATACGAAATGTTGGATCTAAAATATGCAAAATGCAAAATATCCGTTGCAGGATACGAAAACAGGAAGCATGATAAAATTACTTCGCATATTACACGAGTAGCAACCAAATATCCACGAGTTGCCAAAATGTTTTATGACGAAAAGGGTGAAGATATTGAAATTATTAAGCTAAATGGAAGTATTGAATTAGCTCCGATACTGGATTTGAGCGATGTGATTGTAGATATTGTGGAAAGTGGTGCAACACTGCGTGAAAACGGTTTGTGTGTACTGGAAGATATTTGTGAAATAAGTGCAAGGCTGGTGGTAAACCAAGTGAGCCTTAAAACGAAATCACAGCGAATTAAACCGTTGATTGCACAGCTTTCGGCGGCACTGGAGGAACTGTAAATGCTACCAATTATAAAATCTGATGATACAGAGTCCATTGATAAAAGACTGCTGAATCGTGCGCAGACAGATTATGCACAGCAGCAGAAAACAGTAGATGAAATTCTATATGACATCAAAACAAATGGAGATAAAGCACTTTTCGATTATATTCAGAAATTTGACGGATTTGCTGTAACTTCTCAAAATCTGTTGGTGAGCAAGCAAGAAATCCAAGAAGCGTTTTTGGAAGTTGATAAAGCACTGATTGAAATCATGAAAGAGGCGGCGCAAAACATCAAAGAATTTCATGACAGACAAAAGCGAGAGAATTGGTTTATAGAAAAAGATGGGAAAATTTTAGGACAGCTTTATATTCCTGTACAGAGTGCAGGGGTATACGTGCCAGGTGGAAAAGCGGCATATCCATCAAGTGTACTGATGAATATCATTCCTGCAAAATGTGCAGGAGTGGAGAATATCTGTGTGGCAACTCCAGCAACAAACGGGCAGATAAACCCAGTGACCATTGTGGCGGCGAGCATTGCGGGGGCAGATCGGATTTATAAGATGGGCGGTGCGCAGGCAATTGCAGCATTTGCCTATGGGACACAAAGCGTCCCTAAAACGAATAAAGTAACAGGACCTGGGAATATTTATGTTGCACTTGCTAAAAAAAGCGTGTATGGACAGGTAGGTATTGACATGATTGCAGGGCCCTCAGAGGTGTTAGTGATTGCCGATGAAGATGCAAACGAGCAGTTTATTGCGGCGGATTTTTTATCACAGGCTGAGCATGATGAGCTTGCGGCATGTGTTCTTGTGACAAACAGCGAGCAAATGGCAGGAAAAGTAAAGGCGGAGATTTTAAAGCAGATGCAGCAGCTTCCCAAAAAGGAAATCGTGTTAAAGTCGCTTGAGAATTATGGAACGATTATACTTGCCAAAGATTTGCAGGATTGTGTGGACATCTCCAATAGAATTGCTCCGGAACACCTTGAGATTTGCACAAAAAATCCAATGGAACTGCTGCCGAAAGTTATCAATGCAGGCTCGATTTTCTTAGGTGAATATTCTCCAGAACCATTGGGAGATTATTTTGCAGGAACAAATCATGTGCTGCCGACTAATTCTACCTCGAAGTTTTCATCACCTTTGAATGTCGATGATTTTCAAAAGAAATCGAGTGTGATATACTATTCTAAAGAAGAGTTTGAAAAAGTCTATAAAAAAGTAGAGATGTTTGCGAAGGCGGAGGGCTTAGATGCTCATGCCCGCAGTGCAAAAATCAGATTTGAGGAACTATGAGAGAGTGTATAATCGAAAGAAAAACAAATGAAACAGACATCAAGCTAAAGCTTGCGATTGATGGCGATGGTACAAGCAACATTGACACAGGTGTGGGGTTTTTTAATCATATGTTGGATTTATTTGCCAAACATTCGCAGATGAGCTTAGAGCTTAGCTGTAAAGGGGATGTGAAAGTTGACGCACATCATACAGTGGAGGATTGCGGTATCGTGATTGGTGAGGCGCTTAGGCAAGCCATGGGAAACAAAGAAGGTATTCGCAGATATGCTACAAAGTTTGTGCCAATGGACGAAACCCTGATGATGACAAATCTGGATATTAGCGGCAGACCCTATTTTGCATATAACATTGAGTTGAAAAACTCAAAGACGGGTGATTTTGACGCAGAGCTTTGTGAGGAGTTTTTTAGAGCATTGGCGATGAATGCAGGGCTTACACTGCATATGAATTTGCAGTATGGCAAGAATACACATCATATTTTAGAGGCTGCATTTAAGGCGGTGGGGCAGTGCCTGAGGGAAGCGTTGTCTGTTGATCCACAAATCAAGGGCGTTTTTTCAACAAAAGGTGTGTTATGATAGCCATTATTGATTATGGTATGGGAAACTTACGCAGTGTGCAAAAAGCGTTTGAGTTTGTAGGCTTTGATGCTCAAATTACTGATAGCAAGAAAAAAATTGGAGAGGCAAGTCATATCGTTTTGCCGGGTGTGGGGGCGATTGCAGATGCAATGAAAAATATAGAACAGCGTGGGTTAGTTGGTGAAATCAAGCGGCAGATAAAAGCAGGCAAATATTTTTTGGGAATTTGTCTGGGAATGCAGCTAATGCTTGAAAAAAGCTATGAGAATGGGCAGTATGAGTGTATGTCACTGATAAAGGGCGAGGTAGTGCCTTTTGATGTGCAAAATCTGCGTGTGCCGCATATGTGCTGGAATACCCTAAAAATCAAAGATAACGAGTTGTTCTGTACCGCTCAAAAAGAACAGTTTGTGTATTTTGTGCATTCATATCATGCACAGAATGTACCGCAGGAAAACATTCTTGCGACAACGAACTATGGTTATGATTTTGTTTCTGCAATTCAAAAAGATAATATGTACGGATTGCAGTTTCACCCGGAAAAGAGTGGAGAAACCGGGCTTGCAATGATGAAAAATTTTGGAGGTCTAAAATGAAAATTTATCCTGCGATTGATATAAAAAATGGGAAATGCGTCAGACTGCTACAAGGTGAAATGGGAAAATCTACAGAATATGGCGATCCAGTAGAGATGGCAAAAAGATGGGAAAAAGCGGGCGCAAATTATATTCATGTGGTGGATCTTGATGCTGCGTTTTCTGGCGAATTTGTAAACAAGGAAATTATTAAACAATTGGTACAGTCTATAAAAATACCTGTGCAGATGGGCGGCGGTGTGCGTACAAAGGAAGATATTATGGTGCGTCTTGACGAAGTTGGAATATCTAGAGTGATTTTAGGAACGGTTGCAGTGGAAGATCCTGAAATTGTGAAGTGGGCAGTGTCCAGATATAAAGACCGTATTGCTGTGGGCATTGATGCTAAAGAAGGTAAGGTTGCCATCAAAGGTTGGGCAGATGCAACGGATATTGATCCAGTGGATTTGGCAATACAAATGCATAAATTGGGTGTAGCTAATATTATTTATACCGATATTGCAAAAGATGGCATGATGGAAGGACCAAACATCGAAAAAACGGAACAGATTGTTAAAAAAACTTGGGTGAATTTGATTGCATCGGGCGGAGTCAGTAGTATTGAGGACATCAAACGTGTAAAAGGGACGGGTGCGTGCGGATGTATCGTTGGAAAAGCGTTATACGCAGGAACAATGACCTTAGAAGAAGCATTGCAGGCGGCGAAATAAGATGTTGACAAGAAGAATTATTCCTTGCCTTGATGTGTGTAAAGGGCGTGTTGTAAAGGGTGTCAACTTTGTTGATTTAAAAGATGCGGGTGATCCTGTGCAGATTGCAAAAGCATATAACGAGCAAGGTGCAGATGAACTGGTTTTTTTGGATATTACGGCATCAGCTGACAATCGTGGAATTATGGAAGAAGTAGTGTCAAGAACCGCAGAGCAAGTTTTTATACCGCTTACGGTGGGCGGCGGGATACGTACGGTGGAAGATTTTCGCAGAATCTTAAAATGCGGTGCAGATAAAATCTCTGTTAATTCAGCAGCAATTCATCGGCCGCAGCTTATCAGTGATGCAGCAATAAAATTTGGCAGTCAATGTGTGGTTGTGGCAATTGATGCAAAGAAAAATGATAAAGGCAAGTTTGAGGTGTTTTTGAATGGCGGCAGAGTCAATACAGGCATTGATGCAATTGAGTGGGCAAAAAAAGTGTGTGTATTGGGTGCAGGAGAAATTCTTCTAACGAGTATGGATGCAGATGGTACAAAAAATGGATATGATGTCGAACTCACAAAATTAGTGTGTGAAACTGTAAATGTGCCAGTGATTGCATCGGGTGGTGCAGGCAAGTTGGAAGATTTTGCAGAAATTATTGAAAAAGCAGATGCAAGCGCAGTGCTTGCTGCCTCACTCTTTCATTATAATGAATTAAAAATAAATCAGGTAAAAGAGTATTTAAAATCGAAAAACATACAAGTAAGAATATAAGGAGCAGAAAAATGGATTATTTAGAAAAAGTAAAGTATAGCGCAGATGGACTTATTCCTGTTATCGCACAGGAAGCGCACACAGGGAAAGTGCTGATGCAGGCATACATGGACGAAGCGGCACTCAAAGAAACGCTTAAAACGGGATATGCGGTGTACTATTCACGCTCTCGTAAGCAACTATGGAAAAAAGGCGAAACATCTGGAAATGTGCAAAAAGTAGTGAAGCTTGATTTTGATTGCGATTTTGACAGCATTTTGCTTACAGTGGAACAAACAGGTGTTGCATGTCATACGGGAGAATATTCCTGCTTTTTTAATCAAGCAATGAAAAAGGAAACAATTGCTAATTCATCACTTTTATATGAATTATATGATTTAATTGCAGACAGAAAAGTACATCCAAAAGAAGGCTCCTATACGAACTATCTTTTTGAAAAAGGACTTGATAAAATTCTTAAAAAAGTAGGGGAAGAATCGGCAGAAGTGATTATCGCTTCCAAAAATGATGGAACAGAAGAACTGCAATATGAAGCGGCAGATTTAATTTATCATCTATTGGTGCTGATGAACGAAAAAGGATTGAGCCTGACAGAACTTTTCGCAGAACTTGAAAAAAGAAGATAATTTTGCATATTATGTAGTAATCAAGAGATATTTTAAGAATTATTGAGCAATAAATACAATAATTTTGAATACACCTTGAAAATAATCGTTGACACTGTAATCATAATATCATATAATAATTAAGCGTTGTGAAAACAACAAGACCCAGAGGGAGCATAGCTCAGCTGGGAGAGCATCTGCCCTACAAGCAGAGGGTCACAGGTTCGAGCCCTGTTGCTCCCACCATAAAGAAACCTTGTATTTACACTGTTGTTAGTGGTAATACAAGGTTTTTTGTTTTGTAAATGTTTGATAATCTTTGATGATATTAATACAATGTTAATATCGGACTAAAAGTTTTATAAGAAAGTCGAGTTTTCTTCTTTTTTATGACAAATGATGTTTATTGTCTTAACAGGATTTGTATGCTTTGAGGGGAAACACATTGAAAATGATAGTAGTAGAAATATTGTTGAAAAAGCGACTCATT
>JAVXBD010000004.1:0-42937 GCA_036660175.1 Christensenellaceae bacterium | reverse complement strand
AATAAAGAATTTTTTGCAGGGCAAGGCGAGCGAGGGTAACACAGCCATGCGGAAAAATTCTGTTTGAAAACCGTATCGTTCGAATCTGATATGATTAAGAAATTCTGCGTTTTTTTAGCTGGAAGCGCCATTGCTTTTTAAAGGAAACGCATTTGACACATACAGGGGAAATGTGATATAGTAAAAATCAGTAACGGGGAGTCGTCAAAAACGGCTGAGAGTAGACTGTGAGGTCTAGACCCTTAGAACCTGATTCGGTTCATACCGACGGAGGGAGCATAGAGTTTAACTTTTACAAGTTATTTTTGAGTTCTTTTCGCATGAGAAGGACTCTTTTTTTTGCGGAAATTTGACAAAGCCTGATTACGAAATAATTATTTTTGGAGGAAGTACAGATGAAAAAAACAACTGGCTGGAAGCTGAAAGACATCATCATGGTGGCGATTTTAGGGGTGGTATTCGCACTGATTTATCTTGCGGTATTGTATGCAGGGATTGGTCTGACGGCGGCATTAACACCTTTTGGACTTGCACCTTTTGGGTTTGAATTGGTATACGGTATTTGGTTTATGGCGGCGACTTTGGCGGCATACATCATACAAAAACCTGGTGTTGCGATTGTATCGGAATTTTTGGCGGCATTTTTGGAGCTATTGATGGGGAATACAGGCGGCGGACTCGTTATCATTGCGGGTGCAGTACAGGGTGCAGGTGCTGAAGTGGGCTTTGCAGTGTTCAGATACAAGCGGTTTGATATGGCGAGTATGTGTCTGTCGGGTGCGCTTGCGGCAACTTTCAGTTTTTTGTGGGGATTTGTTCAAAGCGGCTATGCACTGTTAGATCCAGCACTGCTGATTGCGATGCTTTTGGTGCGTATCGGAAGTGCGGTGTTGTTCTCGGGTGTTATCTGTAAATTTGCAGGAAGCGGTCTTGCAAAAACAGGTGTTCTTAAAAACTATGCACTGGGTGCAAACATGAAGTTTGCAGAAGTTGCAGATGAGGAAGAATAAATGAGTATCATCAAAGTAGTATTGGATTGGTTTGCAAACACCAATCACGCAGGATTTTGCGTGGCACAAGAAAAAGGTTACTTTAAAGATTTTGGGCTGGAAGTACAAATTAACGGAAAAGTTCATGGTGTATTTGATGCGCAGGGTACGGATATTGTGGTGGCACCACAGCCCTCTCTGATGATTGCTATGGACGAGGGAGAAAAACTGTGTGCGGTTGCAACGCTGACGCAAAAATGTGATTCTGGAATCTTATCTTTAAAAGAATGCGGGATTACTTCTCCAAAACATTTGGAGGGAAAACGTCTTACACACTGGACACCGCAGTGGTTTCATGAGGTTCTTGGAGAATCTGTTAGAATGGACGGCGGAAACTATGAAAAAGTGAAACTTGTCAACAAAGATGTAGGAGATATTGAGGCAACGCTTGGCAAAGACGCAGATGCGGTGTGGGTTTATCAGAATTGGGAGTATTTTGTGATGAAGGACGCAGGCGCAGATGTCAATTATTTTGCATTTTCTGATGTTTGTCCGCTGTTCGATTTTGCAGCACCTGCAGTTGGTGCGGCGCAGGATTTGATAGACAATAGACCGCAGGATTTGAGAAATTTCTTAGCGGCACTGGATCAAGGCTATATTGATGCAGCAAGAAATCCAGAACAGACAGCAGTGCTAATAAAGCCTTATATGCCGCAAGTATCACAGGATTTGCTGAACAAAAGTCAACGGCATTTGTCGCCGATTTTGCTTGATGATACGGGGCATTGGGGAACTATAAAGGACAGCAGATGGGACAGATTTGCGGACTGGATGGTAAAAAGAGGACTCGTGTCACAAAGACGGGAAAATGAATTTACCAACGCTTTTTTGAGGAAATCATGAACGAAATTGTTTTGGAGAATTTAAGCTTCTCTTATGCACAAAATGCAAAGAAAAACATCATAGAAAGCATGAATCTGACGGTATCGGCGGCGGATATAACGGTGATAACAGGAGTATCGGGCTGTGGAAAAAGCACGCTGCTCTTTTTGGCGGCAGGGCTTTATCCCCAAAATGCAGGTGTGATAAAAAGCGGACAGCTTACCGTCAACGGTATCAAAATCAGTGATTTGCCCAGCGCTCAGCGCACAAAGCACATCGGGTTGATTTTTCAAAATCCAGATTTGCAGTTTTGCATGGATACAGTAAAAAACGAACTAATTTTTTGTTTGGAAAATATTCAAATGCCGCCTGAAAAGATGGATAAACGCATAGAAGAGGCATTGGAGTTTTGCAAAATCGCACATTTAAAGGAGAGAAAACTGGTATCGCTTTCGGGAGGGGAAAAGCAAAAAGCAATGCTTGCGTGTGTGGCTGCACTGCGTCCAAAATGGATTTTGCTGGACGAACCATTTGCAAACATTGATGAAGAATCTGCAAAGGATATTTTGGAAAAGCTTCGGATACTGCATAAAGAGTATGGGGTGGGCATCTTGGCGGTGGATCATCATTTGGGGCTGTGGGAGGACGTGGCAAGCCAGCTTGTTGTGCTGGATAAAGACGGTACCATCATCAAACAGACAAAAGAATTATCTGTGCTTGATGCAAAAGAATTGGGTATTTGTATAAAAGACAGCAACTATCAGATGCAAGCGCCTAAAAAAGCACCTGTAAAATTAGAGCCGATTTTAAAAATCAGAGGGCTGAGCGTTACAAAAGATAATAACAAAATTCTAAATCATCTTTCTACGGATTTTTTTAAAGGACGTATCCACGCAATGATTGGACAAAGCGGCAGTGGAAAAAGCACGTTTTTTTCTGCTCTGTGCGGTTTGCAAAAATACGATGGAAACATTTTGATAAAGGACGAGGACATCCGAAAAAACAAGAAAATGCGCAGTAAAATTGGCTTTATCTTTCAAAGTCCACAGGATCAGTTTGTTGCTGATACTGTTTTTGATGAAATTGCTGTCGGATTTCGGGGGGAACAGAATGCAGAACAAAAAACAGAAGAAATCTTACGGAGCATCAAGCTATGGAGATATAGAGCGGTATCGCCGTACATGATTAGTCAGGGACAGCAGCGCAGGCTGGGGGTTGCGGCATTGCTTGCCTATCCATGCGAGGTGCTTGTATGTGACGAGCCAACCTATGCGCAGGACGCACATAATATTATAGCAATTATGGATTGCTTGCAGCAGCAGGTTGTAAAGCGTGGTGTCACCTTGATTTTTTCGACACACGACAGGCAGCTTGCCAAAGATTATGCAGACATTGTCTATGAACTAAAGGAGGGAACGCTGCATGAAAAACTTAAATCCAGCTTGTAAGATGATAGGCATACTTGTTCCTACTGTGGCATTGGCATTTTTTTATAGACCAATGCTCAATCTGATTGTGTTTGCGGTGTGTATCGGTGTGCTTTTTTTATCAAAAGTAAGTGCGAAAAAAATCGGATTGATGTTGATTCCTGCGGCGGTGGCGGCGGTGGGGCTGTTCTTTACGGGCTACACCTTTCAGGGCGGCACACCGCTTGGGGTAGAACTAAATATTTTTACCGACGGTGCAGTGGCAAATGGTTTGCAGCTTTCTACGAGAGTGCTTGCTTTTGTGGGGTTAGGTGCGCTTTTTGTGCTGACGACGGATAAAATGATGCTGGTTCGTTCGGCAGAGCAGCAGTTAAGGTTGCCATCAAAGTTTGCCTATGGATTGCTGGCGGCATGGAGTATGCTGCCTAATATGGCGATGGAATATAAAAAGGCAAAGGCGGCATTTGCATCACGTGGCATTTATACCATGGGTATATCCCCAGCACTCTTAAAGCCACTGCTTGTAAAATCGGTGCGGTGGTCGGAGGCTCTTGCGATGGCGATGGAATCTAAAGGCTTTGGTGAGGGAGAAAAACGGTCGAGATATTATGATATGAAAGTCACAAAATCAGATATTATTTTTCCGATATGTACTTGTGCCTGTATGGCAATTGCTTTATGGGTATGGCAAACCTAAAAATGCGGGTTATCCATAAAAAATGGAGGCAAGGCATCACAAAACATCAGTTTTGCGGTATGAAAAGGCAGTTAAAGCGTTTGTAATAGACAGCTATATTTGATATGATTAATAGGTGAGATAGACTTTTTTTCAAATGAAGAGGTGAGCTTATTTGGATCATATCATAGGAGGAGTAATCTATTATTTATGTGCTGCTTTTTTTATGTGCATTTTATTAAAGATTGATTTATCTGATAAGAAAAAGCTACTGTTGTCTATTGTCATATTTGCAATTGGATTTGTGGGGATATTGCTGCTTTGTATGTGGACGGGAATTGATGCAGTGTTAGGACTCATGCCAGTTGTTATTTTAATACCGCTATATCTGACATTTTGGTTTATTTCTGTTTATAAAGGCTTAAAGCTGTTGTTTGTTTTACTCACATCCTCTGTATTAATGTTTTTGCCCGGATTATTGGGAGTAGCCGTTTCGGAAATGATTGATAACGAAATTGTGATGAGCATTGCGTCAATTCTGGTGATTATCGGAACGATTGCGTTACTAATCAAATTTTTTCGCCCAAAATTTCTTTTCATCTTGCAGACTGTCGATGCGAAGGGATACTGGCTTGCAATCTGTCTGATACCGATTTTATACAATGCTGCGGTTTATCTGCTGGGGCTATATAATCAGATGGGGAATGCGACACCTTTGTTTTTCCAATTGATTTTGATGGGTATGGTAATGGCTGCCTATTTATTGATTATACTGACATTTACGCAAATCAAAAAAAGAACAGAAATGGAACGCATTCAAGATTTGACAGATATGCAGATAAAAACCGCATATGAAACGATTGAACAGATGCAGGAATTGCAAAATCAGGCGACAATCTATCAGCACGATTTAAAGCATCATATACAAATGATTCATTCTTATTTGAACAATCAGAAACAGGATAAACTGAAAAACTATTTAAAAGAGATAGAGGACGAAGCGGAAGAAACTGTATTTATGCACTATTGCAAGAATCAAGTGATTGACCTAATACTTTGTATGTATGCAAACAAAGCGAAGAAAGCGGGGGTACAATTTGAAATTGCAGCGGAAATCCCAGAAGAGATTTTGGTGCGGGAAAAGGATATTTGTGTGGTGCTGTCAAACGCTTTTGAAAACGCCCTAAAAGCTACTGAAAATATAGAAGAAGAGGATAGAAAAAAAATCTCGTTTTGCTGCAAAACAAAAAACAATCGGCTTACATTTTTGATAGAGAATGCGTATGATGGCGAAATTAAGTTTGAAGATGGACTGCCAAAAGCGAGCAGTGCAGGCCATGGACTTGGAACACAAAGTATTGCGGCGATTACAAAAAAATATAATGGATTATGTTCTTTTGAAGCAAAAGACGGGATATTTTATTTAAAATTAGTGATATGAGATGGCAGGGTTACTTGGTATAAACGCAGTAATTAATAAATTTTTCCTTAACTTTTGTATAAAGCACCTTTGAAATGGGTATTTTGGTCTGATCCAACATACAGATTTCTCTGAAATGAATGGTATCAATATAATCCATGTTGACAATATAAGAGCGATGCGGCTTTAAAAAGCGTGAATCTGCCAAAAGATTTTGTTCAACGGCACTAAGCGTTAGTACGGTATTGAATACAGGACTGTCATTCATATTAAAATAAAGACGTTTTTGAATTACTTCAATAAACTTTAATTTTTTAAATAATATTTTTGATAAGCCAGCGGAATGTTGCAGTACGATGTATTGGTTGGATTGATGGAATGTTTCGCTGATTGCTTCATCAAGCAACGGGAACAACAGCTCTTTTGATGTTGGTTTTAAAAGATACTGGTATGCTTTTACAGCATAGGCATCAAAGGCAAAATCTTTTGTTGAGGACAAGAAAATAATGATAGAATCATGACCAAGCTGCCGAAGTTCCTTTGCGATGTCAATACCGTTTATGCCTGGCATCAGTACATCAAGAAAGACAATATCAAAAATTGAGCCACGTTCGATTGCTTCAATAAAAGAATCCCCCGAAAGAAAAGAAAAATATTTTATTTCGGTTTCCTGCTTACAAACGGCAGAATATTTTTGGATAAGATCTAAAAGATGGGATAAATCATCTGGATTGTCTTCGCAAACAGCAATTTTTATCATATATATACTTCCAATTAGTTATTTCTAATGAATTATAGCATAAAATGGCAGGCAATTCAAACTGTGAGGCGTGTAAAAACGTGCTAAATACGAATTCTAACTTTTGGCGTTATTCAGTTTATTTGAAAGTTTTTTAGGTAACGCTGATTTTTAAAAATAGGGCTATCATTTAAGGACGTTTTAAGGACGTTTCATACTATTGAAAAGTGTGATTGAATATTTTCAGATATACTTAATAAAAGAAATCCAACATTGATGCGATAGTAAGAGAGTGGAATGTTTGGATAAGCATATTTTTCAAAGCGGAAGGAGGGGTTTGTTTATGACAGCATTAATTTTAGGTTTAGTTGCGGCTCTGTGTACAGGGCTTGCTTATATTCCAGCAATGGCCTTTTTAACAGTTATTGGGCTTATTTTAGCGATTGCTGCATGGATAGTTGGACACAAAAAAGTAAAGGCAGATCGCACAGATACAAAAGCAAGGATTGGTATGATCATTGGTATTATTATTACAGTTTGGGCAATTGTTGCGGTGGTGATGACAATCGCAATGCTTATAGGAGCGACTGCAATTTTAATGGGTTAATCTTAAAATAAAAATATTTTAATTAGGAGTGTAGAAACATGAAAAAAAACATAAAAACAGTAGTACTTTTGATGGTTTGTGTGATTTTATCCGTAGCAATGGTTGCTTGCGGAAGTCCTGCACCAAGTGCGGAAGCACCTGCTGCTGATGCAGAGCAAAACGGTGCGGCATCTGCAGAAGGCAGATGGAATATTGCAAGTGTAACAACCGATGGCGAAACGATGTCGGGCGAGGATATTATTGCACAAGCAGGCGAGATGTACTATGATCTGCAAAGCGGCGGCAAGCTAATTCTTGGAGCTGGTAGCCAGACAGCAGAAGGAACATGGGAGCAAAACGGAGCAGAGGTTAAGCTTGATGCAAGTGGCGCAAGTTATGTAGGAATCATTGATGGCGATACATTGACGATTGAAGCAGATGGTGCTATTAGCGTTTTTGCCAGAGCATAAATAATAAACAATAAATAATAAGTTCGGTGATGCTTTGATAGAGTATCACCGATTTTTATTTAGATGAAAATTTTACTGTGCGAAAAATATCAGAACTAATTTCCAATGAACGCAGATCTAAAAAAAATTCCATATAAAGCAAGTCAAATATGATATAATAATAGTATGAAAACAGAATTTTTAAAAGATAAAGTGGTATTAAGAGAGCTGAGTTTTTTTGAACCACGGCATATTTTTGACAACGGACAGGCATTTCGGTTTTATGAGAGTGCGGACGCAGCCTTTGAGGGCGTGGCATACGGACGGTATTTGCGTGTTCAAAAAGTAAAAAATGAGGTGACGCTTTATCCATGCTGTAGGCAGGATTTTGAACAGATTTGGCGTCGATATTTTGACCTTGACAGGGACTATGATGCTGTTTTTTGTGATTGCTGTGATGAGGCACTAAAAAAAGGCAGGATATATGGCTGTGGGCTGAGGCTGCTTAATCAAGAACCTTTTGAAACGCTGATTTCGTTTATTATTTCTGCAAACAATAACATCAAGCGTATCAGAGGAATCATAGAAAAAATTTGCGTGCTGTGTGGGGAAGCTTTTGTGTTTGAGGGCAAGACGTACTATCAATTCCCATTGCCAAAAGCGCTTGCAGCACTTAGCATAGAACAGCTTAAGCAATGCGGAAGCGGCTATCGTGCGCCGTATATCAAAGCGGCGGCACAGGCTGTATACGATGGATTTGATTTAGAAGCAGCACGAAAAATGCCGTATCATGATGCGAAAAAAGAACTTCAAAAACTTATGGGTGTAGGGCCTAAAGTTGCCGATTGTGTGCTGCTGTTTTCTTTGGGGTTTTCAGATGCTTTTCCAGCAGATGTGTGGGTAAAACGAGTTTTAAAAGATGTGTATGGGTTTTGCGGCAACGACAAGCAAATCTATAAATACGCAAAGCAAAAATTTGGAGAACACGCTGGTATTGCCCAGCAATATTTGTTTTTTTGGTATAGGGAACAAAAAGAGAACATAGAGGTTTCATATGGGCATCACAAACTATGAACAGTCAATGAATTGGCTTGCACAGCCAAAAGCAGAGCAGTTGAAGCACAAAGTAGACGTTTTTTATGTGTATCCAACGGCATATTTGGCAGGCGAACACGCAAAAGTGTTATGCAGTGTGGATAATGTTGGTATGCGCATAGCCGCACGGATGTATTATGCTGCACAGGCAACGATTTTTGAGCCGTATGCTAATATTTATGCGCCGTTTTATAGGCAGGCGGATGGCGAATATTGCTTACGTCTGGGGGTTGCACAGCAAACAGAGCTGATTTCGCAGGCACCGCTTGTGGATATGACTGCTGCTTTTGAATATTATATGCAGCACGACAACAACGGAAGACCGTTTTTGCTGGTGGGGCATTCGCAAGGGGCTATGGTGCTAAAACTCTTTTTGCAGACATATATGAGTAAAAATCCAGAGATACAAAAGCAAATGATAGCGGCCTATGTGATTGGATACTCTATTACCAATGAATATATGCAGAATAATCCGCATTTAAAGTTTGCAGAAAAAAAAGATGATACGGGTGTGATTATTTCATATAATACGGAAGCTCCTAAAATCAGCGGTATCAACCCTGTGCTGCTGGAAGATACAATCTGTATCAATCCGATTTCTTGGACGAGAACGGCACAGTATGCAAGCGAGCGGCAAAGCAAAGGTTCTCGTATTGCCGAAATAGCCGATTTTAAAACCAGAGATGCGCCAGAAGCCGAAGTGATAGATACGCAGGGAATCTTTAAAGATATTGCCTATTTTGCTGATGCGCAAATCAACCTTGAACGAGGCACTGTGATGTGCAGGACAGCCGATATAGATAAATTCAGCAAGCCAGCAGGTTCGGTTTTTGGCAGGGGTGTTTATCACTCACAAGATTTTGGGTTTTATTATTATGATTTAAGACAAAACGCATGGGATAGAATCCATGCCTATCTAAATGCACGATAAAGAAAAGAGGGAAACATGAGATTTTTAGTAGACACACATACACACACAATTGCATCTGGACACGCCTATTCGACAGTGAGAGAAAATGCACAGGAAGCTTTTAAAATCGGTATGGAGGGTTTTGTTTGTGCGGACCATGGGCCAACAGTACAGGGCGGCGCACCTGAATTTATACTGAGTGCGATACAATTTTTGCCTGATTATATTGAGGGCGTGCGTGTGATAAAAGGCACAGAAGCAAACATTGTAGACTATAAGGGAAGCATTGATATTTCTGAAAAAAACTTGAAGTATACGGAGTTTGCGATTGCATCACTGCATGGAATTGTACTAAAAGCGGCTTCCAAAACGCAAAATACAGATGCAATGATTGGCGCACTTAACAATCCGTATATTGATGTGATAGGACACCCCGGAAACCCAACATATGAAATTGACAGAGTGGCACTTGTAAAAGAGGCGGCACGGTTAAATAAACCGATAGAAATTAATAATCACTCGTTTGTTTTTAGAACGGGCAGTGATGTGAACTGCAAGGATTTTATTGAATTGTGCAAAAAGTACGGTGTACGTATTGTGGTTTCTTCAGATGCACACAATTGTTATAGTGTAGGAAAATTTGAGGTGGCGGCACATGCAGTGCAGGAGGCAAACTTCCCACAGGAATTGATTGCCAGCAGAAATCTTGCAGCATTTATGGAATACTTAGAGGAACGCAAGAAAAGGCTGGGCGATTGATCAATAGATATGATATAATAGATACAAGTTTTGATGAGAATGAAGCTGACGGCACAGAACTTTGCTGTTTTAGTATCATAGATTGCCGAGGAGGCCATCTATAAAAAAGTGGTTTTGAGGATTTTAAATGAGAAAGAAAAAATATGCAAGATATATGAATCGTGGACGAATTAACGTGATGCGCTTTATGCGAAAACATAAAAAAATGCTGTTGATTGCGCTTGCGGCAATCATTGCTGTGTGCGTGGTGCTTTTTTTGGTTGTGCCAAATGTGACAAAGAATCAGAATGTTCAGAGCAATGAGCCTACACAAGAAGAACTGACGGCAAACGAGCAAATTGATGATGAAACACTGGCGGGGCTTACAGGCGAAGACGACTCTTTGTTTTCTCAAAATGGTGATTTTGTGCAGGAAGGGCTGAAAATCGGCGTGACGATGCTGGAGCTTAACAGTGATGATACGGTTATGGTATCGGGTATGGAAAAAGCGGCGGCGCAGGACATCAAAGAAAAAACACTGGGCGATTTTATTGTTTATGATGCCCAAGGTGACCAAAACCAACAGATTCAAGACGTTTATTCTATGATTAATAAAGGTGTCAAAGTGATTGTTGTGACGGCAACGGATACCTATAACTTTACAAAAATTGCGGATATTGCAAAAAGCAATCAAGTGGCGGTGGTTGCATACAACTCACAGGCGACTACAGGTTTTGCGGCAAATATCAAAAAGCCAGCAACAGCGGCGACGGATTTTGCTGAGTTTATCAAAAAAAGCGGTCAGACAAGCACACAGGTTTTAAACGCAGCGCCAAAACAGGCAGAGCAGGTGGCACAAGTGCTGCCAGTAGATGCACAATATACGGATTTGTGGGAAGCAATTTCTGCGGTGGATACTTCGATTACAGATGCGACTCCCAAGCAGTCTATGATTGTTTTTGATGAGAATGCTTATAAAATGCTGCGTGCATGGTTTGCAAAAAGTACTTATCCAAGTGCCTATGCAGGTGTGGCGACAGTTGACTATATCAAGGCATGGTACAGCCTTTTAAACGGAGGATTTACTTACTTGCCGCCAGCGCAGGAGGGCGAACCACAAACGGCAGAGCCGATTCTTGTGAACGCATCGGCGGCACAGTTTCACGGGCTTGCCATTACGACGGTGCAAAATACTGGAGATATTGTATATGAGTTTGCGTTTCAGCTTGCAAATGGTAAGAAATTAGCGCAAAGCGATTTTGTATATGAGATGTCTGGTGCAGAGCAGATTACCAACGAAAACCTTGCGCAGTATTATGAGAAATGCAAAGACAGTCCTGAGGGGCTGGTTTATACAACCGTGGATACTGCCGATTTGGCAGGACTATTTAGTTAAAATACAGGAGAAAATCATGGCATATAAGACCTTATATCGTGTGTTTCGGCCAACGACTTTTGATGAAGTATCTGGGCAGGCACACATTACGGACATTTTAAAACAGCAGGTGATGACGGGGCAAACTTCTCATGCCTATTTGTTTTTTGGACCTCGTGGAACGGGTAAAACGAGTACGGCTAAGATACTTGCCAATGCGATAAACTGTCAAAATCAGCAAAACGGCAATCCTTGCCTGCAATGTGAGGTGTGCCTAAGTTTCCAAAAAGATGCGTGCGTGGATATTGTCGAAATTGATGCGGCATCAAACAACGGTGTTGACAATGTGCGGGATATTCGTGAGAAAGTTTCGCTTTTGCCTGCACAGGGAAAATATAAGGTGTACATCATAGATGAGGTGCATATGCTGACGGCGGGTGCGTTTAATGCACTGCTAAAAACGCTGGAAGAGCCGCCTGCACATGCCGTATTTATTTTGGCAACAACAGAAATCAGAAAAGTGCCGAGTACGATTTTATCACGCTGTCAGCGATATGATTTTAAGCGGATTACGGATAAAGACATGATTGCACGTATGCAGGAAGTGGCACAAAAGCAAGGCGTTGCCTATGAGGACGAAGCCTTAGCGGCGATTGCTAATGCGGCACAGGGGGCAATGCGTGATGCGCTTTCTATTATGGATCAGTGCATTGCGGGTTCAGATTCACTGACGCTTAAAAATGTTAGCGAGGCAATGGGAATTGCGGACAGTGCTAAAATTACGCAAGTGGCAGATGCGATTCTAAGTGAGGATTGCAAGATTGCATTAGAGAGCATAAACGAGATGCTGTATGACGGTATAGAGCCGCACAATATCCTTAAAGATTTGGTGGTGGAGATGTCTGTCCTGCTTGCAAAAGAGGTCAACGATGCCTATAAATGTGCAGCGATTTTGCGTGCTTTGGAAGTGTTTATTTATAGCCAAAATACTTTGAGATATTCCTATACACCCGATGCGGTGCTGGTGAGTGCGGTGGTGCGTGCAGCCATGAATACAACTGATGTGGACACCAAAGATTTTGAACTGCGCCTAAAGAAACTGGAGCAGCGAGTAGAAAAAATGGTTGGGACTGCGGTATATGAACCGCAAAAAACGGCACAGCCAAAAACAGAAACAGTGCAAAAAACGGCAATCGAACAAATAGAAAAGCAGGAAGAAGAAGCAAAACCAAAAGTGCAGCCTGTTGCGAATGCGCAAAATCAGCAGGTGCTGAGCCAGTTTGTGAAGCTGATGTGTGAGAAAATGCCTGTGCTTTCTCCAGCGGCAGCCGCCATAAAAAGTGTTGTGGTGCGTGGGAATATTTTGGATATTTATGCGGAGCAAAGCGAGCGGGCGCTGGTAGAAATGCTGGGTATGGAGGCAAATCAGCCTATGATGAACGAAATTACCCAGTGCATTTTTGGGCATGAGATGGTGATAGAGTTAATTTTTGAGGAAAAAGAGCAGAAAACGGACGATAAGAGTATGGAACAGCAGTTGTTTGAGCTTTTGGGCAAAGACAAGGTTGTTATTAAATAATAAAAATATTTGGAGGAAAAACACAATGGCAAAAGGCGGATTCCCTGGTGGAATGAATATGCAAAATATGATGAAGCAGGCACAGCAAATGCAGGCACGTATGCAGCAGATGCAGGCAGAGCTTGAGGAAAAAGAAGTGGAAGCAACCGCAGGCGGCGGTGTTGTAAGAGTGGTTGCAACTGGTAAAAAGACGATAAAGAGCATTGAAATACAAGAGGCGGCAGTGGATCCTGATGATATTGAAATGTTGCAGGATTTGATTATGGCGGCGGTAAACGAGGCACTGTATAATGCGGACGAAATGGTGTCCACCGAGATGAATAAAATCACAGGCGGCATGGGAAATTTGGGCGGTCTGCTGTAAGAAGATAAAAGGAGTGCGGTTTTTAAAATTCCGTATACTTTAGGATGGATAATAATAGATCCTTTACAAAACTGATTGCGCAATTTTGCAAGCTTCCTGGAATTGGTGCAAAGACGGCACAGCGGCTTGCGTATTTTGTTTTAAAGATGCCAGAGGCAGAAGTGAAACAATTTGCAAGAGAGATGTATGATGCACGTTTAAAGGTAAAATATTGCAAGATTTGCGGAAATTTATGCGAAACGGATACCTGTGAAATCTGTAATGATGCAAAAAGAGATTCTTCGATTATTTGCGTGGTAAAAGATTCACGGGATGTTTTTGCGATTGAAAAAACGCATGAATATCATGGGCTTTATCATGTTTTGGGCGGAACAATTTCTCCGCTTGAGGGGATTGGGCCTGATGATATTGCAATCAAGGCATTGATTGGGCGGCTGAGTGCAGATGTGAAAGAAATTATTTTGGCAACCAATCCAGATGTGCAGGGTGAGGCAACAGCGGCTTATATCAGCAGGCTTTTAAGTGGATTTGATATACGAATCACACGGATTGCACATGGGATTCCGATTGGTGCAGAGCTTGAATATGCCGACGAAGTCACGCTTGCAAAAGCGATAGAGGGACGCAGAGGCGTATAAAGTACAGGGAGGAAGACGTTGTTTGCGGATATAAAGACACTTTATAACACAGTGATGAATTGTACGGCATGTGATTTATGCAAGGAACGAAAAAATGTGGTGTTTGGCGAAGGAAATCTGCATGCAGAATTGATGTTGATTGGCGAAGGACCTGGCGCACGAGAGGACGAGCAGGCAAGACCGTTTGTAGGACCAGCGGGGCAGCTTTTAGATAACATGCTTGCGGAAATCGGGCTTATGCGAAAAGAGGTCTATATTGCCAACGTGGTAAAGTGCCGTCCACCAAATAACAGAGATCCAAGACCAGACGAGCAAGGTGCGTGCCTTTCCTATTTGCGTGCGCAAGTGGCATATATCAAGCCAAAAATCATTGTATGTCTTGGGCGTATTGCAGCGGGTGTGATTTTGAATCGAGAAGTTAAGATGAGCAAAGAACATGGTAAATCTATCAAAGTGAAAAATTTTGTAATACTGCCGACCTTTCACCCTGCGGCGCTACTGCACAATCCAGATTATGCACAAGATGCACAAAACGACTTTTTGGAAATAAAAAGATTATTAAGTGAGGAAGATACGAGTGTTAGATAAGCTCTATGCAAAAATCCAATCGTTTTATGAAACGGACGGATTGGTTTTTGGCGATGGGAAAAGGAATGCAGACTTCATGCTGATTGGCGAAGCACCAGGAAAAGATGAAGTGCTGCAAAAAAAAGCGTTTGTTGGCAAGGCAGGCAAAAACCTTGCGGATTTTTTAGAGGTACTGGGTCTTTGCCGTCAGGAACTATTCATTACGAATGTCTGCAAGTTTAGACCATTCAAAGTGAGCGAAAAAAATACCGTTTCCAATCGGCCGCCCACTAAAAAAGAAATTGTGGAGGCAATGGATTTTTTGCATGAAGAAGTTGCATTGGTGTCTCCTAAAATGCTGGTGACGCTTGGAAATACACCGTTGCGTGCAGTCACAGGAGATTTTTCGGCAACGGTTGGAGATTTTCATGGAAAAGCAACAAAAGTTACGGTGTTAGGCATAGAGTATCCGCTTTTTGCGCTGTATCATCCAGCAAGCATCATCTATAACAGAAGCTTAAAAGAGGTTTATGAGCAAGATTTGAGAGCGCTTAAAGAAATGATTTAGGAATACAAGAGAACCGTTCCTTTGTGGTTGCTTGTTTAATGCTAAACTGAGCTGAAATAATTTTCCTTGTTCTTGTTGCTGGCAACACAAGAGAATCTTATCCTTGTATTCTATGAATTTTTCGTTACATATAGCCTATAGCAACTTGACTTACTGTAGCTGGTTATCTTGGGCAAAACCGCTCCCATGCTTCGTTACAAAAACTTGCCATATGTGCCGATATGCCTGCACTTTTGCGCCTTGTCTGGAAACGGTTTTGCTCCAACCTATACAAGCCACCATAAATCAAGTTGCTATAAGAACTTGCTTTTTTTTCGAGTATTGAGTATAATGAAATATGACAAGAATGTAATATTTTATGGTTCGGGTGAACAAATATGGCTGTTTTAAAGAAGATAACAAGCATAGGAATAGCATTTGCGGTAATTTTTACCGTTATTTTTTCTATGCCAAAAACCGTTGAGGCAATTCCGAATTTTGAGGAAGCAACCATCATTGCGGAAGATGTCAATATGCGGCTGCGTCCGACGGTGGATTCGCCATTTGTTTTAAAACTTGCAAATGGAACACGTGTAGGCGTGTTTTGCGAGGAAGTTGATGGCTGGTATCGTATTATATACGGAAATTACAGAGGATATGTAAGCAAAGATTTTGTGTTTTTGCCATCGACAGATATGCTTGTCGGGAATATACTGGCAGATGAAACACCCGTATACCAAAATGCGGGAGAGTTTTCAGAAGTGGTGGCAAAGCTTGGTGCGGGATTGGGCGTTACCATCAAAAATATACAAGGCGATTATTATATGATTGAATATGAAGATGCGGCAGCAGCACCGCAAGCGACACCTTCGGCACAGCCAACAGCGGTACAGCCAAGCGCAAGTGAAACACCGAGCGTACAGCCAAGTGAAAGTGTACAGCCAAGTGCAACACCAAGTGCAACACCCAGCGCACCTCAAGAAAGTGTAGTGCCACAGGAAAGCACGACGGCCGTAAAAACAGGATATATTAAAAAAGACAGCGTAAAGCTAAGCACTTCTAAGAACCCTACAAATCTTTTAAAAGCAGGAATGAAGGGTGTAGAAGTTGTAAAAATGCAGCGAAAATTGATTGATAGAGGATTTTTAGACGCATCTGCAACGGGTGATTTTGGTGACAAAACAAAAGCGGCAGTGACGTTCTTTCAAGAAATGGCGGAGCTTCCCGCAGATGGAATTGCTGGTGCAAAGACTTTAGAGATGCTGTACGGTGATAATGACATTAAGGCAACCTATGCACAGCGTATGGGTATATCGGGCAGTGTGAAGCTTACACCATGGAACGAAGTCAAAGATATTTTTTATAAAGGGGCAACGGCACGAGTGACCGACGTGAAAACGGGAATTTCGTGGAATGAAAAACGTTTTGGCGGCTGGTTTCATGCGGATAGCGAGCCTGTAACGGCAGAAGATACTGCCAATATGAAAAAAGCATATGGCGGAGAGTGGAGCTGGGATAGGCGTGCAGTATGGGTAACCATTGATGGACAAACCTTTGCGGCATCTATAAACGGTATGCCCCACTTATCCAGAACCATTAGCGATAACAACTTTCCAGGACATCACTGCATTCACTTTTATAAGAGTAAAGTGCATCAGACTTCAAGAGAATGTCCAAGGCATCAGGCGGCGGTGCAGTATGCTTATAAAAAAGGGCAATCGGCTTAAAAACGAAAAAATAAAATCACCACGGAGGTAAGTCTGTTTGGATAAAAAGAAAGTAATCATATTATGTGCGGCAATTGCATTAATGGCGAGTTTCGTGACGGGAATGCTTGTGTATTTTTCGGTTGTATCAAAAGAAAAAGGCAACGAGATACGTGTTGGCGCAGGTAGCTATGAAGATATTAAAAAATATATGGAAATCAGTGATTTAGAGAAAATTATCAACGATACATATTATCAAAATGTCGAAGAAAAAGCATTGATTGATGGTGCGATGAAAGGAATGGTGGGGTCTTTAAATGATCCTTATTCTGCTTATTATACAGAAGAAGAGTATAAGGAATACAATGACACAAATTCTGGAACTTTTGTAGGAATCGGGGCTGCCGCAGGGCCGTATAATGGCTCTGGACAGCTAAAAATAGAAACGGTTTATGCAGGAAGCCCAGCCGAAACAGCAGGTCTGCACGAAAACGATATTATTACGGCGGTTGATGGTGTGGCAATTGCAAAAATGGATTATGAGGGTGCAGTAAACTTAATACAAGGGCCAAGCGGTTCTACTGTGGTACTTGCTGTATTGTCTGATGGGCAGATGAAAGAAGTGTCGATTGTACGTGCGGAAGTGCAGACGCAGTTTGTGTTTTATACGATGTTAGATGAACAGATTGCAAACATCGTGATTACAGAATTTCACGGAAAATGTGTAGATGAGTTTAAAGCTGCACTGCAGTTTGTAAAGGACGAGGGCGCAAAAGGTATTGTGATAGACTTGCGTGGAAATTTGGGCGGAAATATGAAAGATGCGATTGATATGCTGGACGAAATCATGCCGCCATCTTTGCTTGTCTATACCATAGATAAAAATAATAAGCGAGATGAATGGAAAGCAGACGACCAGTACACAGATATACCGATTACAGTTTTGGTGGACGGAAACTCTGCGTCAAGCTCTGAGATTTTTGCGGCGGCGGTGCAGGATAATGCACGTGGCAAAATTGTTGGAACGCAGACTTACGGAAAAGGTGTTGTGCAGTCTATTGTGGATATGCCGTACTCTGGCGGCGGTGTCAAGCTTACCAATGCAGTTTATTATACACCATCGGGCAAGATGATTAATGATACAGGTATTACGCCTGATGAAGTGGTGGAATTGCCTGCTGACCTTACAAAATTGACGCAGGAAACGGATACACAGCTTCAAAAAGGGATTGAAGTGGTGCGCAGCGAGATTGCGGGGTAAACGATGAACAGAATTGGTATTATAGCAGTCATTATTGAGCAAAATAGACAGAGTGTTGCCGATGTAAATCAAATACTTTCAGATTATTCGGATTGTATTCACGCACGTATGGGTGTGCCTAATCACGAAAAAGATATATTTATTATTTCTTTGATTGTGGAGGTCAATACAGAACAGCTGGGCGCAATGACGGGAAGACTTGGAAACCTTGCAGGTGTTACAGTAAAAAGTATGCTTACCAATAAAACCTATTGATTTATAAAAATAGAAGTGTTGATTTTAGAAACGAATAATGTAGCGGTATGCGATGAATAAGTGAAAAATGTTAGATGGGTTGAGGAATAGGATTATGGGTTTTAAAGATTTAAAAAGTTGGCAAAAAAAAAGATTGTGGATTAGTTTCTTACTTGTTTTGATTGCAGCGGTAGTTTTTTTGACTGCTACTGCTTCTTCTTTATATCAGGATAAATTTATGGAAGATGAATATTGGCACGAAACACTGACAACCCCAGAGAGTGTTCAACAAAAAATAGAAGCACAAAGTGGAAATGAAACACAGGTGATGGTGGGCTCTTATGTTGAAAACCTCAAAGAAATCTCTTTGAAGGATTCAAATTTTGGCATGAAAGTGCTGGTTTGGTTTCGGTGGGAAGGCAATGATACGCTTGATATGGTCAACCACTTTAGAATTTATAAAGGGACAATCAACAGCAAAGAGATTGTGGAGGATTATCATAAGGACGGTATAAATTATCAGTCGGCACTGCTTGATGTGACTGTATCCAAAAATTTTTGGACAAACAGATTCCCGCTTGAGTCGCATCAGCTGCGAATGTACTTAGAGGCAGGCCCAACAGTGCAGGACGTTGTTTTTGTGGCGGACACGCAACACAGCTCTATGAATCCTTCTCTTAGCATTTCTGGCTACCAATTGCTGCGGCACGAGGTGGGGACTTTTGCGATGGAATATAACAACACGTTTGGTAATCCAACGCTCAAAGCTGCGCCAATCAATTCGGAATTTGTGACGGCGATGGAAATCAATCGGAATAGCTTGGGATTGTATTTTAAGTGCTTTATTGCTTTGTTTGGCACAACTGCATGGGTACTTATTATGCTTTATATTAGTACTTATCATCGTGTAGATCCGCTTTTGATGGTGCCGCCGATATTAGTGGGAACGGTTGCAAACATCATGATTGGCGCAAATCTGCTGCCTGATGCGCTGCAATTTGGATTGCTTGAACATGTCAATATTTGGGGAATTATGACGATACTCATTGTTGCAATTGCCATCATAAATATTAATTATATACGAAATCAGAAAAATGATGAAAATTTTGCAAAATTTTATGGACGCTTTATGTTTTGGGAGATTTTGATAATAACGGTTGCGGGGCATGTAATATTGCCGCTTGCCGCTTATATGATGTGATAGCGGACGTATCAAATAATTATTTTTTAATGAGAATTAGCGTTTGATGAAGCAGAATCAGACGCTTTTTTTAAAAAAGATTGGGAATTATTTGCAAAAATGATAACAGTAAAAGCGATTATAATTGATTAGCGTTTATAGATTGTGTTACAATAGATATATGAATGCAAAAGAGGAAATCATTAAAAGGCTGCGCACAGAATATGTGGGCGTAAAATCGGCACTTGATTTTAAAAGTGCTTATCAGCTTCTTGTAGCAACGATACTTGCAGCACAATGTACAGATGTGCGTGTCAATATTGTTACAAAAGAGCTTTTTTTGAAGTATCCATCGCCAAAAGAGTTAAGCACAGCAAGTGCAGCTGAGGTTGAGGGGTATATCAAGACTTGCGGACTTTATAAAAATAAAGCGAAGAATCTGGTTGCGTGTGCGCAAAAACTGATGAGTGATTTTGGCGGAGAAGTTCCGCATACGAGAGAAGAACTGACAACACTGGCGGGAGTAGGCAGAAAAACGGCAAATGTGGTGCTTTCAAACGCTTTTGGGATTCCTGCATTTGCAGTGGATACACACGTAAAAAGAGTTTCTAACCGTTTGGGGTTTGCGCATTCTGATAATCCTGACAAGGTGGAAGAGGAACTGACGAAAATTTTCAAAAGAGAGGACTGGGCAGACGCACATCATTGGCTTATTTGGCACGGAAGAAAAATCTGTAAGGCGCAAAAGCCGCTGTGTGAACAATGTTGTGTCAAAGAAGTATGCCCATATTATAAAAAACAATGATTGTTGACAAAGTAAAAATACTTATAAAAGCCGGCAATGGCGGTGATGGAGCAATTTCTTTTCGCAGAGAGAAATATGTTCCGAATGGCGGACCAGACGGCGGAGATGGCGGAGATGGCGGAAGCATCTTGTTTGTCGGAGATCCGAATATGCGCACCCTGATGGATTTTAGATTTCACAGGAAATTTGTTGCGGAAAACGGCGAAAACGGCAAAATGAAAAATATGCACGGAAAAACGGGCGACGATTTGATTGTCAAAGTACCGATGGGTACGGTGGTGATGGACCCACAAACACACAAAGTTGCGATGGATATATGCGAAGAAACACCGCAGGTCATCTTAAAAGGTGGGCATGGCGGCAAGGGAAATTCGAGATTTGCAAACTCTACCCGCCAGACACCGAGGTTTTCCACACCAGGCAGGCGTGTAACGCAGCGTGAAGTGATTCTGGAGCTAAAATCAATTGCAGATGTAGGGTTAGTGGGTTTCCCAAATGTTGGGAAATCGACCATTTTATCGTGTATTACCTCTGCAAAACCGAAAATTGATAACTACCATTTTACGACACTTGCGCCGAACTTAGGCGTGGTAAAGTCTTATGATTATGACTTTATTGTGGCGGATATTCCAGGGCTTATTGAGGGTGCGCACACAGGAGCAGGGTTGGGACACGACTTTTTGCGGCATATCGAGCGTACCAGAATGATTGCACACGTAATTGATATTTCGGGGTGTGAGGGCAGAAATCCAATTGAAGATTATGAAGCAATCAGAGAAGAGTTGAATCAATATTCTGAAAAGCTGGCACAACGGGAAGAATTAATTA
Source organism: Christensenellaceae bacterium (assembly GCA_036660175.1). GTDB lineage: Bacteria > Bacillota > Clostridia > Christensenellales > Christensenellaceae > Christensenella. Next base: position 21,942 of record JAVXBD010000004.1, on the reverse strand, counting down.
TTGCAAATAAAGCAGATTTGCCAGAAGCGGAAGAGAATCTGAAGCTGTTTTTACAGGCATATCCAAATAAAAAGGTGCTGCTGACCTCTGCAGCAACACACAAGGGCATGGACGAAGTAAAAACGGAAATGGCAAAAATCTTAAAAGCGCTGCCAGAGGAAGTAAGCAGGATTCCAGACGAAAACGTTGTGGAAGAATGGGAAATGCAGGATAACGAGCGAACAATCGAAATTACTCGTGGGGATGACGGTGTGCTGGAGGCAAATGGCTCATTGATTGATGATATTTTCTTAAAGATTCATCCTGATGAAGTAGATTCTATGCGTCATTTTCATAAGCTGCTAAAAGATTTGGGTATTCTAAAAATGTTTATAAAAGCAGGCGCAAAAGACGGCGATGTGGTCCGCTTAAATGGCGAAGAATTTGATTTTGTGGAGTAAATATGGCATCAAGTACGGAATATGTTGAGTTTATTTATGAACAGTTAAAGGATATTGGAGAGATTTCATACAAGAAAATGTTTGGCGAATACGTATTCTATTATGGTAGAAAAGTATTTGGCGGAGTGTATGACGATCGTTTTTTGGTTAAGATTACGAATGCGGGCATGGCATTGCTACCAAACTGTGAAAAAGAACCTCCGTATACAGACGCAAAACCTATGTTTTTGGTAGATGAAATAGAAGATAAAGTGTTTTTAAAAGAACTTGTGTTGAAAACTTGCGAAGAATTGCAGGAAGTGAAAATAAAAAAAGCACGAAATAACCAATTGAGGAGTAAACGATGATAACAAGTAAACAACGGGCAAAATTACGGGCATTGGCACAAAAAATTGAGCCAATCATATATATCGGAAAAGAGAATATTACACCGAATCTTCTTGCGCAGGTGGACGATGCACTGGAAGCAAGAGAGCTTATTAAAGGTTCTGTACAGCAAAATTGCGAGCTTACTGCACGAGAAGCAAGCATACAGTTATGCGAAAAAATGAATGCCGAAGGTGTTTCGATTTTGGGCAGAAAATTTGTGATTTACAGACCATCAAAAGAAAATAAAAAAATCGAACTGTAACAGGGTATTGGTATGGTGTACGCAAAAGAAATCTTTGTAAAAAACGAAGTATACCCCAATTATCCGCCAAAAAAAATGGGGATATTGGGCGGTACGTTTAACCCTGTGCATTGCGGGCATATTGAGCTTGCAAAGCATATCAAACAAGAGCTGGGATTGGACGAAATACTGCTTATGCCATGTGCAAATCCACCGCATAAAGATGAAATTTTGGCAACGCCGCAGCAGCGTCTGCATATGGTAAAGCTGTGCGAAACACACGATATTTCGGCAAGCGATATGGAAATTAAACGTGCAGGTACGACTTATACCATAGACACTATGCGTCAGCTTACGCAGCTTTATCAAAATACGGAGTTTACGTTTATTATTGGTGCGGATACGCTGTTTGAGCTATGCTCGTGGAAAAACTGCAGAGAAATCTTTAGGCTCACAAAATTTGTGTGCGTGCGCAGAAAAAATGTTACAGGACTTTGTGCAGAGATGCAAAAACTGAAAGAAAACTATGGTGCAGACATCACTTTATCGGCATATACGGGACTTTTTGTGAGTTCGTCATATATTCGGTCAAGAGTGGAAAAAGGCTGCGCAATTTCGGGATTGGTTCCTAAAAAAGTGGAGGAATATATCATTGCGAATGGATTATATCAACGGTAGAAATGAAATTGTAAAAATTCTTAAAAAGAACCTCAAAGGTGAAAAATTTGAGCATAGCTTAGGGGTAGAAAAGACAGCTTTAGAGCTTGCAAAAAGGTATGGAGAAGATGTAAATAAGGCGGGCTTGGCAGGGCTACTACACGATATTACCAAACAAATGGATAATGTGGCACTGGCAGAGCATTATGGTATTAAAAGCCTCGTGGAAAAAACACTGCATGGACATACAGGGGCGCAGTTTTTGCTGGAAAATGGATATGTTGGGCAGGACGATGTGCTTAATGCGATAAGATTTCATACAACGGGCAGAAAAGAGATGAGTCTGCTTGAAAAAATTATTTATATCGCCGACTATATCGAACCGCAAAGAGCGTTTGACGGTGTCGAAAAGCTGAGGAAAATAGCCTTTGAAGACATTGATAAAGCGGTGCTGTTAGGACTGATGATGGCTATTAATAGTATTATCGAAAATAAAAGTTTGATAGATGTAGACTCGGTAGAGGCCTATAATTTCTATCGAAAAATGTTTGAGGGGGAAGAAATATAATGGCAGAGATTTCAAGCAAAGCAATGCAGATTGCAAACATTTTGGACAGCAAGCAAGCACAGGACATATTGATACTGCACGTTGCAGACCAAACGATTATTTCGGATTATTTTGTGGTGGCGAGTGCGCCGAATACTTCTCATGTGCAAACATTGTGCGAAGAAGTGGAATTTAAAATGGCGGAAGTAGGCATTAAGCCGAACCGTATTGAGGGTGCACGTGAAGGGCGCTGGGTGGTACTTGATTATGGAGATGTGCTGGTGCATATTTTTCATAACGAGGAACGTGATTTTTATCAGCTTGAGCGTCTGTGGAAAACGGACGGAAATTTTTATGACTATACGGCAGAAAAAGCCAATTAATCATTTAAAAGGGCATCTTTTGATTTGAAAGGTGCTTTTTTGATAAAGAAAATTGTGCATACAACAAAACCTGCAACACAAAGTATTCCTGTTTTTAGATTTTTTTAAGAGTAGAAAATAAATACACAAAATGTGGTATTAAAATGAAATTTACAGCATTCTGCATTAAACGCATTCACGGCGGAAAGCGCTAAAACGCAATCCTTTGCCTTGATAGAAAGAAAAATGAGCCAGCTTTGAAAGTTCTGATTTGCTGCATCGTGCATTTTTCTTTAAAGAGTGCATTGCACTGCTATTTAAAATCAAACAGCTCTTTTGGTTCTGTTTATAGTACTGCGCAGATGTCAAAGTGTGTTGCAATGGAAAAGCAATTCCGATTAAGCGTCCTCTGCTAATATGGGATTTTTCTGAAGTTGTTTTTGGGTTAGACTTCTTAATTTCCTGTATCTTGCGATATTAATACCTAATTGCGTATATTTCTCATCATGCTTTGTCAATATTTTTCGCTTCAATCATATGGTAACTGAAAAGCAATCAGATATTTGTTGATTGTAGATTATATTTGCAACGCTATAACATATAAAGCGGCCTATAAGAGTGAATTTAGCGTACTATAGATTACAAAAACATATTGCAACATACATTTTGTAGTATGAGAGATGTGAACCATGCCGAAATACGAGGTGAAAATTTTACTGGAAGCCGCCAGCTTTTATGAGCAGATTGTATGGATACCGCAAAAGACACCAAAACTGTCTTGGCTTGTTTTTTAGAAACAGTGCCGTATCATTGTCAGGAGAGCTTATGCAGGCGGTGTTCATCGATAAAATAACGACTGCATCGGAAAAACTTTTTAGACGGCAGTCTTTTTTTTGCTCTTGATAAACCGGACAGCGGTAAGAATGACGCTTACAAGCAAAATACATGCGGCGATGATATATACAATCTGCATACCGTACACAAAAACGTCGGGTTTTCCGCTGATATAGCCTTTCACCTGATAGCCGACCTTGGTACTCATCAGTGAATACAATAGCGTTGTCATCAAAGTAATGCCGATTACCATGCCAAAATTGCGTGTAAAGGCATTGATACTGCCTGTGATGCCGAGCTTTTCTTTGGGGGCAGTGGACATAATCAGAGAGGTATTTGGCGAAGTAAAGATACCTGCGCCAAGTCCGACGATACATAAATATATAATAAGCAGTGCGGCAGAGGTTGCGGCAGTGAGCGTTGACAGAAGGAAAACGCCTAAAGTCATGATGCAAAGGCCGATAAGCGTCAAAACTTCCGAGCCGATTTTATCAGACAGTGCGCCGCTTAAAGGAGAGGCAATGCCCATCACAAGTGGGAAACTCATCATGATAAGTCCAGTTGTGCCTGCGTCCAGTGCAAGTACTTTTTCAATATAAAATGGCTGAATGATACTGATGCCGCCCATTGCCAAGAACTGTATCAGCACGCAAAGAATGCTTAGTGTAAAGATTTGGTTTTTAAAGAGTGATAAGTTGAGAATCGGCTGTTTGGTCTTGCGCTCCACCCATAAAAATGTAAAAAGCAAGATGCCGCCGCCGATAAAGCCGAACAATACAATGGGATGCGCAAAGCCTTTGCTTTGACCGATAAGCAGTGCAAAAAAACATAAAATGAGAGATAATGCCAAAAGCGCCGTACCACGATAATCAATTTTTTCTTTGCGTTTTTCGCCACGAGGCAATAACCGGAGTGCCAGCAGAAAGCCAAGAATGCCGACAGGTACATTGATTAGAAAAATAAAATTCCAATTTAGATAGGTGACAATCAGTCCGCCGATGGGCGGCCCAAGCATGGTGCCAAGTGCAACGGCAATGCCAGAAATCCCAAGGGCACGTCCACGCTGATTGGTGGGGAAAACCTCTGTGATGATACCTTGATTGTTTGCAAGTGCGGCGGCACCGCCAATGCCCTCAACGACACGTGCAATAATCAGCGTCGTTAAATCATGCGACAATCCTGCCATAAGCGAGCCTGCGGTAAAAACGACCGTACCAAACATAAAGAGCCTGCCTTTTCCTTTTATATCTCCCATTCTTCCAAAAAAAAGGATAGAAGCAACCACTGCAATCAAATAAGCGATGACCACCATTTGAATGGACTCCATATCGGTATGCAGGTCTTTTACCATAACGGGCAGAGCGACATTTACAATGGTTGTATCGAGCGTCACCATAAAAGGCATAAAGATTAAAACAGATAGAATTGCCCATTTATGCTGTGCATAATAATCGGGGCTTGTTCTTTTAACCATGTCAGCTCCTTTCAATAAGAAACAGATATACATTGATAAACAGAATCCCAAAATAATCACATGCACTATCAAAAAATGAATCGTTTGTAAACGATATTTGCAAAATATGGCAAGGACGTGTATAATAAACAAAAAGAGTTGGTAAAAAAGAGTTGATTTTTATTCTACTTATGATATAATAGACAATGTTACTTTTGACTTTAAAAAAAAGAGGTGAAATGCGATGAAGGCAGATATACATCCAAAATATGGCGAATGCACAGTTCATTGTGCTTGCGGCGAAACTTTTACAACAGGTTCAGTAAAACCTGAGATGAGAGTTGATATTTGCAGCAAATGTCATCCGTTCTTTACAGGTAAGCAGAAGCTTATTGATACTGGCGGTCGTGTGGATAAATTTAAAAAGAGATATGGCATTAAATAATCAATATTTAAGGGTATCTATGTGTTTTGAAAAAAGATTACAGATCGCAGCTGTTTTATTTGTGCGGTCTGTTTTTTCTTGTATAGAAAGAGGAAATGAATGAAAAGAACAAGTATTGGCGGTCAGGGTGTGCTGGAGGGCGTGATGATGCGCTCGCCAAAAATAACTGCGATTGCTGTAAGACGTGATACAGGCGAGATTGTGACGCAAAAAAAAGAAACGCAATCATTGTCGGCACGTAACAAATTTTTTGGATTGCCTATTATTCGTGGCATTGTAAACTTCGTGGAAATGCTTTTTATGGGTGTAAAGACGATTACAGATGCCGCAAAAATGTATGATCCGACAGAGGACGAGATGGAACCTTCCAAGACGGATACGTTCATTGCAAAAAAAACGGGCAAGAATCCGATGGATGTTGCAATCTTTTTTGCGGTATTGATTGCAGTTGTGTTGGCGGTGCTACTGTTTTTCATACTGCCAAACTTAATCACAGGCTGGATTACACCCTATGTTGAGTCGGGCATTGCTAAGAACTTGATTGACGGTTTGGTGCGTATTACGATTTTTATCATTTATTTGGTGATTATCTCCAATATGAAAGACATCAAAAGATTATTTGGTTATCATGGTGCAGAGCATAAAGTTATCAATTGCTATGAGCATGACAAACCGCTTGATGTGGAACACGCAAAAGCGTGCAGCAGACTTCACCCACGCTGTGGGACAAGCTTTTTGCTGATCGTCATGGTGATTTCTATTTTACTGTTTTCACTTTTAGGGTGGAGCGATAATTGGTTTTTGCGCATTGGTTTAAGACTTTTGATGCTACCGATTGTTGCGGGGGTTTCTTATGAAGTCCTAAAACTTCTTGCGAAAAAAGACAATTGGTTTACAAATGCAGTGCGCAAGCCGGGCATGGCGCTTCAAAGGCTGACCACACGGGAGCCTGATGACCAGATGATTGAAACGGCACTGGTATCGTTCTTGGCGGCAGAGGGCGAAAAGACTGACGAGGAAATAGCGGAGCTTGTTAAACAGTATTCGCACATCAAACAAAAAGAACAAGTGGCTGATACTTCAGCGGAAAATGAATAAAATAGCAAGCATATATCAAAAAACAAAAGAACGGCTCAATGCCTTTGGCAGGCCAGAGTTTGAGGCGGAAGCAAGAGCTTTATTGGCGTATGTATTCAACTGCGATTTTTCGCAGCTGCTACTACGCTTTTTAGATGAGCAGGAGCAACCGCCGATGTTAGAGCAGCTTCTTTGTAAAATTGACGAAAACAAAGAGGTGCCGCTTGCATATGTGATACACCAAAAATATTTTTATGGACGGTCGTTTTATGTGGACGAGCGTGTGCTGATTCCACGATATGATACGGAAACAGTGGTGCAGGCGGCGGTGGAGCTTGCCAAACAAAAGCACTATCAAACGGCACTGGATTTGTGCTGCGGAAGCGGGTGCATGGGTATCACACTCTTTTTGGAGAGTGAAATAGAAAAATTGTGTTTGGCAGACGTGAGTGGTGAAGCATTGGAAGTTGCCCAAAAAAATGCACAAGCATATATCAAAAACGTAGAATTGATACAAACAGACTTGTTTGAGAGCATTCATGAAAAAGTGGATATGATTGTGACAAATCCGCCCTATATCAGTGCTTTGGAATATGCGCAGCTTGATATACAGGTACGGGCGTTTGAGCCGCAAAATGCACTTTTGGCACAATGTGAGGGATACGAATTTTATGAGAAGATTATTGCACAAGCAATGGACTATTTAAATGATGGCGGCGCAATAGTTTTAGAAATCGGAAATACACAGCAAAATCGTGTATTTGATTTGCTAAAATCCGCTGGATTTGATAAGATAAGAAGTGGTTTTGATATGGCAAATAGGCCAAGATTTTTGACAGGGGAAAAATATGTTAGATAAACTAAAAACAATTAAAGATCGATACGATTTATTGTCTGCTGAGCTTTCAAAGCCAGAGATTATTACAAATCAAGAGCTTTTTAAAAATTACTCAATGGAGCATTCGGCACTTTCTGATTCCGTTATGGCATATGACAAATACGTGGTGATTTTGGATCATATTGCACAAAATAAAGATATTATTGAGCATGAAAAAGATGCGGATTTTGTGGCGCTTGCCAAAGAAGAATTAAACGAACTGGAAAAAGAAAAAGACGAATTGGAAGTGGAGATTAAGCTACTGCTCATTCCAAAAGATAAAAATGATGATAAAAATGTTATTTTGGAGATACGTGCAGGCACAGGCGGCGAGGAAGCGGCGCTGTTTGGCGGAAGTCTATTTCGTATGTACAGCCGCTTTGCAGAGCGCAATCACTTTACGGTGGAGGTGATGTCCTCTAATGTGACGGAGCTTGGCGGCGTTAAAGAAATGATACTGCTGATTTCGGGCAAGGGTGTGTATTCCCGTTTAAAATACGAAAGCGGTGTACATCGTGTACAGCGTGTGCCTGATACAGAATCATCTGGGCGTATTCATACCTCGGCGGCAACGGTGGCAGTGCTGCCAGAGGCGGATGAGGTAGAAATCAATCTTAGCCAGAATGACATTCGTGTAGATGTATTTCGCTCGAGCGGAAATGGCGGACAGAGTGTTAATACAACAGACAGCGCAGTGCGTATTACGCATATTCCGACAGGGCTTGTGGTGTCGTGTCAGGACGAAAAATCACAAATTAAAAACAAGGCAAAAGCGATGAAAGTTTTGGCATCTCGGTTATATGATTTATATAAAGGTGCGGCAGATGATGAACTTTCGCAAAATCGTAAGAATCAAGTGGGTAGCGGAGATAGAAGTGAGCGTATTCGTACGTACAACTTTCCGCAGGGCAGGGTGACCGACCACAGAATCAGCATGACGCTTTATAAACTGGAAGCGTTTTTGGATGGAGATATGGACGAGATGATTGATGGGCTGATTATGGACGAACGTCAGAAAAAGTTGCAGGCATAAAGCAATGGAGTACGCAACAAAAACAATTTTTGCAGCCAGAGATAAGAAAGGTGCAATTGAGGCGGCGGCACAGGAAATAAAAAACGGCGGAATTGTCGTATTTCCGACAGAAACGGTGTATGGACTGGGTGCAGATGCAAAAAACAGCGCAGCAGTCGATAAAATTTTTATCGCCAAGGGAAGACCGCAGGATAATCCTTTGATTGTGCATATTGCAGATGTTTCACAGCTTGACGAAATTGTGAAGAATGTGAATGAAAAAGCACAAAAACTCATGGACGCTTTTTGGCCAGGACCGCTGAGCATTATTTTTGAAAAAATGGACTGCATTCCAAATAACGTCAGCGCAGGGCTTAAAACCATTGCGGTGCGTATGCCAAAAAACGAAATTGCACGAGAAATCATCAGAAAATCGGGGCAGCCCATAGCGGCGCCAAGTGCAAACACTTCTGGAAAACCAAGCCCCACACAGGCAAAACACGCATATGAGGACTTGTGCGGCCGTGTGCCGCTGATTATTGATGGCGGCATATGCGAGGTAGGGGTAGAGTCTACTGTGGTTGATGTGACGGGTGAAGTCCCTGTGATACTGCGTCCAGGCGATATTACGATAGAGATGATGGAAAAAGTAGTGGGTGCGGTGCGGCTGCATTCGTCCATCATAAGCGGGCAATTATTAAAAAAAGATGCCCAACCAAGCGCACCAGGCATGAAATATAAACACTACAGCCCAAATGCACAGGTGATTGTTTTTGATGGAGATAAAATAGAGGTTGAAAAAAGTATCAAGTGCATGTATGATTTATATAGAGCAAAAGGGAAAAGTGCAGAGGTGGTATGCTTAGAGGAATGTGCCGCACAATATGCACAGTGTAACGTTGCGGTAATTGGAAAAAATGCAAAACAGGCGGCAGCGGCATTATTTACAACTTTGCGGGACGCAGACGAGTTAAAGATTGACATTATTTTATTTCATATGCAGGAGAAAATGGGGCTTGCAGTAAAAAACAGGATTATAAAAGCGGCGGGGAATCAAGTGATTACCGTCAAGGAGGAAAAAATTGATTAACATATTGTTTGTTTGTACGGGAAATACGTGCAGAAGTCCAATAGCAGAGGCGCTGATGGACGATGCGGTGGATCGAAGTAGAAGCCTTCATGGAGAAGTCAAAACAAAATCGGCAGGTACTTTTGTGTGCGAGGGTGAAGAAGCAACACCTAAAGCAAAAAGCATGATGGAAGAATTAGAGCTTTCGCTTGACAAGCACAGGGCACAGCAGTTTACGCCTGAGCTTGCAGAGTGGGCGGATATTATCCTTGCAATGGGTAAAGAACAATTAGAACACATGGAGGTTATTGCCCCCGATCAAACAGAAAAAATGCATACGCTTGTTGGATATGCACAAGGCACAATTGGCGAGCCAGCAGATTATTCATATGATATTATGGATCCTTATGGAGAAGATATAGACGAATATCGACAGTGTACTGAGCAATTACAAGAAGCGACAGAGATGCTTGTGCTGCAGCTTGAAAAACTGACCGAAAATTAAAAAGATGCGAAAGGACACGCCAATTGGTTGTTGTCCTTTTTTTATGATTGTTGTATAATTTTAGATAGTACAAATGATAAGGAAGTGTAACGATGAAAATTGCTTTTGGGTGTGATCATGGTGGATTTGTTCTTAAACAGGAAATTGTAGATTATCTTAAGGAAAATGGGCATGAAGTGATAGATTTTGGCACAAATGATGCAAACTCTGTGGATTATTCTGATTATGCGTATCCAGTCGCAAATTGTATTAAAAATGACGAGGCGCAGTTGGGTATTTTGATTTGCGGAACGGGTATTGGCATGTCGATTGCGGCAAATAAAGTACCTGGCATACGCTGTGCAGTGGTATCTGATACCTTTACAGCACACGCAACACGTGAGCATAACGATGCGAATATTATTGCAATGGGTGCAAGAGTTTTGGGTGCTGGGCTTGCGGTGGATATTGTGGACACTTTTATTCGTACATCTTTTAGCGGGGACGAGCGTCATCAAAGAAGAATTGATAAAATTACAGAAATCGAAAAACAATTTACAAAATAACAAATCATTCGGAGGAAGAAAATGGGAAAAGCACATATATTGGATCATCCGTTGCTACAACACAAGGTTTCGCTAATCAGAAACAAAAATACGGGTGTGAAAGAATTTAGGGAACTGGTAAAAGAGATTGCAATGCTGATGGTATACGAAGTGACAAGAGATTTGCCGCTGCGTGAGATTGAGGTGGAAACACCCATCACCAAGGCAAAAACGAAGGTGATTTCTGGAAAAACATTGGGAATTGTGCCGATTTTGCGTGCAGGGCTGGGCATGGTTGAAGGTGTTTTAAATCTGATACCAAGCGCAAAAGTTGGGCATATTGGACTTTATAGAGATCCAGAAACGCTTCAGTCTGTGGAATACTACTGCAAACTTCCCATTGATGCACAAGAGCGGGAATTGATCATTTTAGATCCTATGCTTGCAACGGGCGGAAGTGCAACAGATGCGATTACACAAATCAAAAAACGTGGTTGCAACAATATCAAATTGGTGTGCATCGTTTCTACTCCAGAGGGTATTGAGGCGGTTACAAAAGCGCATCCTGATGTTGATGTTTATGTTGCGGCGGTGGACAGCGGTCTGAATGACCATGCTTTTATTGTTCCGGGTTTAGGAGATGCAGGGGATCGGTTGTTCGGTACCAAATAAAAGCATATAGAGCAGTGAACATTGTCTTTTATTTTATGAATGCAGATTTTAAAGTGCTGGAAGTATATTTGTGTCTGTACTTGCTCGAAAAATCAAAAGTGCGGCTGTTCTAAACATTTTGTCACTTATAAAACGGTCATTTTCGAGGTTTTAGAGGTGCAAGTGATACAGATGTGCCTTTATCATCTATGAATTGTTTTTGGGCGGCCGTATAGGGTCGCCTTTATGCGATTTGCATAGGATGTTCTCTTTTAAGGTGTGTGTATGTCAACAGAAGAAAATAAAAACTGGTATCGGCTGGATACAGCGGCAAAACTTTATCCGTCCATATCACAAACGCATAACAATGCGACTTTTCGGCTTGCTTTAGAGCTTTATGAAGAGGTCAACAAAGAATTATTACAGCAAGCATTGGTAAAAATAATGCCACGATTTCCAACTTTTGCGGCAACGCTTAAGCGGGGTATGTTTTGGTATTATTTAGAGCCTAATGATGCACTGCCTATTGTAAAAGAGGACAGTGGATTTCCATGTAAGCGTCTGAAAGATTTTATCAACAATGGTTTTTTATTTAATGTAACCTACTATAAGAAAAATGTGATGATGGAATGCTTTCACGGTCTTGCAGACGGTGCAGGAGCGATTGAATTTTTAAAGACATTGATGTATGAGTATTTTGAGCTGTGTGGATATGACATGGACAGCGAAGGAATGGTGTTAGATTCGCAGGGGAAAATTGGTGCAGACGAGCTGGATAACAGCTTTGTTACGTATTATGACGAGAGCGGAGATGCACGCAAATTAAAGCAGCCTCAAGCCTATCACGTGATGGGAACACCAAACGAGCAAGAGGCGATTTTTGTCACGCATGGCATCATAGATTTAAAAGAGTTTTTGGCACACGTCAAAAAAAAGGGCGTAACAGTTACGGCATATGTGTCAGCATTGCTGATTTGCTGCATTGCAAAACAACAGGGACTGGAATATCGCAAGGATAAAAGACCTGTGATTGTTTCTGTACCTGTCGATTTGCGTAATATGTTTCCGTCACATACCTTGCGAAATTTTATGTCATATGCCAATATCGGTGTAGAAATCAACGGGAAAATTGAGTTTGATGAAATACTGAAAAGTGTGGCAGCCCAATTAAAAGACGGACTTTCCAAAGAAAAAATATCGGCGGCAATCAATAAAAATGTGCAGTATGAAAAAAATCCTTTCATACGCATGACACCGCTTTTTGTAAAAAATATAGTGGTTTCCAATACCTATAAAGTGTATGGCGAGGGGTGCTATACGTTAGTGCTGTCAAATTTGCGTACTGCACAATTTCCAGAAACCATGCGCAGACGCATTAAGCAGGTGTATTATACATTGGGCGTAAGCGAGCTAAATCCAATCAATTGTGTTTTGGTGTCTTATGAGGATAAGATGGTAATGACCTTTGCACGAGGGATTGAGCAAACAGAAATTATTCGTTATTTTTTTGAGCATTTTTCAAAAGAACTCAAGATGAAGGTTGAAATGAGAGGAAACGAATGGAGTGTGACAAAATGAATTACTGCAAAGACTGCAACGTATTTGTGGATGAGTGCTTGGAACATTGCCCGCTTTGCTCTAAAAAATTGACAGATACTCCTGTGCAAAACGAGATGTATCCAGATGTGACGCACAAAAAGTATATCGACAGAAAAAATTTGACACTGGACTATTTGGCGTTGGGGACATTTCTGATTATTGGGCTGTGCGTTGTCATCAATGTACTGACGTGGAACGGGATTCCGTGGTTTTTGGCGGCGAGTGCGCCTGTGCTATATGCGTGGGTGCTTGTGAAACTGACGATTTTTTCTACACGGTTTGTGGGCATCAAAGTGCTGATTCAAATGCTTGCGCTGGTGGGTATGTTTATGGCATTTGATTTTGTAAGCGGCGGCACAGGCTGGTCATACAATTACATTTTGCCGTTGGTGCTGGGCATTGGCATTGCCTACATGGATAGTTACTCCTATTTTCATAAATCATACTGGCGTGGGAATTTATTATATGCCATCTTGTTTGTGGCACTTGGATTTATTCCGCTGATTTTTTATGTGACGGGTGTGTCGCATGCGTTTTTTCCAACGTTTTTATCGACCTTTGCAAGCGGCATCACAATCTTAGGAATTTGCAGATTTGCACTGAGATATTTTAAACTGGAAATGAAAAAGAGATTTCATATGTAACACAAGAATGGCAGGATACGATGATACAAGAAATTATAAAAAAAGCCAAACAATATAAGGCGGACGATATACGGTTTCTAAACAAAGGCGATGCGTGCATTGCATTGTTGTTTTTTGCGTATTTACCTGCAAAAAAAGCAGAATATGGCAAGATGAGTGTTTCCAATTATTATATCACCTCACAGCACGCACATATGGCGGCAAAGGAATTGATACGAGAGCTTTGTGAGGGCGGTATTGCTGCATGTGAATATCAAGGGCATGATGTTAAGGCTTTAGGTGTTGCGTGTGGTGGATTTATCGGCTTAAATTCTTTATATTATCATGAAAAATTCGGTTCGTATGTCAATATACAAGCAATTGAAATAAAGCAGACTTTGCCTGTGCAGAGATATGAGCCTGCTGTTTCAAAATGCGAGGTGTGTGGAAACTGTATTGCAGCATGCCAAACGGACGCAATCACCAAAAACTTTTTTGTGCGTGCAAAATGTGCCAGAGAGCATACCAACGAGGCTGTGATACCGCCTGTATATCGTCATAATATTTATCAGCTGATGGGATGTGAGCGGTGTCAGGCTGCCTGTCCACAAAATCCGAAGGGGTTTGGACAGACTATTTCGTTTGATTTGATAGGGCTTTTACAAAATAAATATACCAAAGAACTAAAAACGCTGATTGGCAGTAATTATGCAAAACGCAGGATTTTGGTGAATCAGGCAATGATTTATGCGGTGAATACCAGATATACACCCGCAATAGACGTGATTGCGGCATTAAGAGAGGACGAGCAATGCAGCCAAATTGCGGCTTGGGCATATGAACAATTAAAATAAAACAGTGGGAAATGTTTTTTGTTGACGAATCTATACATTTTTTGGTAAAATAAAATAGGATATTGAAATGGGGGAGATTATCTTGCATAGCAATATCTTTTTTTATGGGCTATTTTATGAATAGATAAAGGAGTAAATAATTATGGCAGGAATTGTGGTTTTTGGGGCGCAATGGGGAGATGAAGGAAAGGGCAGATTTGTTGATTATCTTGCGGCAAAAGCAGACGCAGTGGTGCGGTATCAGGGCGGCAACAATGCAGGGCATACGGTGGTGGCAAAGGGTGTTACCTATAAGCTGCATTTGGTTCCATCAGGAATCCTTTCGTCAGGAAAGGCATGTATCATTGCAAACGGTGTGGTGATTGATCCTGCTGCATTAAGAGAAGAAATTGAGTATCTTGCACAGCGTGGGGTATCTGTAGAGAATCTTTATATCAGTGACAGGGCGCATATGGTGATGCCTTATCATAGGGTGCTTGATGAGCTAAACGAGCAAAAACTCGGCGAGTTTAAAATTGGCACGACGGGTAAGGGGATTGGTCCGTGCTATGCGGATAAAATCAGCCGTATCGGGCTGCGCATGTGCGATATGCTGGACGTGCAGAGCTTTCCTAAAAAACTGAAAAAGATGGTAGACGATAAAAACGAAATTATCACCAAGATTTATGGCGGAACACCGCTTGATTACGAAGAGATTTTAGAAGAATACAGACAGCACGCACAATATTTTGAAAAATATATTTGTGATACGGTGACTTTGATAAACGATTATCATAAAAATGGCAAAACTTTGCTCTTTGAGGGTGCACAGGGAATGCTTCTTGATATTGATTTTGGGACATATCCATATGTGACGTCTTCCCACCCAAATACGGGAGGTGTATGCGCAGGTGCAGGCATTGGACCGCAGGCAATTACGCAGGTGATAGGCGTGGTAAAGGCATATACAACACGTGTGGGCGAAGGACCTTTTGTGACAGAACTTTTAGATGATATGGGTGAGGCAATTCGCCAAAAAGGGCAAGAGTTTGGTACGACAACTGGCAGACCACGGCGGTGTGGCTGGCTGGATTTGGTGATTGTAGATTTTGCTGCAAAAACAAGCGGAATTACGGGCTGGGCATTGTCACGCATGGATACGCTGGGTGGATTTGAAAAAGTTTGCGTATGCACAGGGTATGAAATTGATGGAAAAGTGGTGAATACATATCCTGCATCGCTCGAAACACTTGCGAAAGCAAAGCCAATCTATCAAGAGTTTGAGGGCTGGACAGATGAACTTTCACAAATCAGAGAATATGATAAGCTTCCAGCAGCGGCTAAAAAATATGTGGAGTTTATCGAAAACCGTACAGGTATTCCAGTGGTGATGATTGGCGTGGGTGCAGGCAGAGAAGAATGCGTGATGAAATAATGGTTGTCAAACGGACATAAAGAAGGTATAATAGCTTTTATACTGATTTTGATTGGACTTTAAAATCATCAGTAGTAAAATGTTATATAGTTTGCCGTACTAGATGGGGAGATAGCGGTGCCCTGTAACCTGCAAGCCGCTATAGCAGGATTGAATTCCACATCTAGGGTTTTGCTGATATGGACGGAGCAAGCGTACGAGCGTTGAGAGATGGGTCCTGTGCAACATAGCGTTGTGAACCCTGTCAGGTCCTGACGGAAGCAGCAGTAAGCGATTTGCTGTGTGTGCCGCAGGCGTGCCTGTCTTGAGTTGGTTGTTTGAATTCCTCATATGAGTGAAAGCTCGAAATGTGGTGTGCGGCTTTTAATTTTAAAAAAAGATGTAAGCGTTTGCCTGCATCTTTTTTATGTCCTAAAAAAACGGATTATTCCGTAATTAATCCATGTTTAAAGTGTTTGTTGCGAAATACTGCAATACCAAGCAGTGCCATGACGATACCGGTGATAATAAATAAATATTGGATTTTTACAACATCTGCAAGAGGACCAAAAAACAACATACCCACTGGCAATGCTGTGGTCATAACAATCTGCATCAATCCAAAAATGCGGCCCTGCATATCCTGCGGCACTTGCTCTTGTAAAAGCACCATGGCAGGTGTGGAAAAAAGCGGCATAGAAAGACCTGTGATGCAGGTCACGATTAAAAATCCGATAAAGCCCGTCATAAAGCCGAGCAAAGCAGTCAGTACTCCAAAGCAGACACATGCAAGTGCGATGGTTCGTGTACGGTTTGCAAAGCCGCCCCACGCAGAAATGGCGATGCCGCCTACAACGCTGCCAATAGAGAACATCACTTCTACAAGACTTAAGCGCCATACTTCTGCACCAAAGACACGTGTTACCATAAGCGGTGTCAGCTGTGCCGCAGGCACTACCATAAAGAAAAATGCAGCCATAAATATAAAATAAGCACGGAAAAACTTTGTACTTGTAGCATATTTGATGCCCGCCTT
This sequence comes from Christensenellaceae bacterium, assembly GCA_036660175.1. Classification (GTDB taxonomy): domain Bacteria; phylum Bacillota; class Clostridia; order Christensenellales; family Christensenellaceae; genus Christensenella. The sequence continues at coordinate 5,374 of JAVXBD010000004.1, read as the reverse complement.
TAAATCATCAAAATAGCCTGTGGTTTGTTTTTGCATGGCTTTTTTGTGTAGCGGAACTTTTAAAATTGCCATAATGGTGATGGCGATGGCGGCTGTGCCAACATCAATCAGCAGGGTATATTCAAAACTTGCAAAGGAAAGTATTGCACCGCCAACAGCTGGTGAGAGCAGGAACATAATAGACATTAAACTGTTGTTGATGCCGCCGATGCGTGTCAGTCTGGCAGGAGGTACAATCTGTGGAAGCAGTGCGTTGACCGCAGGAGTCTGAATGCCTGTGCCAACAGAACGAATAGCAGACACCAAAAAAATCATAATAAAGTTGTTGTGTCCTGAAAAGAAAAAGAGTGCCAAAATAAGTGTTGAGATTGCAACAAGTGCATCAGCCCCGATAATCAGCTTTTTCCGGTTATAGCGATCTGCCCATACACCTGAGAATATAGAAATAAGCACTTGCGGAGCAAAACCGCAAACCGTAGAAATTGTCATCATTGCACCCGATTGGGTGGTTAAAGTGATGTACCAGATAATCGCAAATTGGACAAGCGAAGAACCGAACAGCGAAATCGTCTGTCCTGATAAAAAAAGAAATGTCTTTTTTTTCCATGATGGAAATTCATTTGCTTCCTGTTGTTTTTCACTTTCTGTTAGTACTTCTTCTATTGGTTTGTTTTTTCGCATTATTTTTACTCCTAAAACAGTTTTCTTTATATAACCATATATGGGTATCACGAATCATTCCTGTATCAATTGGCGCAGCAAGCGTAGGCGCATTGCCGCACAGATTTGTATCTAATACGCTTAAGCATAAGGATTCGAACGATACGGTTTTCAAACAGGATTTTTCCGCATGGCTGTGTTACCCTCACTCGCCTTAACTATGGCTAAGCGTCGCTCGACTGCCTTGCCCTGCAAAAAGACTTTGTTTCAGGCGCATTGGTTCGAGTCCGGTATGCTTAATCATAACGGAATAAAAAAATTCTGTCAAGACGAAAATAAAAAAGTTTTATTAAAAAATATACATTGACAGGCGAGGTATATAGTATTAAAATATAAATTGAAAATAGAGATACTGTATGAGGAGGAATGAACCATGTCATTAACATCGGATTTGGTTAGAGGACACACAGAAACTATCATATTGGCACAGCTTATGAAAAAAGACAGCTATGGATACGAAATCAACAAAAGCATTCAGGAAACGACAAATAACGAGTACGAACTAAAAGAGGCAACGCTATACTCTGCATTTCGACGGTTAGAGAATGGTGGAATGATTGAGTCGTATTGGGGCGATGAAACAACGGGTGCAAGGCGGAGATACTATAAAATTACGATTCTTGGCAAGGCGTTATACGAAAAAAATAAAGAGGACTGGACAAGGACCAAAAAGCTGATTGACAGCTTAATATAATCGGAGAGGTATTTGAAATGGAGCAAAAATTACGTAAATATGTGGAAGAGTTGTTTGCGGATGCACCAAAGACGAAAAAAGCACTGGAGCTGCGTGAAGAAATCTATACGAATTTAAGAGATAAATATGACGATTTGATAAAAAGCGGTGCATCACCAGAAGAAGCATACGTAATTGTAAAACGCAGTGTGGGAGATGTGAGCGAGCTTTTGGGCGGATTGGAAGAACCGACAGATGCCGTTCCAATGGTAAGCGAGGCACAGCGTAAAAAGTTTGCAAAAAACACTGCTATTGCAGTGATGCTGTACATCTTATCACCAATTGCGATTATTGTTTTGGGTGTTGCTGGCCAGCCGATTATTGGGCTAACTGTTATGCTTGGGCTGATTGCGGTTGCAACGGCATTGATTGTATACAACAATAATATGCGCCCGAAATATGAAAAAATGGACGATACCATGGTGGAAGAATTTAAAGAATGGAAAGAACAAAACAAAAGCAAACACGCAAAAGAGGAAGCCTATGGGGCAATTTTGTGGCCGCTGATTATCGCACTTTATTTTATTATTAGCTTTGTGACAGGTGCATGGTATATTACTTGGGTTATTTTTATCATTGGTGCGGCAATTCAAGGAATCATTAAAATGAACATCGGAAAATGATGAATAAGCAAACATATTTTTTGTTTATATGGCCGATTGTGTTGGTTGTGTATCTGCTTGTTAGCTTTTTGACGGGTGCATGGTATATCACATGGATACTCTTTGTTATTGGTGGACTGATACGAAAAATAATTAGAAATATGTACAATAATTAAGCGAGGATACAGTTATGAAAAATACAAAAACAGCGGTAAAGACGACAATATTAATAATAATAGTGGCTGTATTGATTGTCGTCATGATATGGGGAATTGGCTATGGAGGCGGAATGTGGGAAAAATTTTCGGGCATGCGTTTTTCTTTTGGCGGCACACAACTGCCTGCCGATGCACAGATAGTGACAGAATTTGAAACGGACAGGGCGGGCATCAAAAAAATATCCCTTGATTATGCAAGCGAGGATATAAAGGTAGTCAAAGGTAGCGAAAAGAGCATCAAAATTGTGCAGACAAGCGACAGAAAATTGGAAGAAAAACATCTCGTGAAAAATGGCATTGCAAACGGAACAATTGAGAGCATAAGCGGACTTAAAAACCAGTGGATAGCGTGGAATACGCCAAAAATGCAGGTTACAGTTACACTTCCTGCCGATTTTGAAGGAGAGCTGGTGATTGGCACGCAGTCTGGAACGGTACAGGCGGAGGTCGGCATACAGTCACAAGTAAAAATAAATACTATGTCGGGCAGCATATCGCTTATCGGCGGAAAGAACATTGAAGCGAACAGCACATCTGGTACAATTACTGCTTTGAAAAGTACAGGAGAAAACCTGAAATGCGAAACCATGTCGGGAGATATTGCGGTAAAAGATGCAGTGGTGGAGATGATGGAAGCAGACAGCGTATCGGGCGGTATATTTTTGAGCGGTGATGTACGTGAAGTAAAAGCCAATGCTGTATCGGGAAACATTGATATTGACATAAAAAATCCTATGGACATAGACATAGAATCGACAAGCGGAGAGATTGAAGCACAAGTGAAAGATGCGTCTTTGCTGAACAAAATAGATATGAACAGTATATCGGGAACAGTACAGATTTCTCTGCCCGAGAATGACGGATTTACGGTTGATTTTGAATCTATATCAGGGGATATGGATAACGATTTTGGAGCGGCTGTCTATAAAAATGGAATGATAAAAATAAAGGTGGATACGACGTCGAGTGATTTTGATTTAAAACGTGTGTCATAAAAACAGACCGAAAGTAAAAATTATTATATCTATTTGCGTTAATTTTGGTATAATAAGTGTAGCGAAAAAATAAATCAGACCACAGGAGTGCTATGGCATATAAGTTGGATACGGCTGCTACAATATTTCCAGCAGTTACAAGAAAAACAAATACATCTATTTATCGTGTATCAGCGGTGTTGTTTTATGAGGTTGTGCCAGAGGTGCTGGAGCGTGCGGCAAATGCGGTGATGGTACGTTTCCCTATGCTTAAGGTGGCATACAAATATGACGCATTTGATGATTATTTTGAGCCGAATGATAAGCCGATTGTTGTAAAACAGGAAACAGAGTATCCATGTGATTTGATAGAACCAGAAAAAAATAATGATTATTATTTCCAAATATTATATTATAAAAATAGAATATCGGTTGAGATTTTCCATGCAATTACAGATGGTGTGGGCGCAATCGAGTTTTTAAAGTCGCTACTCTATCAATATTTACGTATGTTAGGTGAACATGTTACACCCGATGGATTGATTCTTTTGCCCGAAGATAAAATCGACGAGCAGGAATTAAATGATGGATTTGAAGAGTATTACCGTGCGCTTAAAACAAAAATGCCAAAGCTAAAAGAGGCATTTCGTATCAAAGGCACAAGCTTTGAACCTTATGGGCATAATGTGATACATGGCATAGTGGATGTATCTGCATTAAAAGCATTATGCAAAAAAATGAAGGTAACCATTACGGAATATCTGAGTGCTGCATTAATTTATTCCATTTATTTAAAGTGCGTGAGAGATGGCATTGATACAGAACCAATTGTGATTTCTGTTCCAGCAAATTTACGGGGGTTATTTCCGACAAAGACGATTCGAAACTTCTTTTGTATTGTAAATATCTCTGTTAAGCCTGTTCAGAACATGAAATTTGAAGATATTTTGGCAGAAGTTGCAAAGCAAGTCAGAGAAAAAACAACAAAAGAAAAGTTGGAGCTTGCAATGGCGGAAAGCTTAAATGTTACGCATAATCCAATTGTAAAAAAAGCGCCAAGATTTTTGCGTAATGCGGGTACAAAATTCGTATTCGCCTATTTTGGAGAGAATATTAAGACGATGAGTCTTTCTAATGTCGGTGCTATTCAAATGCCAAAATCGGTAAATGCGCATATTGATAGGATTGAAACCATTATTTATCCGACGGAACGAAGTCCGGTAAACTGCTGTGTGTGTTCTTTAGAAAATAAGATGACAATTACATTTATTAGGTCTATAATTGAAACAGATATTATTAAATTTTTCTTTGGGTATTTGACAAGCCAAACAGGTGTTGATGTAGAACTATACTCAAATGATTGGGGTATGCAGCTATGAATAGATGCGAATATTGCAACGTAAAAGTAGATGAAAACTTGCAGCGGTGTCCGCTATGCCACCGTGTTTTAAACGAAGGAGCGTGTGAAAACACCTATCCTCAATATGATCATTCAGAAAAACCAAATAAAAAGAGCTATACAGCCTATAAAGTAGGCAGTGCATTACTGATTTTTATTGGTGTGTGTGCATTGATTAATTTATTGACCATTCGATATACAAGAAATTTGTGGTTCTTGACGGTAGCCGCACCGATTGTATATATGTGGGTGCTTGTGCAAAACACGATCAAGTCAAAAATATTCGGCGGATTAAAGGTGTTGTTTCAGGCATTTATGATGTCGCTGATGTTGTTTGTGTTTGACTTAAATGCAGGATTTACGCATTGGTCTGTGAACTATGTAATACCATTCGTGATAATCGCACATATCTTTTTGATAACTTACCTCGTTTTTACAAAAAAGCTGATGTGGAATGAATATGTCATGTATATTTTTGCGGTGATTATTCTGGGCGGCGCACCTATGACGCTGTATTCTACTGGTGTTTCAACACAGCTGATTGTCAGTGCGATAACGGCTTTATATGCAACACTGACTTTTGTAGGCATGATGATTTTTGCCGAAAAAAGTTACAAAAAAGATCTATTAAGACGATTTAGATTCTAAGGGAAATAGTTCTAAGTTAAATGTTTGGGTAATAAAATACACAAAATGTAAAGAAAAGAGAACAGAGGCAGCAGGGTTTA
>JAVXBD010000003.1:0-47159 GCA_036660175.1 Christensenellaceae bacterium | reverse complement strand
ATGATGTGTGTGTCTGCACATCATAAAAAATGCGGGAGAAAAAGCCGCATTCGCACCTTTGGTGCTTCGCTTAAAACGAAAATCGAGCTTGCAAAGTAAATAGAGCCAAAAATTAAGAGCCGTCCATATTGGGCGGTTTTTTGATAAATTAATTATCCTGTTCTGCGTTAAATTTGTCCATTCTGCCAAAATCAAAGATGTTGTAATATCCCATATCGTTCAATAGCTCAGCGGCTTTGGCACTCAACAACCCCGTATCACAGTAAATATAAATCATGGCATATTTGTCGTCTAATACTTCAAAGGCACATTTTTCCAGCAGATTAAATGGAATGTTTTCTGCACCTTCTATATGAAATAAATTGTACTTATCGTGATCACGCACATCAATAATGCGTTCAGATTCACCGTTAATAACCAATATTTTGCACCTTCTTCATGATGTTTTAGCAGGTAAAACTGATATTTATGCAGAGGCAATCACCCATACACGCAATATAGAACTCCACTTTGTTTGATTTCATTTATTATTAATCAGTTTTTTTTTATCTGTATAAACATAATGATTGGTAAGTTTTTATGGTTTTGTGTAAAAAATCTTATAAAAGACTGCCAATTAAAATAAAAACGCTATTGATATAAAAAGCATTGTGTAGTAAAATAAATAAGGAATTAGGGAACCTTTAAATTAGTACTGAGAGGCTGATAAGGTTTGCATATACGCAATAGTTACGCCTTTCAAGGCGTTTTTTTATACATCAAAAGGGAGATATTTATGAAAAAATTATTAGATCCAATGGATATTTCGGCACATCAAATTGATGAGCTGATTGAGCTGGCAAAAAGCATTATGGACAATCCGCAGAAGTATCGGGAAGTGTGCAAATATAAAAAATTGGCGACGCTTTTTTTTGAGCCATCAACCCGTACGAGATTAAGCTTTGAGGCGGCGATGATGGAACTTGGGGGAAATGTTATCGGGTTTGCAGGTGCAGACAATAGTTCGGCGGCAAAAGGCGAGAGCGTTGCAGACACGGTACGTACGGTGGAGTGCTACGCAGACATCATTGCGATGCGTCACCCAAAGGAAGGCTCGGCACTTGTAGCGGCTTCAAATGCGCATATTCCTATTATCAATGCAGGAGATGGCGGACATCAGCATCCGACACAAACATTGACGGATTTATTTACCATCAAAACACTCAAAGGAAAGCTGAATCATTTGACAATTGGTTTATGCGGAGATTTAAAATTTGGAAGAACGGTACATTCGCTGATTCGTGCATTATCCAGATACGAAAACATAAAATTCGTGCTGATTTCACCATGTGAGCTGAAACTGCCCCGTTATATAAAAGAAGATGTACTAAAGAACAACCAAAATGTGTCTTATGTGCAGTATGAAAGATTGGAAGATGCAATTGCCGACCTTGATATTTTGTATATGACACGTGTGCAAAGAGAGCGGTTCTTTAATGAAGAGGACTATTTAAGGCTGCGTGACAGCTATATCCTAAATATGGAAAAGCTGAATCTTGCAAAGGACGATATGATTGTGATGCATCCATTGCCCAGAGTCAACGAAATATCGGTAGAAATTGACAAAGACCCACGTGCGGTATATTTTCAGCAGGCGCTGTTTGGAAAATATATCCGTATGGCATTGATTATGACGATGTTGGAGGTATCAGTACCATGTTAAGTATTGACAGTGTTACAAGAGGTGTGGTGATTGACCACATAAAAGCAGGGAAAAGCATGGAGATTTATAAGTATCTCAATCTTGATAAGCTTGACTGCACAGTTGCAATCATCAAAAATGTAAAAAGCAACAAAATGGGGCGCAAGGACATCATAAAAATCGAAAACGAGATTGATACAGACCTTGATATGCTGGGGTTCATTGATGAGAATATTACAGTAAATATCATTGATGACAGCAAGATTATCAAAAAGATGAACATTACGCTGCCTAAAAAAGTAGTGAATATTACGAAATGCAAAAATCCACGGTGTATCACCTCCGTAGAGCAGGAGCTTCCGCATATTTTCAATCTGACAGACGAAAAAAACGGCATTTATCGGTGTGCTTATTGTGAGCAGGAAGCAGAACGGTAGCAAGCAGAACTTTTGATGCCGTCAAAGCGGTGAGCGTTTTAAAAAAGATTGCACAGCAGTTGCATAATTATTCAGTATAATGTATAATTATAAGAAAACAACCAAGGAGAAATTTTTGCATGAAACATTTATTAAAAATGTCGGATCTTTCAAAAGACGAAATCATTGAAATTTTAGACTTAGCAGATCAGCTTAAAAAAGAGCAAAAGAATGGGATGAAACATCAGATTTTGAAGGGGAAAACATTGGGCATGATTTTTCAAAAATCGTCCACACGTACTCGTGTATCGTTTGAAGTCGGCATGGTACAGCTTGGAGGGTATCCGCTGTTTTTATCATCATCAGATTTACAAATTGGCAGGGGAGAGCCTGTGCAGGACACCGCAAGGGTGCTTTCACGCTTTTTAGACGGTATTATGATTCGTACTTTTGCGCAAAAAGAGGTCGAAGATTTGGCGCAGTACGGCAGTATTCCGATTATCAACGGGCTGACAGATTTTTCGCATCCGTGTCAGGTTTTGGCCGATTTACAGACAATACGTGAATATAAAAAAGATTTTAAAGGGCTGAAGATGGCATATATCGGTGACGGAAACAACATGGCAAATTCACTGATTACAGGCTGCTTGAAAGTCGGAATGGACGTTTCATGTGCAGTTCCAAAGGGATATGAGCCTGATGAAAGTGTACTTGCTTTTGCCAAAAGCTTTAAAGGGTTTCATATGGGACAGGACGTAATGGTAGCGGCAAAAGACGCAGATGTGCTGATGACAGATGTGTGGGCATCTATGGGGCAGGAGTCAGAGGCAGAAGCCCGCAAAAAGGCATTTTTTGGTATGCAAATCAACCGTGATGTGATGGCAGCCGCAAAGCCTGACGCAATGGTGCAGCATTGTCTGCCTGCACACAGAGAAGAAGAAATCACAAATGAAGTTTTTGAGGCGCATGCCAATGAAATATTCGATGAGGCAGAAAACAGACTGCATGCCCAAAAAGCAGTCATGGCACTTCTCATGGGCTGATGGTAAAAAACAGCAGTGGAAGATGGAAGGGTTAAAGACGGCAGTGATTTTTGACTGCCGATGGGTTGCACTTTTCTTATCAGACGAGGCTTGAAGAATCAAGAACGCTATACGTTTATACAGAAAAGCAAGCAGGAGTACGGTGCTACGGTATCTAAAATGAGTGATGTCAAAGAAGCGGCATCTCTATTTTCGGTGGGTAGGAGTTACGCATAAAAAAGTCTAAATTTACAAAAAAACCATATTAAAAATACAGTTCATAAAAAATTTATAAAATAATCCATATTAAACATTGAATAAATTCTAAAAAACAGATACAATATATCTAAAGTGTTATTTTTTTAACAAAGTTTTTTTGGAAACTTTTCAATATTTTTTACTATGTAGGAGGAGAACAAATTGCAAAACGATGTAATGAAAAAAGAACTCGACAAAATCTGCGAGAACAGAAATCCCTCGGAGATTATCCCTATTCTTCAGGAAATACAGCATCAGTACCGATATTTGCCAAAAGAAGCACTGGAATATATTGCAAAAAAGCTTCAGGTTGGCGAGGCAAAGATTTTTTCGATTGCTACATTCTATGAAAATTTTTCACTTGAGCCAAAGGGCAAATATGTCATCAAAATTTGTGATGGTACAGCATGCCACGTCAGAAAATCTATTCCGATTTTGGACGCTTTGCGTAAAAACTTAAATTTGACGGAAAAGAAAAAAACAACGGAAGATATGTTGTTTACGCTTGAAACGGTTTCGTGCCTTGGTGCGTGCGGTTTAGCACCTGTGCTTACTGTCAACGATAAGGTATACCCAGCAATGACTCCCGAAACAGCGTGTGCGCTGATTGACAGCTTAAAGGAGGCGTAGGCAATGATAAAAAATACTGAGGAATTAAAAGAATACAGAGAAATCTATAAGAAATCTCTGGACGCACAATATAAAAAAGTGTTGGTGTGTGCGGGTACTGGCTGTGTTGCAGGTGGATCGCTTGAAGTTTATGCACGGTTGATTGAACTAACAAAAGAGCAGGGACTTCCCGTATCTGTGGAATTAAAAGCAGAGCCTCATGAGGAAATCGCTTTTAAGAAAAGTGGATGTCATGGCTTTTGCGAGATGGGACCGTTGCTTAAAATTGAGCCGCAAGGGTGGCTTTATGTGAAAGTAAAACTGGAAGACTGCGAAGAAATTGTGCAAAAAAGTTTGATTGGAGATGAACCGATTGAGCGTTTGCTTGTGAAGCAAGATGGAAAATCCTATGCAGTACAAGAGGACATTCCTTTCTATAAGAAACAGACACGTATTGTGCTTTCTAATTGTGGACAGACAGATACGGAATCTATTGAAGAATACATCGCAAAAGGCGGATATGATGCGGTGGCAAAGGCATTATTTGAGATGACGCCAAGTGATATTGTCAACGAAGTAAAAGAGGCTGGGCTGCGTGGACGTGGTGGCGGCGGGTATCCAGCAGGACGAAAATGGGAACAGGTTGCAGCACAAAAAGAGCCTATAAAATATGTGGTATGTAATGGTGATGAGGGCGATCCTGGTGCATTTATGGACAGAAGCATCATGGAGGGCGATGCCCACAGAATGATTGAAGGCATGATGATTGCAGGAATTGCTGCTGGTGCGCATGAGGGTTATGTTTATGTGCGTGCAGAATATCCGCTGGCGGTAAAACGTCTGCAAGTTGCGATTGATGCGGCTCGCACGCAAGGGTTATTAGGCAAAAATATTTTAGGCAGTGGGTTTGACTTTGATTTGAAAATAAATCAGGGAGCAGGAGCATTTGTATGCGGCGAGGGCAGTGCGCTTACAGCCTCTATCGAGGGAAATCGTGGAATGCCTAGGGTAAAACCGCCAAGAACCGTAGAGCAGGGGCTTTTTTCAAAACCAACGGTGCTTAACAATGTAGAAACTTATGCAAATGTGCCGCTGATTATCTTGAAGGGCGCAAAATGGTATACATCTATTGGGACGCAAAACAGTCCAGGGACAAAAGCCTTTGCGCTGACAGGAAACGTGGTGAATACAGGACTTATTGAAGTGCCAATGGGAACAACCTTGCGTGAGATTATCTTTGATATTGGCGGTGGTGTTAAGGACGGAAAAGGTTTTAAGGCGGTGCAGATTGGCGGACCATCTGGCGGCTGTCTGACAAAAGAGCATCTTGATTTGCCTCTTGATTTTGATTCGCTTAAAAAAGCAGGCGCTATGATTGGTTCGGGCGGACTTGTGGTGATGGACGATGATACGTGCATGGTCGAGGTTGCAAGGTTCTTTATGAATTTTACGCAAAACGAATCGTGTGGAAAATGCGTGCCGTGCCGTGAGGGGACGTTGCGTATGCTTGAGATTCTTGAGAGGATTGTTGCTGGAAAAGGAGAGCTTGAAGACCTTGACTTACTTCAGGAGCTGGCGGATACCATTGCAAAAACGGCATTGTGCGGTCTTGGAAAAACAGCGCCCTTTCCTGTTATCAGCACGATGAAATATTTCCATGATGAGTATATTGCACATGTTGTAGACAAAAAATGTCCGACGAAAAACTGTCAGGCAATGAAACAATATCGCATTCTTGCAGAAAAATGTAAAGGCTGCTCAAAATGCGCACGGATTTGCCCAGTGGGGGCAATTAGTGGTGAAATCAAGCACCCATATACAATCGACACAAGCAAGTGCATCAAGTGCGGAGCGTGTATTGACGCATGCAGCTTTGGCGCAGTAGAGGAGGATTAATGCGATGACTGATAAAAAGCATATGATAATAGATGGAAATATCGTCAACTATGACGATGAAAAAAATATCCTTGCGGTAATTCGCAAAGCTGGCATAGAGCTACCGACGTTCTGTTATTATTCAGAATTGTCTATTTATGGTGCGTGCCGTATGTGCGTGGTAGAGGACGAATGGGGCGGCGTTGTGGCATCCTGCTCGACACCTCCACGCAACAAAATGAAAATTAAAACAAACACACCACAGCTGCAAAAACACAGAAAAATGATTTTGGAGCTGCTGCTTGCGAGCCATTGCAGAGATTGCACCACCTGTCCTAAAAACGGCAAGTGCAGACTGCAAGAGCTTGCAGTGCGGTTTGGTATTACAGATGTGCGGTTTAACAACACAAAAGAAGAAATGGCAGTTGATGAATCTGCATTGTCCATTATCAGAGATCCTTCCAAGTGTATTCTATGCGGTGATTGTGTGCGTATGTGCAGCGAAATTCAAAATGTTGGGGCGATTGATTTTGCATATCGTGGTTCAAAAATGCAGGTGATGCCTGCCTTTAACAAGCCTTTGAAAGAAACCAACTGTGTCAATTGCGGACAGTGTGCAGCAGTATGCCCAACGGGTGCAATCGTGATTCGAAACTGTACTCAGAAATTCTGGGATGCAATCAACGATGAGAAAAAGCGTGTGATTGTGCAGTTTGCGCCTGCTGTACGTGTGGCACTGGGTGATGAATTTGGGCTTGAAAGCGGCACAAATGTGGCAGGAAAGATTGTGGGTGCGCTAAGAAAAATGGGCGTGGACGAGGTATACGATACCACAATGGGTGCAGATTTAACCGTTATGGAAGAATCCAAAGAGTTTGTCAAGAAGTTTAAAGAGGGCAAAGAATTGCCGCTGTTTACTTCCTGCTGTCCTGCATGGGTAAAATATGCAGAAAATACGCATCCTGATTTTGTAAAAAATCTTTCGACCACTAAGTCGCCAATGCAGATTTTTAGTGCGGTGATTAAAGAACACTTTAAGCAGGTGGCAGAGGTCGATGGAAAAGAAACATTGGTGTTTGCCATTATGCCTTGTACTGCAAAAAAAGACGAACAAGTGCGTGATGAGTTTATGTATGAGGATGGCGGACGTGATACCGACGGCGTAATTACCACTCAAGAATTTGCAAGTATGATTAAGCAAAGTGGTATTGTTTTTGAGGATATTGATCCAGAAGCGACAGATATGCCTTTTGGTATTACTTCTGGTGCTGGTGTGATTTTTGGTGTAACGGGCGGTGTAGCCGAGGCGGTTATTCGCAGGGTAATAGATGATAAAAGCATTCATATGCTGCACAACATTGCCTTTACAGGTGTGCGTGGCATGGAGGGTATCAAGGAGGCGAGCATTCCGCTTGGGGATAAGCGTGTGCGGATTGCAGTTGTAAACGGACTTGCTAATGCAGAAAAATTGATTCAAAGAATCAAAAACGGTGAGGCAGAGTATGATCTGATTGAAGTGATGGCATGCCCAGGAGGGTGTATAGCAGGTGCTGGACAGCCCTTTACATTAGAACGTGGCAAGCAGGAAAGAGCGGACGGTCTTTATGCCGCAGACAAGCTTTCACAGATTAAACGTTCGGAAGAAAATCCCGCTATGATGGGGCTATACGGCGGAATCTTACAAAACAAAATCCACGAACTTTTGCATGTGGATTATAATAAAAAAGGGGAAAAATAATGATGATTATCAACGTATGTATTGGAAGCGCATGCCACTTAAAAGGTTCTTATAACATCATCAGTGAGTTACAAGAATTGATTGAAGAGCATAAAGTTGGGGACAAAGTGGAGCTTACAGGTGTATTTTGCTTAGGGCAATGCACCAATGCGGTTTCGGTTAAAGTAGGCGAAGAGGTTTTTTCTGTCAATACAGGAAATGTAGCGGAGTTCTTTGACAAGCAGGTTTTGGCAAAACTATAAAAAGGGGAATGCGGCTATCGAGTGATCATTCTTTTTATCAGAAACGATGCAGAATATCGGTAAATATGTAAATGCACAGAAATATCGACGGGTTTGTAAATTTACTTGTTTTGTATCAATCGTATAGGGAAGATATGCAATCTGTTCTAAAGCCAAAAGCCACTAAAACCAAAAAAAGGAGAAATACCGCAAGGTATGAACAAAAAGCGATGAGTATCATACAATTTCAAAAGGCAAACTGTAAAAACTGCTATAAGTGTATTCGGACTTGCCCTGTAAAATCAATTGCCTTTAAAAATGAACAGGCAGAAATTACCGAAAAAGAGTGTATTTTGTGTGGACATTGCTTTTTGGCGTGTCCTCAAAATGCAAAACAAATCAACAGCGACCTTGATAAAGTCAAAGGCTACATCAAAAACGGCGAGAGGGTGTATGCGTCAGTTGCGCCGTCCTTTGCAAGCAGTTATCCAGAGGCGACATTTCCGACGATCTCTGCGGCTCTTAAAAAATTAGGGTTTGCAGGGGTAGAGGAAACGTCCATTGGTGCGGCACAGGTATCACGAAACTTTGGCGAATTAATGAAAAAACACGAGATGGACAACATCATTACAACGTGCTGTCCGACGGTTGTACTGCTTGTAGAAAAGTACTATCCAGACTTAATCAAATATTTAGCACCTGTATCTGCCCCTATGACGGCACATGGTAAAATGATGAAGGAAGTGTATGGGAACCGTATTAAAACGGTGTTTATTGGACCGTGCATCTCTAAAATGCACGAAGCGGCAGATGTTACAAACAGTGGTGCTATCAATGCAGTGCTAATGTTTGACGAGCTTCTGACGTGGATTGCGCAAGAGCAAATTAATCTTACCGAGCAGGATGCAGAAGTGCGTGAGCAAAAAGCGACCATCAACCGCTTATACCCTGTCCCAGGCGGCATTATCCAAACAATTGACAAAGATGTCCGTAAAAGTTACAAATGTATTGCCATTGATGGGCTTGACAGATGTATGGAAATCTTAGATTCGATGCGTGATGAAAAGATTACCAATTATTTTTTAGAGATGAATGCGTGTGCAGGAAGCTGTCTTGGCGGGCCAGGGCTTAAAAAGGTTTCGTATCTGCATTCAAAAGATGCGACCATACAATATGTAAAAACAAGAACAGCGTGCGAAATGCCGCTTACAGAAGATGTCAAAATCCCACTGCACCAAAGATATAATGACCGTTCTATCGTGGGGGCAGTACCGAGTGATGAAGAAATTCAGCAGATTTTTAATCGCATGGGAAAAACGACAGAGGATAAGATTTTAAATTGTGGCGGCTGTGGATATTCTACATGCAGAGATAAGGCGATTGCGGTTATCAAAGGTAAAGCAGATATTAAAATGTGCCTGCCCTATATGCGTGAAAAAGCGGAGAGTATTTCCAATGTAGTCATGGATAACACGCCAAATGCCATTATCATTTTGGATAATGAGTTTAATCTGCTTGAATTTAATACCATGGCGGGCGATTTGTTTAAATTGAACGAGAAGAATTATATTGGACGTCCGATTTCTATGATTATTGATTGTGATGATATGGAAGAAGTTCAGCATACGGGTGAGAATATTTATGATCGCAAGGTATTTTATGAAGATTTAGATATTACCGTCAAACAATCGACCATTTTTATTAAGGAGAATTCGATTTACTTATTGCTTATCAAAAACATCAGTGAAAACGAAACACAGCAAAAGCGCATGAACGAAATGCGTGAGGAAACAATTGGTGTGGCGCAGGAAGTCATCAACAAACAGATGCGTGTGGCACAAGAAATTGCAAGTTTGCTGGGCGAAACAACTGCGGAAACAAAGCTTGCACTGACGAATCTTAAAAAATACATACAGGAGTCTGAAGATGAGCGTATTTATTGAATGCAACACCGAAAGTCTGTATAAATACGGCGAGGAGCTGTGCGGCGACAAAGTCGAAATTATTCGCAAAGGCGATTTTGTGACGATTGTACTTGCAGATGGCTTAGGAAGTGGTGTAAAGGCGAATATTCTGGCATCACTTACCAGCAAAATTGCGGCAACGATGATTTCGGAAGGTGCAGATATTTATGAAACGGTGGAAACAATTGCCTCGACGCTGCCTGTGTGTGCAGTGCGTGGGCTGGCATATTCTACTTTCACAATTCTGCGGCTGGATTCACATGGAAATGCGCATATGGTGGAGTTTGATAACCCACAAGCGATTATTTTACGCAATGGAAAAGAATTGATTGTAGAAAAAACAGAAATAGAAATTGGCGAAAAAAAGATTTTGGAGAGCCATTTTGTCATGAAAAGTGATGATATGTGCGTGATGTTTTCTGACGGTGCAGTACACGCAGGGGTGGGGCAGCTTTTAAACTTTGGGTGGCTAAGAGAAAATATTGTCGAATATGCGTGCCGTGCCTATCAAAAAGAAATGCCTGCCCGTGCGATGACAAAGCTGATGCTGTCGGCGTGTGATTCGCTGTATGAGCAAAAACCTGGAGATGATACCACTTTTGTAACGGCAAAGGTGCGGGATGCAAGACCTGCGCATATCATGGTAGGACCGCCTGTTGATTCTAAAAGAGATACGGAAATTGCAGAGCGGCTGCTAAATGTGGGCGGTATCAAAGTTGTTTGCGGAGGCACGACCTCTCAAATTGTCAGTAAAGTGTGTGGCAAACCCATTAAGGTAAAACTGGATTATCGGGATAAAGATGTTCCGCCTATTGGATATATGGAGGGAATAGACTTGGTGACAGAGGGTGTTGTAACGCTTTCAAAGACAAACGAAATCATGAAGAAATATCTTGCCGAGGGCGGTGAGATGGGCGATATTTTAAATTTATGTAAAAAAGACGGCAGCTCTCAGCTTGCAAAGATTTTATTGGAGGATTGCACAAGTGCGCACTTTATTGTGGGAAGAGCCTTAAATCCTGCACACCAAAATCCAGATTTGCCGATTGATTTGAGCCTGAAGCTGAGATTGGTAAAAGACATTGCCCAAACTTTGCGAAAGATGGGCAAAGAAGTGGAACTTGAATATTGCTAAGGAGCAAAAAATGGTAATCAAAACGATTGTATGTAAAATCCATAAGCCGTCAAAAACAAAACAGCAGATTATGGATGGTGCAATCAATCAATATAACGAAGCACTTGATTATTTGCTGAAAAATACACAAAAGAACATTGCGCAAGTAGAAGAAGAAATCAAAGGCGGCGGTGCGTGCCTATCAAAACGCTTAACTTCTACACTGGATAAAACAATCTTAAACGAGCTGAACAGCTTTGGAGTACAGCCCTTTAAAGATGCGTTGAAGTTAGAATATGCAATGACGATGATTGCGTATTTATCACTCAAAAAAACACAAAAAAATGCCAAATATCCGTCGCTGTCGATTGATGATAACGCATTTAATGAAGCGTTTTGGGACATGGTGCAAAGTTATGATGCGCATCAAATAGGCAGAAAAGCGCTTCATATACAGATGGACAGGGCTTATACAAAATTTGGTGTAAAAAAACCGCTGCTTTTTGGAAGATATGCAAAAAACAGAGATTATTGTTTGCTGTATGACAAAGAAAACGACCGATTTTATGCAAAACTATATTTGATGAATGTCAAAGACGAACACAGACGCAAGAATATACGGCGTTCGCAAAATGAGCTTGTTTATGTGTTTTACGATTATGAAAAATTGGAAAAAGACAACAAACATGAGCGCTATATTGTGGTGCCGTTATCGTTTGGAAAAAAGCAATGGGAAATTTTAAAAGAGGGATTGGGCAATCCGAAAATCTTTAAAACTGCTCGCTTAGAGAAGAAAAAAGACGCATATTATTTGCAGATAAATGTAGAATGTGCCGTACCAAAAGCAAAAGAACACGATACTTTTTTGGGGCTGACACGCAGCTTAGTTGGTGCGGCGGCTTATACGATATGCACAAAAGACGGGGCAGAGCTTACACATGATAAAATAAAAAACAGCAGTGATTTTCATATCATTGCCAATGCGGTGGTGAAGCAGGCAAGCAAATACAACAGCCAAATTATCACGTATAAGCTGGGTGCGATCGGAGATAAACTTTCTTATCAAGGTGCTTATGCACATCTTACGGCGGGCGAGTTTAACAAGCTTGTGTCGATGATTTCTTATAAAGCAGAGCTGGCAGGGCTTAAAAAGCCTGTGATGATAAGCCCACGTGGTATTTTTTATACATGCAGCCAATGCGGTACAAATACATACAGAAATCGTTTTATGCAGGATAAGTTTTTATGTGTTGTGTGCGGAAAATCTGGAGATTTAGAAAAAATAGGTGGCATGAACACTGCCCGCAAGATTCTAAAATATAATGATACAATGCTGCAATTTACGGCATATGAGCAAGGGGATAAAATCCTTTTAGAAAATAAAATACTTAAAATTAGTGTGTGGCAAAATGCACAAAGGATAGACGATTTTTACGAAACAATCAACCAATTGGCACAGGAATATCGTTTGAAAGCGACGCTACCAAAAGAGTTGACGAACAAAGAAATTAGCTATATGAAGCGATTTATGCGCATCAAAGATGCAAAAAATGAAATTGCAATTATAGAAGCAACTTAGATAATTATTGTATTTTATATATAATTATACGGCAATTTTGCTGTCTTGCCGTCATACTGAAAAATATGCAATATGCGATTTTTTGGGTGAATATCTGCCGAGCAGAGTGTGCCTTTATGGTGCAGAAAGTACAGCTATCAGACCGAAGAAGTGAGGAAGTTTTCCTTGCTTCTTTTTTTGTGCGTATAAAGATGGGATTGCTGATGATATGCGAAGCAAGTTGTTTCATGGTGATATTTTAGAAAATAAAAAAAGAGATATTGCTGCTTTTCTATGAATGATTTGTATCATGCCAAAGGTAATTATGAAAAAGCTTTAAAAACAGCATACTTTGCATTCTGGCTCTCAAAAAAAGAATTGATACAGCATTCGTTTTCAAAGTTACCGTATCACTATCAGTTAAGCATATCAGATTCGAACGATACGGTTTTCAAAAAGACTTTGTTTCAGGTGCATTGGTTCGAGTCTGGTATGCTTATCTAACAATTTCAAAAATCAAACAGTAAAAAAACATATGCTTTGCTGCTTGCACATAAAAATTCCCCCGTGATTGAACACAGAGGAATTCTATTGATGTTTTACTTTCGCTCCAGCCCAGCAATGAACTCGAAGTCTTATTTCTCCATCTGCTCTTTTTTATATTTTGTAATATCAAATGCCGTCACAAGATAAGCATCCTCGCCATCTACCCACGTAATTTTAGAGAAAGTCACATTCGCCCACAGCCCAAGTTTACTGAAATATTTTTCCATAGTATATATTTCATGATTCTTAGAAAACGGGCAGTCTTCACAAATCATTCCCTCATCAAAAACATCATAGCAGTAATCGCCAATTTTGACATTGGGAGCATATTTAAAGAGCTTTTTGTTGATATAACGGAACTGGCGAGTTTTTGCATCTACCACATAACTCCATACACATGACATCGTCAGCACATCTTCCATGACTTGTGCCTTTCTTCCCGAAGCAGAATCTCCCCGACTTTTTATCAAAAACAAACTTAATATCTGTGCAATATTTGCCAATGCTTTCATTTCGTGTACTCTAAATTTTTTATCAGGATTATTTTGGTCAAATCCCAAAATTCCTTTTATCTCACCATTATCTTCTATTTTATATTGTAGGAAAGATGCCACTCCCTGCGCTATTTTTTGCTCTTTTAAAGACGGATAGGCATTTTGTACTTCTTCACAGCAATAAATACCGTTCTTATCAAAACAACTCAGATACCCACGTATGCCTGGCAACGGATATTTTTTAAAATTCTCCGTCATATACCGCACATTTTTGCCGCACCATTCATAGGTATAGACATAATCTTCCGTTATCAAATCAATCTCGGCAATGTATACTCTGCTGATGCCATAATGCTTTCCCACAAGAGAGAGCATCGCATGAATCGCCGTCCCGATATTTTTTGAATCGTGCAGAATTTTAAACACATAATCCCCAATATTATCTTCAAAAGTGATTTCTGACTGAATCACCTCGGCTTCTACGGCATTGCTTGTTCCGCCTATTACCATTTCGCTGGTATACACTGCATGTTTGTTTTTGCCGGTTTCTTTGGCATTATATAGTGCTGTATCAGCATTTTTATATAATTCTTCAAAGGTTGTTCCATGTTTTTTATAGATAGCAATTCCCACGCTTGCAGATATGCGATATTTTCGGCTTTCAACCCTATAGCTATTTTCTAATGACTGGCAGATTTCCTGTGCCTTTATCACCGCTAACTCTTCATCTTTCATATTCTTTAAAAATACGGAAAACTCATCGCCGCCAATTCTTCCGATAATATCTTGATTCCTAAACAATCCGTTCAGTTTTTGCGCCAGCTCAGACAACACCATATCGCCAAAAATATGTCCCATATTATCGTTAATGGATTTAAAATTATCAATATCAATAATCATAAATGCGTGCAGTGCATCTTTGTTTTGATCATTATTTAAAAAGTCCTCAATCAGCGCCTGTGTTGCACCTTTGTTGTATAATCCCGTCAGTACATCTTTTTGTGCTTTTTGCTCCAACAAAAATTCTTTTTCTTTTTGCTCTTGAATATCCTGCATCAGCCCTACAATTCTTGTGGGGATTCCATGCTCGTCCTTGATGATATTCGCAAAAACTTCATACCAAACATAGACGCCTTTATTATTCTTCATACGCAACTGTACCTGTGCGCTGATTTTGTATTCGCTCAATTTCTTATAAAATTCTTTTGCACTTGGTACATCTTCTTCACATATCATTTCCGTTATTTTTTGAATATCGACTTTGTTATCTTTATGATAGGAAGAATCAAACCTATCATAAAAATTATTGGTACAATAGACACTCTTGGCATCAATATCATATTCAAAAATGATATTGTCTGTTTTTTCTGCGATAATCCGATACCGTTCCTCGCTCACCAACAATTTCTGTTCAATCAATTTTCTTTGTGTATCATCAATATACACCGCCTGCAAAATCGGCACGCTGCCCGCCGAAACAAGTATCGCCTGCATATGTATCCATGCCATCGTTCCATCTTTTTTGGTAATGCGATATTCAGCAACAATCGGTTTCCCTGTATATTCTGCAATCTGCTGTTTGATTTCTTTCCAAACCCGTGGCCTGTCTTGCTCATACATCAAGCCACTGTTCGTCTTTTTTTTATATTCTTCACGTGTATATCCTCTGATGTTATAGAATCCGTCATTTGCAGCAAGCACTACAAAATGCTCTTTCATCGCCAGCTTTGCCATGCCGCCTGGCACAGAGTTTGTAATGTTTAATAATTCATTCTTTGTTTTTTGTGATTTGTTAAAGAACGCAGCAGCAAAGATAATCAGCAGAACAAACATGTACATAATCTTGATGCTCAGCGAAAGAGCCAGTGCGTTAATCGTGTCGCTTTGTGTATCCACCACCTCTTGCGGCACAACGGACAGCACATACCAATCATTAATCCCTATCGGTTCATAGCTAAGTATTTTTTCCTGTCCGCCATAAGAATATGAAACCTTGCCGCTTTTATGATTGAAAATATCCCGTTTAAGCCGATCATAATCATCATTGCTTTTAAAAGTGCTGCGTGTCAGCATATCAAAAATATTATCCGTATAGCTTTGTACGTTGCTATTTTTTGATTTTGCGATAAAAGCACCGCTTCCGTCAATAACATGAACATATCCCTGCCCGTTAAACGACGTAATATCTACAAGTTCATCCAAATCTTTCGTATCATAAGTTCCCCTCAGCACTGCCACAACTTCACCGTCTTTTAGGATGGGTGCTGCAATAATCACAATATTGTTTTGGTTCGTTTTTGAGGACAAAACCTGAGAAAACGCAGTTTCTCCACTCAGCGCTTTTTGAAAATAATCTCTGTCTGCCACATTGCTTCCATTCCCATCACTATTCACGCTGTCGCCGTTTGGCAGTACAATGGCAAATCTGCTAAATCCGCTATTTTTTGCAGCAGTTTCCATCGTGAGGATTGCTTCTTTGCTTGCCACATCGTCAAACTCCGCAAGTACAGCAGCAATACTTTCCACAAAGCTCTGGCTACTCCGCATTTTCATCTCGAAAGTCCCTGCACTTTGCTTTGCTACTTCGGATAATTGCTTTGTATTTTGCATAATACTCATCTGATTGTTTGCTGTTCTAAAATCCCATATAGAAATAAACACAATTCCGATAATCAATAACGAAACAAGCGCAATTAAAAGCATATTGCCTATTTTTTTTCTCTTTTCAATTGTATCTGCGTTCTTTTCTATCATAAACTTGCCTTCTGCATCTATTATTTACATGCATGGACTATTGTATATAGCGACTTTATTATAGCCTTTCCTATTACAAATATCAAGGACTTCTTCCTTTTTGTAAATACCTTCGCTGTGATTGTGCTTCTGTACTGTTTCTCGTCTATATTATGAAATATAAACAAAAACGACAGTATACCGAAATATCCTGCCGTTTTATGTAACTATAAAAAGTTTTTTTATGCTTCTTTGTCTTTGCTTACTGTTTCTTCCACAGAAGCCTCTTCCTGTGCTGCTTCTTCCACAGAAGCTTCTTCCTGTGCTGCTTCTTCCGCAGAAGCCTCTTCCTGTGCTGCTTCTTCCACAGAAGCCTCTTCCTGTGCTACTTCTTCCACATATGGTTTTGAATCTGGTCCATTGTTTCTAATTGCAAAAAGCACAAAAGGAATGATAACTGGGAAAATAATAGACAGTACAATCAGCACAATATTGCTTGTAGTGCAGCTTTTGTATACTTTATATATCGCCATATAAAGAAATACCAATGCAACAACATCAATAATGATTCCTAAAATCGGCACCCATGTTAAAATAAGTGCGCCAATCATAAGCCCCAATAGAATCCATTTAAAGTAGGTATCCCGTGTTTTATATTTTTTATTGTATCGATCCGCAACGCAGCCAATCATATAATATTTGGCAACCGGAATCCATGCAATCCACGCATATTCTATGTTTCTTTTGCGGGCAATGGTATATAACCCCAAAGAACTAAAAACATAGAAAACAATGCCCAATACAACCACAAACAGCAGTGCAGTCATCACAAACCCAAACAAAAATCCCATAAAATCCCCTACCATTAGGTCATCCATAGCAGAACTAAAATCCATAAATAAATCCTCCATCTCTTATAATAACTTTATTATTACACAATTTTGTATGAATTACAACAATTCCCATTTTATTTTACAACAATATTAACAATCCTTTGCGGCACAACAATCAGCTTTACAATTTGTTTTCCGCAAAACATTTCCGCATATTCTTTTAAAACAAACGCTTCTATTTCCTCTTTTGTTGCTTCTGAGGAAATATCAAATTTTGCACGAACTTTTCCATTGATCTGCAAAGCAAGATTACACGTATTTCTTTGCAGCGCTTTTTCATCACAAATCGGAAAATCGTGGTTAAAAATCGAGTACGAACACCCCAAATCCTCCCACAGTTGCTCACAAAAGTGCGGTGCAAAAGGTGCTAACACCAGACATAGCTTTTTGCAGACTTCTTTTGCAAATACAGCGTCTGTTTTTCCGTCCATGTATTTGTACATAGCATTGACCAGCTCCATCAGCCGTGCAACCGCCGTATTAAACGAAAAAATCGGAATATCGTGTGCAACGTTTTTGATGGTATTGTGAAGCTGATAGTTCACATCTGCATCTACTGTTCCGTTTCCGCCCTGCAATTTCAGCACCATCTCAACCAGCCGTGCAACACGCTCCAAAAACCGATGTACAGCCTTTATGCCGTCATCATTCCACGGACCGCCCTCAATATAATTAAATCCAAACGCAAGGTACATACGCAACACATCAGAGCCATATTTAGAAATCAGCTCATCAGGAGAAATGACATTCCCTCGTGACTTGCTCATCTTTTCGCCATCAGGGCCTAAAATCGTTCCTTGATGTACAAGGGATTTAAAAGGTTCTTCAAAGCCGACATATCCCATATCATAAAACGCTTTGGCAAAGAACCGTGCATACAGCAAGTGCATACAAGCATGTTCTGCACCACCAATATATTTATCAACAGGCAACAGTTTGTCGATAATCGGTCTGGAAAAAGCCTCTTTTTCATTTTTGTTGTCGGGATAACGCAAATAGTACCACGACGAGCATACAAACGTATCCATCGTGTCTGCCTCCCTTGTCGCTTTTCCACCGCAAATCGGGCAGGTAGTATTTAAAAACGCCTCATGCTTTTTAAGCGGAGATGTTCCGTCTGGCGTAAAATCCACATCATATGGCAGCACCACCGGAAGCTCGCTTTGCGGCACTGGCACTTCTCCGCATTTTTCACAATATACCATCGGAATGGGAGCGCCCCAATACCGCTGACGGGAAACAAGCCAATCACGCAGGCGATAATTGGTTTTAAAGCCGCCTTTGTTCTGTTTTTCAAGCTGCTTTAGAATCTCATCTCTTGCCTGCTTCGTTGTTTTTCCGTCATATTCGCCGCTGCTAATCAGCACACCCTGCTCGCAAAAAGGAAGGGCATCGTCGGTATCTTTATTCTCTGCACAAATCACACGCTCAATCGGCAGATTATATTTTTTTGCAAATGCAAAATCACGTTCATCATGTGCAGGCACCGCCATTACCGCACCCGTACCATAGCTTGCAAGCACATAGTCCGCCGTCCAAATCGGCACTTTTCTGTGGTTTATCGGATTGACCGCATACGAACCTGTAAAAACACCTGTTTTTTCTCGTGTGGTCGAAAGCCTGTCAATCTCTGTTGCCTTTGCGGCATATTCTTGATAGGCATGCACTGCCTCTTTGTTTTCGGGTGTGGTCAGTTTTTCAACCATGGGATGCTCAGGAGAGAACACGACATACGTACAGCCAAAAAGGGTATCGGCACGAGTGGTAAACACTGTAAATTCTTTATCTGTTCCATCAAGCGTAAAAGTAACCTCTCCGCCTACCGATTTTCCAATCCAGTTTTTTTGCATAAGCTTTGTTTTTTCGGGCCAATCAATGGTATCAAGCCCCTCAAGCAGACGCTCTGCATAATCCGTAATTTTGAAAAACCACTGCGTCAGAAATTTTTTGGTGACTTGCGTGCCGCACCGCTCACATACACCGTCCACTACCTGCTCGTTTGCAAGCACGGTATTGCACGATGGACACCAATTAACAGGTGCTGCTTTTCGATATGCCAATCCTTTTTTATAGAGCTGCAAAAAGCACCACTGCGTCCATTTATAATAATCGGGCATACAGGTCGTAAGCTCATAGTCCCAATCGAAAGTTGCGCCGATTGCCTTTAATTGTTCCTCCATGGTTTTGATGTTTTGCATGGTGGAATCCTGTGGATGCACACCCGTTTTGATTGCATAATTTTCGGCAGGCAGCCCAAACGCATCAAACCCCATCGGATGAAAAACGTTGTAGCCTGTCATACGCATAAAGCGTGCATAGGTATCAGATAAGCTATAATTATACCAATGTCCAACGTGCAGCTTTGCACCAGACGGATATGAAAACATTTCCAGCACATAATGCTTTGGTTTTTGACTGTTTTTATCGAATTTATAAATCCCTGTTTCTTCCCATTTTTTTTGCCATTTCTTTTCGTTTTTTGTAAAATCCAACGTTTTTTGCCTCCCGATTATAATATCATAACACTTTCTATTATCAGTTATTTTGCATGTAAAGTCAACTTTTTAGGCACTCGCCCAAACACCAGTTTGCAAATCACTCCCATCAAAAATCCACCAATTGCTCCTGTAACCACAAGCACAGGCAAATAGACCGCTGTCTGCGGTGTTTGCGTCACCAGCATCGCCGCCAAAACCTGCAAAATATTATGCGTAATGCCGCCTAATACCGATACTTTTATCAGACTGATTCTGTTCATAAACAAATACATCACCAGTATGCTTGCCAGTCCGCCGCCCAGTGAGAAAAGCAGCATGGTCAGATTTCCGCTCAGCACAGCAGTAAGCACACTGCGCACCACACAAATCAGCGACGCATACGAAAATCCAAGATGATACAGTGCAAAAATCGAAACCACATTTGCAAGCCCCAGCTTAAACCCTGGCAAAATGGGAATCATGGACGAAAGTGCGCTGTCAAGAAGCGAGAGTGCCAGCGCAATACCGCACAGCACCGCACTTAAAACAAACTTTGAGGTTTTGCTGTCAGGTGATGGCATCCACATCGCCCCCTCCCGCAATCGTGGCAGATACGCCATTTGGCGCACACACAATGCTTTGCCCTGCATAAAAAATTTCACCTGTTTTTTGACATTGTTTTCCTGGACAGTCGGTACTCTGTATACTGATTTTTCCGTCTTTTATAACAAACACATTGTGATAAGTTCCGTTTATCTCGACGGTCGTGTCCTCGCTTAGCAAAAGCGTCCGAATAACCTGCCCGTTTTGCTTGATTTGCACCGTTTTTCCGCTTGTCTTAGGCATCATAAAAAACAGCACCGCAAGCATAGCCGCAACAATCACTGCCGTAAAGACAACGTCGCTGGCTTTGATGAGCTGATTTTCCTTTTTATTTTTTTGTGAAGCCATATCCAAACCCATCTGTCAAAACAATTTCGTTTTGATCGGTAATAAACACCGCATCAATACCCTGCTCGTTGGCAAAGCGCAAACCATCAGTAAGCCCCATCACAAACAGTGCAGTCGAATATAAATCCGTTTGTATGCCGCTTTTGGATACTACACTGACGCTTGCCAAGTTGTTTTTCACTGGTGCAAGCGTTTTTGAATCTATCAAATGATGATAATATACGCCGTCCTGCACAAACCCACGCTCGTACACACCTGATGTCGATATGCACGCATCGTCTATCTCTATCACTGCAAGATAGTCGCTTTGCGTACCCTGCGGATCACGTATGCCGATTTTATACGGCTGTCCGTTTGGCTTTTTGCCACGTGCATAAATAGAACCGCCGATGCTTATCAATGCAGATTCTATGTTGTGGTCCTTTATGTTTTGCGCAAGCTTATCCAGTGCAAAACCCTTTGCAGCACCGCCAAGATCAATCTGCGCCGTCCCAAGTTTTACGGTATCGCCATCTATGCAGATTTGCGTATCATCTGTTGTATCTTTTATCGCATCAAGCTCTAAACGTGTAGGCACGTGTGCCTCATCAGTGCCAAACCCCCACACCTCCATCACTTTTCCAAGTGCAATATGAAACGCACCGTTTGTTTGCTTAGACACTTTTAGCGCTTCCTCAATAACCGCCACTGTATCAGCAGAAACCTCCGCTTTTTTGTCGGCATTCAATCTTGAAACATCGCTGTCTTTGATTGTCCTTGACATCGCATGTTCCATCTCACGCAAAATCTCATTGTTTTGCGCAAGCACTTGTGTATCTTTTGTATACAGCGATTGTGTGATGATGGTATTCATATAAAAAGACTCGTCTGTGCAGGGTGCAGGAGCGCACGCACTCAAAAAAACCACGCACACGTACGCACACGCAAAAATCGCCGTCAATCGTTTTTTTCGCATTTTTCTCATCTGCTGTATGTTAAATAAAGCAGCACCGCCACCGCAGCTAAGAACGGCAGCAAAAAAAGAATTCGTTTTTGCCAAAGTTTCAAGTGATTTCTCCTTACTGTTTGTACTATCTGATATTATACCAAAATCTCAAGACATTTTGTGAGTTGTTTTTAAAAAATTTTAAATATCGGTTTGCCCTGTGCTTCTTCCTCTTTAACCGTTGAAAAACGCATCGCTTTGTGGTATATTATAAAATATGCAATGGTTTTTCTTGTATCCTTTAAAAATCATTGTACAGACAAATCAAACAGCCGCATTTTATGATATGCCGCTTAAAAAAACGGAGGTTCACTTGGATTTAACAAACGCTTTGGCGCAGGAACTTGCAAAAATTACACAGCTTGATGTATCGGCACTGCTTGACACGCTTGAAACACCGCCTGATGCAAAAATGGGAGATTGCGCACTGCCATGTTTTAAACTTGCAAAAGTAATGCGGAAATCTCCGCCGCAAATCGCAAACGAAATTTTAAAAGATTTTAAAGCGCCTGATTTTATTTCCGAAGTAAAAGTTGAAGGCGGCTATCTGAACTTTTTTTATAACCGCACCTTTTTTGTGCAAAACATCATCAACGACTGCACAAGCGAAAATTATGGACGCAGCGAGCTTGGGCATGGGAAAACAGTATTGATTGATTATTCGTCCGTCAATATTGCAAAGCCTTTTCACATTGGGCATTTATCGAGTACGGCAATCGGCAGCTCGTTATATAAAATCAATCAGTTTTTAGGCTACACCGTTGTAGGTATCAATCATCTGGGCGATTGGGGTACGCAATTTGGCAAATTGATTGCCGCCTATAAGCTATGGGGTGATGATGAGCAGATTAACAAAAACTCTGTTTCTGCAATGCTTACGCTGTATGTACGGTTTCATGAAGAGGCAAAAAAAGACGAGAGTCTAAACGATATTGGTCGGGCATGGTTTAAGAAAATTGAGGATGGCGACAGCGAAGCGCTCCGCATTTTTTCATGGTTTTCAGAGCTAACTCTAAAAGAAGCAAGACGTGTTTATGATTTATTAGACGTGCAGTTTGACAGTTATGCAGGCGAGAGCTTTTATAACGACAAAACAGCTGCAATCGTTGAAGAATTAACGCAGAAGCACTTGCTTGAAAAAAGCGAGGGTGCTTATGTGGTGCATCTTGATGAGGAGAATCTACCGCCTGCTATCATCTTAAAATCAGACGGAACAACCCTTTATGCGACACGTGACTTAGCAGCAGCAGAATATCGAAAAAAAACCTATGATTTTTATAAATGTCTATACGTCGTTGCTTATCAGCAAAGTCTTCACTTTAAACAATTGTTTGCAGTGCTAAAAAAAATGGGGCATACATGGGCAGACGATATGGAGCATGTTGCCTTTGGCATGGTTTCCTTAGAAGATGGCACAATGTCCACACGAGAGGGCAAAATTGTGTTGCTGGACGATGTGCTAAATCAGGCAGTCGAAAAGACACTTGATGTCATCAACCAGAAAAACCCGAACCTTGAAAACAAAGAACAAATTGCAAGTGATATTGGTATTGGTGCAGTGATTTATTCAACACTTTCACAAAGCAGAATCAAAGACATTACATTCTCTTTTGACAGAGTGCTGAATTTTGATGGAGAAACCGGTCCATATGTGCAGTATACGCACACAAGATGCGCAAGTGTAGTGCAAAAACATCAGCCAAACAATGAGGGTATTGATTTTGATGAATTGACCAATGATGAAGCCTTTGCGGTTTTGAAGATAATAGAGGGATTCCCACAGGCAATTATTGCCGCAAGCGAAAAAAACGAGCCCTTTTTTATCACTAGACAGATTACCGAACTGGCGCAGGCTTTTAATAAATACTATTATGATTATCGGATTATTGACGATAATATACAAAAAACAAATGCACGGATTTTGTTGGCAAAAGCGGTGAAAAACGTCATCAAAACAGGGCTTCGCCTGTTAGGGATTAAAGCGCCCGAAAGAATGTAGGCTGTTTGCTGTGCTTATGTCTGTGCCAAATCAAAGATATTAGAATATGATTTCCTTTGCTGGTTCTCTTTTCTTTAGAAAATTGGCAAAGTATGCTGAAAGGAAGAACTATGTTAGACTTAAGAGTGATACGTGACAATGTCATTACCATTGCAAATGCGCTGAAAAAGCGTGGAAAGCCGACAAACATCGAACGTGTCGTAGAACTGGACGAACAAAAACGTGCGCTGCTTACCAAAGTAGAAGAGCTAAAGGCACGCAGAAACAAAGTTTCCAAAGAAATTCCGCATCTAAAAAAAGAAGGCAATGATGTGCAGGATTTGATGAGCGAAATGAAAGAGCTTTCAAACAACATCAAGGAATATGATGCAAAGTTGCTCACATTAAACGAACAGCTTGAAGCGTATTTAATGGGAATCCCAAACCGACCAGACGACAGCGTTCCTGCCGGAAACGATGACTCTGATAATGTATTAGTACGGGAGTTTATGAAGCCTACAAAGTTTGATTTTGAGCCGAAGCCCCATTGGGATTTAGGCAAAGATTTAGGCATTTTAGACGCAGAAACAGCCGCACGTGTTACAGGTACAAGATTTACCTTCTATCTTGGATTGGGTGCAAGATTAGAGCGTATTGTTATGAATTTTATGCTGAATACGCATACCGAACAGCATGGATATATTGAAGTTATGCCGCCTTTTGTGGCAAACGAAAAAGCAATGAAAGGCACAGGACAGCTACCAAAATTTGCAGAAGATATGTATAAAATCGAAAACACCGATTATTATTTGATTCCAACCGCAGAAGTCCCTGTCACCAATATGTATCGTGAGCAGATTTTAGATGAAGCAGTACTGCCGATTTATCACGTCGCTTACAGTCCGTGCTTTCGGGCAGAGGCAGGAAGTGCTGGCAGAGATAC
Organism: Christensenellaceae bacterium; assembly: GCA_036660175.1. Taxonomy (GTDB): domain Bacteria; phylum Bacillota; class Clostridia; order Christensenellales; family Christensenellaceae; genus Christensenella. The sequence continues at coordinate 22,703 of JAVXBD010000003.1, read as the reverse complement.
CAAAGGGCTGATTCGTCAGCATCAGTTTAATAAAGTTGAATTGGTCAAGTTTGTAGAACCCGAAAATTCTTATGACGAGTTAGAACTGCTGCTTGCAGATGCCGAAAGCATTTTGCAGCTTTTAAAGCTACCTTATCGTGTGGTGCTTTTATGCGGCGGAGATTTGGGCTTTTCGGCGGCAAAAACATATGACATAGAAGTATGGATGCCTAGCTATAACCGCTATGTAGAGATTTCTTCCTGCTCAAATTATGAAGATTTTCAGGCAAGACGTGCCAACATCAGATACCGTGACCATGATGGCAAAGTAAATTTTGTACATACCTTAAATGGCAGTGGACTTGCCGTAGGGCGTACCGTTGCAGCCATTATGGAAAATTATCAGCAGGCAGACGGTAGCATCAAAATTCCAGATGCTTTGCGTATGTATATTGGACGTGACTATATCAAAGGAATTAAATAGATGAATTTTAGAATGGTGCATAATAATATAAATGTTTCCGAACTTGATAAATCTTTGGATTTTTATGCGAAAGCACTTGATTTAGAGGAAACCAGACGTTTAGAAGATGAGGATTATATCATTGTCTATTTAAGTGACCGCTCCACCGCTTATCGTTTGGAACTTACATGGCTGCGCAAAACAACAGGCTTATATAATTTAGGCGATAACGAATTTCATTTTGCATTTGCAACAGATGACTATTCAGGTGCGCTAAAACGGCATACAGACATGGGCTGTGTTGTTTTTGTAAATGATGAAATGGGTATTTATTTTATTGAAGATCCCGATGGATATTGGATTGAAATTCTGCCCGAAGGTCTAAGCGAATAATTCATTGATGCAATAAACGCAATGCCCATTTTAACTTGGAAACACAAACTATCACCGACTAAGCGATTTGTATCTTGTAACATATTAAAATCCTCCATTTGATTTTTTTTATTGGTTGACAGACCGATTTCATTTTATCAAACGGAGGATTTTTTTGCCACGCCAAAGCTCTTGTACCACTGGCATAGCCAATGTTTTAGCGCAAAAAAAGACCGTCCATTTCTGAACGGCCTCAATATTTACAACGATTTAGTCGTCATAACCTCTTCTGAAGTTATTTCTTTGTTGTTTTCTTGATTTTCTGCAAGATGGGCATCTTACAGGCTCGTTTTCGAACCCTTTTTCTTTAAAGAATTCCTGCTCGCCCTCTGTGAATAAAAATTCACTTCCACAATCTTTACAAATTAATGTTTTGTCTGCCATTATTGACATCCTCCTAAAATATATTTGGGTAAAGAGACCGGTTAAAATTTTCCTCCCAAATAATTTCAGAGGTCAGTTTTAATTATTGGTTCTTTTACTGATTGTATTCTAACACAGTATTTACCATAAAACAACATATATTTTTAAATAATTCGAAATATTTCGAAAAAATATATTTTTAACCACCCGTTTTTTGTGGTATAATAACTAATGAATAAATTTTCTGAGCAAATTATGATGGATTAAGCAGAAAAGAAACAATAATTTTATGGAGAAAATACGATGGAAAAACAAAACATACTGGTAAACATACACGGCTCTCATATGGGAGACGGCGATGAGGATTCTATGGAACTGTTTACAGAGGGAATGCTTACGTATGATAACGGTATTTATACAATTGAATATGACGAAAGCGAAATGTCTGGTATTGAAAACACACGTACAACCTTAACAATCGACGGCGAACGTGTACAGTTAAAGCGTGTCGGCGGTTTAGAAACAGAATTTGTCTTCCTAAAAAGCCGTGTTTTTGAGGCTGCTTATGATACACCTTTTGGAATGATGCAGTTAAGCCTTCTTCCCACACAAATCGCAAGTACTCTTTCAAAAGAAAAAGGAAAGATTGACCTCGAATATGTAATTACAGTTGGCGACCAAAAAGCCGTCAACAAGCTCAACATCAACTATAGATTAAAGAACTAATAAAGGAGGACAAGAATATGTTAATTCAATGGATAGGACACTCATGTTTTTATTTGACTACAAAAGAAAATGTAAAAATAGCAATTGATGTGTATGACGATACAATCGGTTTGCCAACGCTTCAGCAGCCTGCCGACATTGTATTGTGTACACATGATCATTACGATCATTATAATCAGGCATATTTGGACAGCCTTACAAGCGGCTATACGTTTATCAACCAAGCAGGTAGCCACGAAGTTTGCGGTTTGAAAATCACTGGCGTCAAGACTTATCATGATAAGCACAACGGCGCTGATCGTGGAGAGGTTATTGCGTTTGTAATAGAAGTAGACGGTATGCGCATTCTGCATGCTGGCGATTTAGGGTGTATGCCCGACCAAAGCTTTTTTGATGCCATCGGAAAAATTGATATTTTGATGATACCCGTTGGTGGTGTTTATACTGTTGATGCAGCAGAAGCGCTGGAGTTTATGGATAAGTTAGATCCAAATATCACCATTCCTATGCACTTTTTAACGCCCGAATTAAAATTAGACGTTGCCACTGTGCATGAGTTTTTAAAACTTGCTGGAAAAAAAGAGTATGATATTGCTCATCTTGGAAGCGGTGTTTTTGACATTAATGTTGCCAACCTTAAAAAGCGCAACAGAATTATGCTGATGGAATGCAGCAATTGTTAAAGAAACAAATAAGAACATAAAAAATTTACCGCCTTTGATGTTTTTGAGAAGGTGGTTCATTTTTGTTTGAAGAACATACTAAACAAATAATCCCCAAGGAGTAGGTAATGAAAATCGGTTTTGATAATGATTTGTACATCGAAAAACAAACAGAAAAAATACTGGAAAGAATCGAACACTTCAAAGGAAAGTTGTATCTTGAATTTGGCGGAAAGCTGTTTGACGATTATCATGCCGCCCGTGTACTGCCTGGATTTGATATGAACGGCAAAGCAAAGCTTTTGCAGCGGTTAAAAGACCAAGCAGAAATCATTTTTTGTATCAATGCGGCAGATATTGAAAAAAACAAAATCAGAGCTGACATTGGCATCACCTATGACCTTGATGTGCTACGATTGATTGACAATCTTCGTGGTATGGGATTGATTGTAAACAGCGTAGTCATCACGCAATACACCGAGCAGCACTCCGCAGATGTCTTTCAAAAAAAGCTTGAGCGTCGTGGGCTTAATACTTATATACACAAGCACACAAAAGGGTATCCCAGCGAAATCGAATTGATTGTCAGCGATGAGGGATATGGCATGAATCCGTATATCAAAACTACGAAACCACTGGTGGTGATTACTGCACCAGGGCCTGGAAGCGGCAAACTTGCAACCTGCCTTTCGCAGCTATATCACGAGTATAAGCAAGGCATTAAGTCAGGTTATGCAAAGTTTGAAACCTTTCCTATTTGGAATCTTCCGCTTAAGCACCCTGTTAATATGGCATATGAGGCAGCAACTTCAGATTTAAACGATGTCAATATGATTGATCCTTTTCATTTGGAAGCATATGGTAAAACCGCTGTGAACTACAACCGTGATATTGACGCTTTTCCCATTGTCAAAACCATACTTGCAAAAATCACTGGGCAAAATGATATTTATCAATCTCCTACCGATATGGGTGTGAATATGGCTGGATATGCCATTACAGACGACGATGTATGCAGACAGGCAGCGTGCCAAGAGGTTATTCGACGTTATTATAATGCCGAATGCGACTTTAAAAAAGGCATTGCTTCTGCACAATCTTTGCAGAAAAACTTAATGCTGATGAAGCAATTGGAGCTTGAACCCACCGACAGAGTGGTGGTTGAGCCTGCCATCGAAAAATCAAAAAAGACAGCTGTTCCATCTGCGGCAATCCTGCTTGCAGACGGTAGTATCATCACAGGAAAAACAACAGCGTTAATGAACTCCGTTTCTAGTCTTGTGCTGAATGCCGTCAAGCGTCTTGCCAATATTTCTGATGAAATCAAACTGATTTCTCCCATTGTTTTAGAACCTATTCTCAGGCTCAAAAGCAAGGCTTTAAAAGAAATCGATCCCATACTAAATATTGAAGATGTACTGATTGCACTTTCTATCAGTGCAGCAATGAACCCTACTGCCGAGCTTGCTATGTCAAAGCTGGAAGAGCTTTCTGGATGCGAGGTGCATTCCACTTGTATGCTTACACAGGCAGACGAATCCGTATTAAAAAAATTGAACATCAACCTGACATGCGAGGCGGCCTATCCATCTAAAGATTTGTATTACGTATAAAAAGTGATGACGGACGATAGTTCAAACAATTTCTGTTACTTTTATGGATAAAATGACAAAATAATTGTTTATGCAGTATTAAACCGGTATATAATAGTAACAATATTCATTTTTTAGTAATAATATTGTAAAAATTATTGACAATTGCTGTAATTTTTTGCATAATAGAAAGTATCCAAGGACTTTATGGGGCAGGATATTTTATTCATTTATTTTAGAATATCTCCGATTTGTAAAAAATCAGACAAATTGTCCTGTTAATTATTTATTTAAAAAGAATTGGGAGTACATACAGAAGTCATACAGCTATCCTTACTTTAAATAGTTTCATGCGAACAACATATGATACGATTCTCATAGGAAAAGCAAACAATATAAATAATGTCAACAAACCATTTTTTATATAAGCTGAACATTCTTATCATGATTTTAAAATGCTTTTTATGATGTTTTCATAGATGATTTACTTGCATAACTTATCATCTTTTACGATATGCTGAAAAATTTGATGATATTGATACCATAAACCAGTCAAAACCATACAGGTTGATTCCTGTTTTTCTATGTTTCCAAATTTATAAAAATTTTAACATACAAAGGAGTTGTATTTTGTGGACATTAGTTTACTAAAAACAAAAAGCCTTGCAGACTTAAGAGAGATTGCAAAACTTGCAGGGGTAAAATCCCCCACCAAGTATAAAAAGGCAGAATTATTGGAAAATTTAATTGCACTTGAGCAAGAGAGCGAACCCAAAGAAACGTTGGTTGAAGAGCCTGCATTTGATTTGTTTCAAACCTATGCACCCGAAAAACCAGTGCGTACAAAAAAGCCGCACACTGCACCGCCTCAAATCATTGAAGATGAGATTGATACCGACGAACAGCCCAATGATGAATATAAAGATGAAGTCATTGATATGTCTGACTTTGATAATACTTCAGAGGAAGAAAATTCACGTCGCCGCAGGATTATTGAGTATGTTCCAAACAACGATGCGGTGAATGAAATCCTAAACACTGGAGAATGCAAAGATGCACATGGAATCCTTGAAGTTCATACCGAAGGTTATGGATTTTTGCGTAGCGAGAATTATCTGCCTGGTGCAAAAGACGTTTATGTATCGCAGGCACAAATTCGTAAGTTTAATTTAAAAACTGGCGATGAAGTATACGGGAAAACCCGTCCATCTAAAGATGGCGAGCGGCTGCTTGCACTTTTATACATCGAAACCGTCAATGGCGAGCCTGTAGAAAACTGCATACGCAGACGTCCCTTTGAAGAATTGACGCCGATTTATCCAGAGGAAAGATTTACACTTGAAAATGTGAGAGCCTCCAGAGATTTGGCAATCCGCATGATTGATTTAATCTCACCCATCGGAAAAGGGCAGCGTGGTCTAATTGTTGCACCGCCCAAGGCAGGCAAAACCATTCTTTTAAAAAAGATTGCAAACAGCATTACCACCAATTATCCAGAAGTAGAGCTTCTTGTATTGCTGATTGATGAGCGTCCTGAGGAAGTAACGGATATGCAGCGTTCCATTGCTGGTGATGTTGTATACTCTACCTTTGACGAGCGTCCCGAAAACCACGCACGTGTTGCCGATATGGTGATTGAGCGTGCAAAAAGATTGGTGGAACATGGCAAAGATGTTGTCATCTTGTTAGATAGCCTAACACGTCTGGGACGTGCCTATAACCTGATTGTTCCGCCCTCAGGCAGAACTCTGTCTGGTGGTCTTGACCCAGCATCGCTATACAAGCCCAAACGGTTTTTTGGCGCAGCACGAAACATAGAACATGGCGGCTCTCTTACCATCATTGCGACTGCCCTCATAGAAACAGGCTCTCGCATGGATGAAATTATCTATGAAGAATTCAAAGGCACGGGCAATATGGAGATTCATCTTGACCGTAAACTTTCAGAGAAACGTATCTTCCCAGCGGTTGATCTTGCAAAATCGGGTACACGCCGTGAGGATTTGCTGCTGTCCCAAAAAGAACTTGAAGGGACTTGGGCATTGCGCAAAGCGTTATCCTCTGGCGGAAATACTACAGAAGTTACAGAGCAGCTAATCAGCATGATTGTCAGAACGCAAACAAACGAAGAATTTTTGGCAAGGCTTCATGAATGGTTCCGAATTTGGGAAAAAGAGGGCTATAATTCGGGCAACAGCAACAAAAGCTATGGCAATGGTAGCGGCAACAACAACAGCAACAAGAGCTATGGCAACGGCAGCGGCAACAACAACAATCGATATTAGATTTTAGCCGAAAATAAAAGTTTTTTATATTTTATCTATTAACAGAAAAAAGTCTGCTCCATTTTGTGAACAGGCTTTTTTGCTGTTATTATTTTCCATCTGTACAAAAAATTACATAAAAAATTGACACAAGCTTTCATACCTCATATACTTAATAAGTATAGAGTATTTTATACTTGAAAAAACAAACGAAAGGGGCATTGTTATGAACGAACAAATTAAACAAATTGCGGCAAGAATCCACGAACTTCGGGAAATCCTTGATATTCCATCACAAGTTATTGCGGATAAGGTCGGGATTTCTCTAAACGAATATTTGAATTATGAAACAGCGCAGGCTGATATTCCTATCGGTGTGCTTTATGGAGTGGCAGCAGAACTTGGGGTTGATCCCACCGTTCTTTTAACGGGCGACTCGCCACGCATGGACGCTTATACCGTCGTGCGCAAAGGACACGGCATCAGCATTGAACGCTATAAAGGTTATGCGTTTACTTCGCTTGCTGCAAATTTTAAAAATAGAGATATGGAGCCTATGCTTGTTGATATTTCCCCAAAGGACAAAGCAGAGCTGGTTACACATGCAGGGCAGGAGTTTAACTATGTACTAAAGGGCAGCATCAAAGTTGTTTTTGCCAACAAAGAAGTAATTCTGAACGCTGGCGACAGCATTTATTTTGATCCATCTGTGCCGCACGGGCAACGTGCCATAGACGGTGACGCAAGATTTTTGACAGTAATAAACGAATAAGAGGTTAACTATGTTAGAAAAATTTTTAGACAGAATTGAATTTGATAGTTATGAAGATTTTAAGCAAAATTATCAGTTAAATATCCCACAAAAGTTTAACTTTGCCTATGATGTTGTTGATGAATGGGCAAAGAGCGATCCAGATAAATTAGCACTTGTCTGGTGCGATGATGATGGAAATGAAAAGCGCTATACCTTTGCCGACATCAAAAAGCAAAGCGACAAAGCTGCAAATATGTTTCAAGACAGAGGTGTAAAAACAGGCGATGCTGTTATGCTGATGTTAAAACAGCGCCCTGAGGTATGGTTTTGTATGGTTGGGCTGCATAAATTAGGCGCAATCTGCATTCCTGCCACCTATCAGCTCACGCCAAAGGATATTGTTTATCGATGCAATGCAGCGCAAATTGTCATGATTTGTACGGTTGATGATGACGAAATGATTGAGCATATCCGTGTTTCACGCACACAAAGTCCTTCCCTCAAAAATGTTGGGGTTGTAGGCGATAAGTGCTATGATGGCTGCTTTGATGTACGCAAAGAACTTGCGGCGGCAAGCGAAAACTGGCAGCGTCCGCAGCACGAGCATAAAAACGATGCTCCTATGCTCATTTATTTTTCATCAGGTACAACGGGTATGCCAAAAATGGTCATGCACGATTACACCTATCCTTTGGGGCATATCGTAACTGCAAAATATTGGCAGCAAGTAGAGGACGGCGGGCTGCATCTGACGGTTTCTGACTCTGGATGGGCAAAATTTGGCTGGGGCAAAATCTATGGTCAATGGATTTGCGGTGCGGTTATAGCGGCATATGATACCGAAAAATTTGTTCCCATAAAGATGCTTGAAACAATCGACCGCCTAAAATTGACAACTTTTTGTGCGCCGCCCACCATCTATCGTTTTTTAATTAAAGAGGACATCAAAAAATATGATTTCTCCACCATAAAACACGCAAGTATTGCAGGTGAACCGCTGAATCCAGAGGTTTATTATCGCTTTTTAGAGGCGACAGGTTTGGCTGTTACCGAAGGATTTGGGCAAAGCGAAACCAGCGTGCTGCTTGCAAACTATCCGTGGTTTCCCGTAAAACCCGGTTCTACAGGCAAGCCCTCTCCGCTTTATGATGTAGACATTATAGACGAAGACGGAAACTCCTGCGAGGACGGTATTGTCGGCTCTATCGTTGTGAAAAACACGAACAAGGCACATCCGACTGGACTTTTTAAAAAGTACTATAAGGATAAACAGGCAACCCAAAAATCATGGTCTGGCGGTGTTTATAACACTGGTGATACTGCATGGCGTGATGCCGACGGATATTTTTGGTTTGTAGGCAGAAACGACGATGTCATCAAGTGTTCGGGTTACCGCATTGGGCCTTTTGAGGTCGAAAGTGCATTGCTTACGCATCCGAGCGTCATAGAGTGCGCTGTCACCGCCGTACCAGACGCTGTTCGTGGTCAGGTTGTAAAGGCTACTGTTGTGCTTGCAAAAGGTTATACAGCAAGCGACGAGCTTAAAAAAGAACTGCAGATGCACGTCAAAAATGTAACCGCTCCCTACAAATACCCTCGTGTAGTAGAGTTTGTGGACGAGCTTCCAAAAACACTCAGCGGAAAAATTAGGCGTGTACAAATACGAGATGCCGATAAATAGACAAAGAAATTCGGCATATTGATCGATATACAAACCGTTGAAAAACGTGTCTGTATCAAATGTTGAGGGTTGATAATCAACAAAATATAAAAAATTGCACAAAGGCAGCAGCGTACATAAAGAAATCTGCTGCCTTTCGTATGTAATTAGAATAGGCTTTCTGAATTTTTCGGGTTAACAGAATAACAAGCAGGAAACTCCGCTTATTCAAAAAAGGCTTGCGTCACCATGCCGTCACATCGCTTTGATTCGTTTGTGGCACTTTTCTTTCACCACAGCGTTTAGGATAGAACCAAAAACCCGCAGGTATAGCAGTCTGCGGGTTTTATCAAGTGAGAGAGAAAAAGGAGAAGAGATTCTATTTTTAAATCGTTGCACCAAAACACAACGGTGTTTGATAGAGCGTATTATTTTAGCTCAATTCTCTCGAAATCCATGAAAGCTTTCCGTGTTCTCCACATTTTTACAGTCATACACTGTAATACAATATCATAATAAACATCACCGCACAAATAATGTTCCAACAAAATGCCCTGCGTGATACAGCCGCACTTTGCGTGAATATCAACGGCACACTGATTGTCTGTAAAAGATGCCGACGTTAGCTTGTTAAATCCCAGCTCCTCAAAGGCATACTCATAAATATTATACTCCAATACCATTGCTAATTCTTCGGTGTTCAGTGCATAGTCATGCATATAATATCCCCAAGAACAGCGGTTATTCTGTATGTTTATATCAATCATCGCAAGCATTCCGCATGGTTTTCCATCTATATGAATAATCCAGTGCGTCGCATAAGAATCGTTTTTCATATGCTCAAACCATTTAAACTGCTGGCTTAGGGACATCGTCGCATCGCTCACCAAAAAATCACGTGCATCTGCGTGTGACAGCCATTCTGAGAGCATTCCAATGTCCTGTCTTGTTATTTTCGTACAAGAAATCATCATTTTATACCAACTTTCCATTCTATATTGATTCATACACCGTTTATTTCAAGATAAACAAAAAACTTGCGGCAAACCCGACTTTGCAACACTCTATTGTTGCGCACAAGTGTTTTTCGCAAGCTTTCCTTTTCCTTAAACTTTTTAGTTTAGACGTGCAAAACCGCTTTGACAAACTGGCCCGTCCAGTGCCTTTTCTACGTCTTTTAGTTCGGCAATTTCACCAAATACTTTGTCTACTGTCTTTAAATATTCGTCTATCACCGCATCTGTATGCGCATATGACGCATAAAAAGCAAGAGAGGACAAATATCCATATTTCAGCATTTGCTGAATAAAGAAGGTTTTATAGACCATAGGATTTTTTACTTCAAACGAAAAATGCGAAAGCGGATCAATACCGCCCACTTCAATGTTTAAACCGTGCTTTTGCGCAAGCTGTACCCAGCCCTTTTTCACCTTCTGTCCAACGTGTATCAGATGCTTTTCAACCTCGTGCTTTTGATAAAAATCAATGGTTGCCAATGCTCCTACAAACCCAATACGCTCTGTGAAAAACGTACTGGAAATAAACGTACTTTGTGCCGCTCCCATCACATCTGCCGTACCAATAATCGCTGTAATCGGATAGCCGTTCGCAAGTGCCTTGCCAAACACCGCCATATCAGGCATCACCCCAAGCTCCAAATGACTTCCGCCGCAAGTCAGCCGAAATCCTGCTGTAATCTCGTCAAAAACAAGCACAATACCATGTTCTTTGGTATATGCACGTATTTTTTCTAAAAAATCATCTTCTGGATAATCGTTGCGAATCGGTTCCATAACAACCGCAGCAATTTTCCCTTCGTTTTTTTGTGCGACCGCATAAAACTCGTCGATGTTGTTGTAATGAAACGGAAGCGTCGTCCCCGTCAGCCCTTTTGGGACACCCGCAGGCTCTAACCCACTTAAAAGATGGTCGGTGAGCGAATCCATTTCCTGTAAATTAGAACTCAAATACCAGTCATGCCATCCATGATACCCGCAAAACAGCACCGTATCTTTTCTCGTATAGGCACGTGCAATACGCACAGCTTGTGCCATCGCCTCGCCGCCTGCTTTTGCATACCGTACCTTATCTGCCCATGGATGAAGTTCAAGCAGTTTGTCTGCAAGCGCCACTTCTTCAGGTGCATTCAGCGTACACATACCAGAACAGTCAATTGCCTCATGCACTTTTTTATCCACTTCGTCAAAAGCATAGCCAAGCACATTTGCACCAATGCCCATATAACAAACATCAATGTATTTATTGCCGTCTAAATCCCACACTTCACAGCCTTTTGCACGGCTATAATATGCTGGCCAAAACTCAGGCAAAAACTGTTCTGGCCGCTTTGATAAAAGCTGTGTGCCGCCAGGAATTACTTTTTTTGCGTGTTTATACAACACTTGTCCTTTTCCCATTTCTTTCATCTCCAACTATAAAAATTTATCGTCTTACAATATAATCATTTTCTAAAGATTTCTTTAATCCTTCGTTGCGTGCAAATTTTTTATTAATTTCTATCAATTGTGGATTTTCTGCCAAAAAATCAAGAATCTCCTGCGTAAAAAACATCTTATCGCCAAAATGTTCATAAATTTGATGAATCAACTGATAATCTTCTAATTCATCAATCGTTAGGCGATAATTTCCAATCTGCCCCAACGGACAAATAAAATCCTGAAGCTTAAAAATTTCTGGATGATTACGTATATACAGCGTGACATGCTCACGCTCTGAAGCCAATCTTGCATGCTCCCATGCGTATTTTAGTGCCGAAAACTTGATAATTTCAAGATCTAAACCATCTGCAAGCGTTTCGGAAATCGCCGCCATATAATCGCTATCCGCCTCAAGCAAAGCAAGTGCTTCATCTAAAATCTGTGCATCAAACACTGGACAGTCCGCCGTAATCCGAATCACGTATTCTGGTTCTAACAGTCTGGTTGTTTGATAGTATCTGTCAAGCACATCGTCCTGTGCGCCCACCATCACTCTGTTTCCTAAGTTGCTCACCAGTTTTATGGTATTGAGGTCATCTTTGTTTGCGGAAGTAATGACAATCGTTTCGTCCACTTTTTTGCTTTGCTCTACACGCTCTATCACCCGCTGCAGCACTGGCTTTCCCTGCAAATCCATGAGTATTTTCCCCGGCAAACGTGAAGAACCGTATCTTGCTTGTATACATGCCAAATATTTCATCTTATCTCCTGTTTTTCTGCCAAAGTGCAGGATTCACAATTTCAATGGGTGTATCCGCAAACTGCTCGGCAAATTCTTTGATTAAACAACTATTTACGTTAAGCTGAAACTCCTCTATAATTTGTTTCAACTGCATTATATTATCCACCCCAAACACCAGTTTGTCTATACTTTTTTGTGTTTTTACATAGTGAAGTGCAAAAGCTGTGCGTGATAAATGATTCTCTGCACAAAACGCTGCGATTTTCTGCACAAGCGGTGCGGCGGCGCTCAAATGCGGCGGTACTGTATCCATCAGCATCAGCCCCTGCAAAAACGCACTGCGGGCATGAATCTCTTTTTTTCTTGCCTGCTTCGTGTTTAAAAGTGCATCTAACCTATGGTCAAGTGCATTATACGGAATTTGTATGAGATCCACATACGGACTTTCCAATGCCGCTTCAAATTCCTGCGGTGTATAGATAGAAATACCGCTCTTTTTGATAAACCCCTCGGATTTTAACTCGTGTAAGGCACGCAATGCTTTTTGATTATGCACATAAGCCGCATTATGAAAAAGACAACCGTCCACATACGAAACATGAAGGTTCTCCAAACTTTGCTGAATATTTTGTTTTAAAACAGAAGTGTAATCGGTCACGCCATCTAGTGCATTTGGCTGTATTTTGGTGATAATACGAAACTGCTCTCGTGGCACGTTCTGTACAAATTGCCCTACGCATTGCTCTGCATCTCCATACGCTCTTGCTGTATCAATGGTGACTACACCATTTTTTGTCGCATAAGAAAGAATATCCACTGCGTCTTTTTCGCTCGGCCGTCCTGCCGACGCAATGCCATACTGCAATCCAAATTGTACCGTACCAATACATAATTCCATCATACCCTCAAAATGCCTGTATCATATTATTTTGTATAATGTTCCACTACTTTTTTTACTGCGCAAATCACGTCGCACACGTCTTTTTCGCTCATTGCATAATAAAGCGGTATGGTTATCATCTGTTCATACAGTGCTTCTGCCTGCGGACATAACCCCCGTCTATACCCGATTGACTGATAATACGGAAATAAATAAATCGGGATATAATGCACATTTACACCAATGTTTTCCGCATGAAGTGCGTCATAAATCTGTTTTCTGTCTGCTGTCAGCTTATCGGTGTTTAAGCGAATGATGTATAAATGCCTGACTGTATCACTCTTTGGCTGTTCTTTTTGGAGGGTTATCTGGCTCATGCCGCCAAATGCCTCATTGTATTTTTTCGTAATTTCTTTTCTGCGCTCTGCAAATTTTTCCAGTTTTTCAAGCTGGCTTTTACACAGCGCACACTGCATATCTGTGATACGATAGTTATACCCCAAAAGCTGCTGTTCATAATACCAACTGGAATTTTCGTGATTTTGAATCAATTTTTCGTCACGTGTGATACCGTGCTTTGCATAAAGATTGATTTTTTCGTAAAGCTCTGCCGAATTGGTCAGTACCGCACCGCCCTCTCCTGCCGTAATGGTTTTGACAGGGTGAAAGCTAAATGTTGTAATATCTGCAAGGCTGCCAACTGGCACACCGTCATACACCGTACCAATGGAATGCGCCGCATCTTCAATCAGCAGAATTTGCTTTTTTTTGCAAATTTCTTTGATGCGTGTATAATCACATGCCTGCCCCGTAAAATCAACCGCAATCACAGCTTTTGTGCATGGGGTGATTCTCTTTTCGATTTCTTCGGGAGAGATGGTATATGTATCCTTATCAATATCCGCAAAAACAGGAGTAGCTCCGCAATACAGCACACAGTTTGCAGATGCCGCAAAGGTCATCGGTGCAACAATAACTTCATCGCCTTTTGTGATGCCTGCCGCTAAGCACGCAACATGAAGAGCCGCCGTTCCGTTTGAAACAGCGACAGCATATTTTGCTTTTGTCATTTCGCATAGCTTTTGTTCAAGCTGTGCAACTTTTGGGCCGCACGTTAAAAAATCGCTCTTTAGCACCTCTACAACTGCCGAAATATCCGCATCGTCAATATACTGCCTTCCATATGCAAGAACTTTTTCACGAACGGGTACACCGCCCTCTATTGCTAATTTTTCCATGTTCATTTCCCATCTTTGTTGTTTTGCACCATAGGCACTTGCAGGGGATTCCCCTTATAATTGGTATTTGGTGCAGTTCTTCTATCATTATATCTTACTTCACATATTTATTCTGTGCCAGCAATTGCTTTAGCTCCTGCACGCCCAGCCATTCTTTGTTGCTACCCGAGCTATATTCAAATCCATCTTCGACTCGCACTCCGCCTTGTGTGAAATGTGTTTCTTTGTTCCACCATTCCATATGCGGAAAGATAATAAAATGTTTGTCATATTCATAAGTTGTCAAAGAATCTTCTTTGCCCACCATGACTTCATGCAGTTTTTCTCCCTCACGAATGCCTATCTCTGGCATTTCGCAGGTTGGCAACATCGCCTTTGCCAAATCAGTAATTTTAAAGGACGGAATTTTAGAAATATAGGTTTCTCCGCCTTTTGATTCTTCCAATGCCTTAAGCACAAGCTCTACGCCCTGCTTTAAATCAATCCAAAACCGTGTCATACGATAATCCGTAATAGGCAGTTCTGTTTTTCCATCTGCAATCATCTGTGCAAAAAAAGGAATGACAGAGCCTCGGCTTCCTGCCACATTTCCATATCTCACAATGGAAAACACCGTACCCTCTGCACCAGAATAGGCATTTGCCGAAACAAACAACTTATCTGAAACTAACTTTGTACCGCCGTATAAATTGGACGGGTTCACTGCTTTGTCGGTCGAAAGCGCTACCACTTTTTTGACACCTGTATCAAGCGCCGCATCAATGATGTTTACAGCACCGTCAATATTTGTTTTAATCGCCTCATGCGGATTATACTCACACGCTGGCACCTGCTTCATAGCCGCTGCATGAATAACATAATCCACCCCACGAAACGCACGGTTGAGCCTGTCTTTGTCCCGCACATCACCAATAAAATAGCGTAGCTTATCATCATGCGCCATAAACTTGTTGCGCATATTAAATTGTTTAAACTCATCACGAGAATAAATAATAATCTTTTTAGGGTGATAGTGTGTCAGCACATATTCCGTAAAGAAATTCCCAAAAGAACCCGTTCCACCAGTAATCAGTATCGTTTTGTTGTTCAGCATAAATATCTCCTTATAATCGTATACCTGCCCACAAAGCAGCACACGCTTTATTTCGTTATTATTTCAATCAATACCTATTAATTATACAACTTTTTGCACCAAAAAGGAAGATGCTAATTATGCACCGCACGCAGTCCCTCTTTTAATTCTTCAAGGGTTGCAGGAATCAAAATCTTACTTTGATCTCGATACAGCGCACACACGCCCTTGATAAACCCAAAATATCGGTTTCTTGTTTGCTCGTCTGGAATACATTCTTTGTATAAATCGCCCATTAGCTGATAGGTAAACACGAGCGTCGGCTCTGCATCATACAAAAGCTTTGGCGTCAGCAGCCCCGTAGACATCGACGAAATCAGCACATGATTACTCATATCAACATGTGCTGGCAGCACCTCCATCGGAAATTTTGCATAGACAGTGTGTATATTTCCGACTGTATACTGGTCCATGCGTGGATGCAGCTTTACCACAAAATTCTTTTCTCCCAAGGCTTCCGCACACGCACGCACCACACTTTTTTCTGTGTCCGTATAGCTTTGCGCATCTTGATTGGCAGAGGGCGCTTCGTTTAAAAAAATATTTTGATATGGCTCTATCTTGCTCAGCTCAGCCCGCACATCAAAAAGTTTATCCACCAACTGCATCACGCATAGCTGGTTTTCTTTGCAATCAAGCGGATAAATCGGAAAGTTCGTTTGAAAGGGATACAGCTTTGGCGCACAAAAATACGCTGCATCAATCACGTCTGTCTGACATTTTTTATGCAGCAACCTGCACGCTTTTGTAAATCTTGTATCTGGAATTGGTGCGGCATATTCGCCGATTCCCTCTTCAATCAGATACAGCTTTAAATTTGGATTTTTTTCTATATGATATTGATATAAATAAGTCGCCATCCATGCAGTACGAGATGTGATAATATGCGAAAAATCCATTTCTGTATCATAGCCCTCAAGCCTACAAAGCATCTTTTGCGGCTTATACAGCGACGACAGAAGCAGCCCCATGCCCATATGTTCCTTGCCATAATACACAATTTTTATGTTCTCGTCTTGTTCAATCTCAAATTTTCTGCTGGAATTATCCCAAAACTGATTCAGAAAAAACACAATCGGTTCGTCTTTGGAGATGCTTTTTGCGGCATACAGCGCACTAATAATCTGATAAGGTGTATCACAAACCAACGCTATCATTTATAACACCTCATTGCTCTGCGCACTTTTTGAATAGCTGCGCATGATTCTTCTTGCCATTTTTGGCGACCAATACCGCTGTAAAATCATCAGGTCCTCTGCAAACCGCTCGCCGCCATCAAGCTGCTTGGTGGTTTCTGACTGTGCGTGTATACGGTGTCCCATCAGTGCCTTAGAAATATAGATAAACTCGCCTTTTTCCTGTGCGAGTCTGCTCCATGCGTCCCAGTCAAGGTCACACATAAAACTCTCGTCAAATGTAAATGCAGCAAACCGTCCTTTGTGCAGACACACCGACGGGCAGCAAATCGGACAGCCCATGGATAATACTCGTCTGCGCATAAATCGGCTTCCCCAAAAAATACGTGGTTTTAAAAAAGCATTCATCTTACGTTTTATGTTCAGCAGCTTATTTTCATAAACCCGCTTATCCTCACGGATTTCAAAATAATCGGTATAAAACAAAATAGGCAGCTTTGCACGTGCATGATATTCCACCAAGTTTTTTAAATAATCTGGCTCATATACATCGTCTTGATGTGCAATCGTCACAAATTCTGCACTTGTGCAGGATAGTGCAAAATTCCAGTCACGTCCAATTCCGCTTTTCGCATTGCTGATAAAAACACGCACCCCAAACTCTTTTGCAAGATTATCAATATAATCGCTTGGAGTGGATGTCGCAATCAGTATATTTGGCATCACGCTTTGTGCCGCTAAAGACTGCAAGCATGCCTTTAGGTGTGGACTTTTTTTATAGGCGCATACCACAAAGCAGTGTGAGAAAAGTTTGCTCATTGATCTTCTTCCTTTGTGTCTTCAATTTTCTTTTCAAATTCATCATACGCAATTTTTTGCGCAAGTACCTTTGTTTTTTCCTGAAGCTGTGAAATTTTGATGGTCATCAAAAACACCTTTAAAATGAGTATCGCAATAATAAGCAAGAAAATAAAGTTAAGCGGCGTTTGTATGCCCAAAACAGCCGACAAGAAAAACGCAATTTGCGGGAAAACGCTCAATAAAATCAGTATCACCGCCACCACAATCCAAAAAATAGAATCAATGATGTTTAGCTTTGACTGACGTATTTTCCGAAGAACATAAATCAAAACCAGTATTGAAACAACGATTAAAACAATGCGTAATTCAGTAGACATCTGCTATTTTCCTCCCTTACGAAAAAACTGTATAAATACAATAGAAATGCACATGCGCAGCATAAAGAAAAAGGAGCGTCCCAGTGTAAAATAACTCGTTCCTGCTGCTCTTTCATTCATTTTTACTTGTACTTCTGCAAGCCTTGCACCATTTTTTACAAAATATGCCCATGTATCAGGTTCTGCGCCACAATTTTGATTTTGGGCAATCTGCCGCATGATTTTGCGGTTTACCAGCCGCATTCCTGCCGTTGGATCGGTAAATTTTACACCTGTTGTCAGCTTAAAAAAGAAACTGATGATGCGGCTACCCATCATGCGCAGGTTGTTTGGCTTTTTTTCGTTTAAAAACCGAGAACCTACTACAATGTCATAGCCCTCGTTCATTTTATCCACAAGGAGTGGGATATATTCCGCATTATGCTGCCCATCTCCGTCAAAAGGAATCGCTAAATCATAACCATGCAAATAGGCATATTTGTTCCCCGTCTGAAAAACGCCGTCCAATCCTAAGTTGATTGGCAATGAAATACATGCAAATCCATTCTCTGCACAAATCTGTTCTGTCCTGTCCGTCGAGCCGTCATTGATGATGACATAATCATATTGCGGACACTTTAGCACAAGATTGTCCACAACTTTTTTAATGCTTTTTTCTTCGTTATATGCAGGAATAAATACCAATAATTTCATAAATCAATCCTTTACACAAATGGTAATATAAAAAAACTGTTGTGCTTACAGAGCTGCCAAAATTCACGACTGATGCACCCTATAAAAAACAATACGCTCACTTTTACAGGCAAAACAGCCCTTGTTCTCTTTTCCAATTATACCGTCAACACCCATGTTTTGCAACCGTTGCGCCTACTCCATCAATATGTGTCTGCTTTTTAGAAATACCTTGACGCTAAACACAAGGCACATGCCAAATGCAAGCCACCGTACAATCCAAATATCCATTGCAAGATACGTAATCGCCACCGAAAGAATGACAAAAAGTGCTGGAATCAGCAGCTGCATAAACGACAGTTCAAATCCCTTAATCACAAACTTTGCAATCACAAAGTGGAAAATAAACAGCATGATATACGAAATAAAAGACGACATTGCCGCACCAAATGCCCCATAAGCAGGCACTAACCACAGATTTAACACAATATTTAAGGCAGCAGCACAGATTGTGCCGATTGCAATAAAAACAGTGCGGCGCTTATAGGTTTCGTATGCCACAGGAAATGTATACAAAAACAAGAAATACAGCCCCAGCGTCAGCAGCGGAATGATATAAACACCCCCCGCATACTGCTCTCCGCCCAAAATGCGCACCACATCAGGCGCAACCAGTATAAATGCCACAGACAATAGCGTGACAAATAACGAATATTTTTTAAACAGCTCTACAATCTTAAGTTTTTCGCCTGCGTGTGTTTTATCAAAATACCATACGCTCCACGCATTGTTAAAAGCTGTCCAAACCGCCGTTGCAATCATTCCAATGCTGTATACAAAACTATAAATTCCAACCTGCTCAGGTGTGGACATCCATTGGAGCATCAGCCTATCCGATTGACCTAACACCAAATTTGCAAGCCCCGAAAACACAAACGGCATACAAATCAAAAAGCAGTATTTCCACCATTTTAAATCAAATATCTTTTTGCCTTTTACAAGAATGACAATTGCCGCCGCAATACCCACCAAGGCATATGCCAAAAACGAACCATAAATATCTCCATAATAGAAAAATTCATTTTGCTTGTTTTTTAACCAAACCACCAGTGCCACCGAAAGCACAAGACGCAATATCGCCACAATCGCCGTCCATATTACAAACTTGATGGGTTTATTTAATATCCGATATTTTTGTGCTAAGTGCATAATACAAAACGAGAAAAAACCTTGAAACACGCATAGAAGTATCATCTCAAACGAGAAGTGCATCACCGAAACAAAGAATCCTTGAAACAAAAATAAAATGCCCAGCAACACGAGCAGACTTGCAAGCCCAAGGCCAAAAGATGCAGACGTAAAAGCCGAAACCTGTTCCTTGCCAAAGTCAATCTTCGCATTGTTGATTGCGCCAAATGCCTGTATGCCCGCCACCACGCCAAAGATAGATGCCCACGTCGCATAAATAGAAATAACGCCGTATTGTGCCGTACTCATCAGCCGTGACAGCACCATAATCGTTATAAAAGTAGTGCCTTGTGCAAGCACAACACCGATTGTATAATAAAATGCACTCCCAAAAAACGATACTTTTTTGCCCATGCCCGTACCTTTCATCTGTAAACTATCTGTCAATCATATTATGTGATTATATTACCACAAGCATACACTGCAATCAATCAGTTTTCTCTTTTGCACCTCCTCACACTGTTTCTTCAGGTTTGTTTTGACACTTGTTATCATTATGCGGTATAATAGTTCCAACAAAACAAAGAAATTTGAGATATAAAATGGATATGCAAACTCTGAAAAACAAAGCGGGTGGGATTCTCCCTCAAAAAAATCTGAAGCAACGACTGATACTCATTGCAATCTTTGTTGTACTCATCATTGCATATGTCTTTATCTTTATCCCACGTACCAGCTTTGAATATCTGGATAATGGCGGCACCTTGATACGAACGCCAGAAATCACCTCGACGGCAGGCATCTCTCAAGAGATTACTGCAAACGGCGGACAAATCAAGGGTATTGGTATTGTATTTGATACACATAACCGCAAAAACATTGCTGAATATCACATCGACCTTGTCAATTCAAAGGGCGAAACCGTTGTTTCAAACGTTTTTAATGCCGACAAAGTCCAAAACGGCGAGGTCTATACCGTACCCGTTCCGCAAGTGCAGACAACCGCTGGCGAAAAATTCAGCGTAAAGCTTTATTCAGCCGAGGCAGCAGGTGGCAATGCACTTTCTGCATATGTGGTGGATACAGGCGGCACACAGGCAAACGCAACCATGGCAGACAAGCCGCTTGACGGAAGCATTCGTATGTCCGTTGGTTATTTTCATATCAGCCATAACATTTGGCTCATCACAGCTATTCTGATTCTTGCAGTGGCACTTGCCATACTTTTTTGGTCTGATCAGCTCCACAACAATGTATTGATACTCCTACTCGTTTTTGGTACATTGATGTGTTTTCTCACGCCGATTTTTGATGTGCCTGACGAACCCGAACATTTTGCACGCACATTTATGATGACAAACGGAGATTTCTTCCGTTCTGATGCACAAGGGAACTTAATCAGCACCTCTTTTAAAGACCTGCATGATGCAAATCTGCGTGCAACACTTGCCACTACCAATCTGCATGGTGTGCCTATCAGCACAGATATGGTATACGAACTTACAGGCTCTGGACAGTTTTTCTTGTGGTATTTGCCGCAGGCATGGGGTATGTTTGTTGCACGTCTGCTAAACTTAGGCATTCTTCCTGCTTTTTACATGGGAAGATTGTTTAACTTGTTCTTCTATGCAGCTATGGCATGGATTGCCATAAAAAAAGCGCCCAAATTTAAACTATTTTTGGCAGTTGCAGCACTGATGCCTATGAGTCTTTTTGTTGCCTCCTCCTATAATTCAGATGGAATGCTGTATGGGCTTATGCTTGTGCTGATTTCCTATTTCATTAAGATGTATTTTGATACCGACAAAAAGCTTTCCTATAAACAAGTTTTATTCTTTACACTTTTTTGCGCATTGATTTCTATGAAAAAATACAGTCTGCTACCTTTGTGCCTCCTGCCTATGTTTATTCCTGCCGCAAGGTATGAATCCCGTAAGAAAAAATGGCTGGGTCTGCTAATGACGGTGGGCATTGTCACCGCCGCAACCATCAGCATCTTTATGCTGACTGCGGCAATAGATATGCAGTTCGCATCCGCCGCAAATTCGTCCTTATCCCCCAACGGCGAAAACCTGCAAGGCGCAAATATGTTCAAGCAATTATCCTTTATGCTTCACAACCCCTCCACAGGTGCATCTGTAATCGTCAAAACAGGCACCCTAACGGCAGGCGATAATCTCGAGCAAATGTTCACATTTGGCTGGATGTCTTATGGTCTTGATACCATCTTTATCTATATCTACTTTGCATTTATGGCACTGGTTGCCTTTGCCTATACAAAATACGAATATCAAAAGCCGCTGCACACAACGTCCGTATCAACGGCAAACCGCTTGGGTATCCTTCTTGTAATGTTGGCAGTGTTCCTGCTTACTTATCTGTCTTTGTATCTTGGATGGACACCCGTGGGGCTTGGCACAGTGCTTGGCGTGCAAGGCAGATACTTAATTCCCATACTCCTGCTGTTGCCCTTTCTTGCACAAAACGTTTCTCCCTTGGTCAGCAAAGACGCCTATGACCGTTCACAATACAACATTGTGTTTGTGGCGGTGCTGTTCTTGAGTCTATCCGTCTTATCCACCGTTTTACATTATTATTAAGCGGTATCGTGCCGTTTTTATTACCAGCTATGCACTTTGTATTATATCCAAAACCGATGTCTTGCTGTTTGGATTTTATAAACCATCAAATGAGTTCTTTTTAATATAGTAAAATTAGTTTAGATATGGTAGAATAAGCCTATCTAATCAAACATCATAAAAAATGGAGGATTTATAAATGAGTGAAGAAACAAAGAACACAGAAGAACAGCCAAAATCACGCATGAATATGAATGATGCGGCTAGGAAAGTTTCAGGCGGAACAAAAATCGGTGGTATTATCGTTGCAATTATTATGATAGTACTTGGCATTTTGTTCTTTGTAAAACCAGTAGTAACCATGATTGCAGTAGAATGGATTGCTGCAATTGGTATCATGCTTTATGGTTTATGGCAGGTGATTGCCTATATTAAAACACCCTCTGATATGAAAAATGGCTGGTCACTTGCAAACGGCATTATTTTTATCATCTTGGGGATTTTAATTCTTACCATGGGCATTGCTGGAAGAGCAGAAATGTTTGCATTCTTACTTGGTTTCATGGCACTGTTTAGTGGTATCAATCAGATTGCATCTTACGCCGCATTCAAAAAATCTGGCGAA
>JAVXBD010000002.1:0-69832 GCA_036660175.1 Christensenellaceae bacterium | reverse complement strand
CATTTTAAATGAAATGATGGTAGCTTTCGCATCTGTTCTAACATTATTTATTTCTATGTTTTCCATACCCAGCAGTTTTTCGCTAAAATCTAATTGAAGTATAATATTCTCCTCTTGTAGGTTTTTTTTGTTGTAACTTTAGTCTGCAGATTTTGAAGCATATGCTTCTTTTTTTATCCTAATCTTTAGTATAAGTGCCCAAAAAACAGCAAATTAGCATTCAGCATCAGAAACCGACATCAATCTACAAATAAAATAAAATATCGGATGTAAAATGAAACAGACTGAAAATTAAAAAATGGATACTTGGTGACGATTATGAGCGAAACAAATAATTTTCATAAAAATAAAGATTTCAAGATGTCCGAGCAAGATGATAGTCTAAGTGAAATCATTGAAAAGAACGCAGGGCTTGTTATTTTTACTGCAAAAAAATATTATAATCAAGTACGAAACAATGCAGCATTTGAAGACTTGGTTTCTATTGGCAGCATTGGACTTATAAAAGCTGTTCATACATTTGATGCGAGCAAAAAAGTAAAACTTTCAACTTACGCAACAAAGTGTATTGAAAACGAGATTTTAATGTATTTAAGACGTACAAGCAAGCAACAAAAAGAAGTTCCGTTAAATGAAAACTCAGACTTTGAAAACAACAATTTTCAGTTTAATTCACAAGAAGAAGATATTGTTTGGGATGCTGTTGAACAAAGTATTGATAAACAACATCTGCAGGATATGATTAAAGAACTTTCGCCTTTACAGCGCAAAATTGTGGGGCTGCGTTTTGGATTAGATGGAAAGTATGAAAGGACGCAACAAGAGGCGGCAAAGATTCTTGGGATTTCGCAATCTTACCTATCAAAAATAGAAAAAACGATTATAAGAATTTTAAAATCAAAAATAGAATAATCTCGAATAATTGTATGAATTACTGACTAAATATGGTATAATCAAATATAGAAATGTGTATATATAGGCAATAAATCTGCTTATATTGATTTTTTGATTGTATGGAGGTAAATTCTGTTGAAATGTATCTATTGTGAATACCCAGAAAGCAAAGTTGTTGATTCAAGACCTGTTGATGATGGCTCGTCTATCAGACGCAGACGTGAGTGCTTGAAGTGCGGAAAACGGTTTACAACTTACGAAAAACTTGAGAGTTTGCCTGTTTTTGTAATAAAGAAAGATGGTAAAAGAGAAGCATTTGATATTGAAAAAGTAAAACGTGGCATTGTAAAAGCATGTGAAAAACGTGAAGTGTCATACGAAGAAATCGAGAATTTTATCAACGAAATTGAAAGGATTGTGTACAATGCACCAAAGCATGAAGTGACATCGCATGATGTCGGAGAAATAGTTATGGAAGGGTTGCGCAAACTTGATGAAGTTGCATATGTACGCTTTGCCTCTGTATATAGGCAGTTTAAAGATATTAATACGTTTAAAGAAGAGCTGAATAAGCTGCTGATGGAGAAATAAGAAACTATGAATGATTACTTAAGAAATATTTGCCACGGATTTGTTTTATGCGAAAAAGATGGTGTGAAGTATTTTCAAATACCATCATTTGTAGATGCGGGGTTTACAAAACACTGTTTTACTACACGTATCGGCGGGGTGAGTGAGCATGAATATGCAACGCTGAATTTGAGCAAAACAAGAGAAAAAAACAGACAAAATAAAAAAGAAAATTATAGACGGGTTTGCAAGGTGCTTGATGTTGATTATGATACATTAACACTTGTAAATTATGCACATGGTGATGGTGTACGGATAGTTTCTAAGTCAGATATAGGCAATGGAATTACAAGAGACTGTGGATTTGAGCCTTGTGATGCACTGATTACAGCAGAAAAAGATGTGACAATTCTGACGCTACATGCCGATTGCGTTCCGATATTCTTTGCAGATCCTGTAAAAAAAACGGTGGCTGTTTGCCATGCGGGCTGGAAAGGTGTTTATCTTGATATTGCTTTAAATGTTATAGAAAAACTTGTGAAAGAGTTTGGCTCACAGCCGCAGGATATATTAATAGGAATTGGTCCGCATATTATGAGCTGTGATTTTGAAGTGCAGGCAGATGTTATGTTGCCATTTTCTCATAAATTTGATACAGATGTTGTACGTGAGGAAAATGAACAGTATTATCTGGATTTGCAAAAAGCTTTGATAAAACAATTGAAAAGTGCAGGCGTTTTGGCATATAATATTACTTGTGCAGATTTATGTACTTATTGCAATGAGGGGTTGTTTTATTCACATAGACGAGATCACGGAAAAACGGGAGCGATGGGATCTTTTATCGCTTTATAACGAACCACTGTTTTAAATATCGTGCAGTTGGTTATAGTATTAGTGGGGAAATTTTATTGAGATGGTAATGGATATGGAAAGAATTTATTTGGATTATGCGGCAACTTCATATGTAAAAGACGAAGTATTACAGGCAATGATTCCTTTTTTTAAGGAGAATTTTGGAAATCCTTCTAGTTTGTATGAAAGCGGCAGGCAAGCAAAAACAGTATTGGAAAACGCAAGAGAATCTGTTGCGAAACAAATAAATGCAAAGTTTAAAAATGAAATTTACTTTACATCTTGCGGAACAGAAAGTGACAACTGGGCATTAAAAGGTGTTATGGAAGCCAATAGTGCAAAAGGGAAGCATCTTATAACAACAGCGGTTGAACACCATGCGGTTATTGATACTTGTAAATATTTGCAAACTTTGGGATATGACGTTACTTTTTTGCCTGTGGATGAATATGGTATGGTTACGGCGCAGCAAGTAAAAGATGCAATCAGACCAGACACAGTTTTGGTCAGTGTTGTTTATGCAAATAACGAGGTTGGCACAATCAATCCAATCAGCGAAATTGGTAAAGCTGTCCATGATGCAGGAGTATTTTTCCATACTGATGCCGTCCAGGCGGCAGGGCATTTAAATCTCGATGTGCAAGCATTGAATGTGGATTTATTATCTCTTTCTGCACATAAATTTTATGGACCAAAAGGAATCGGAATGCTTTATGTACGCAATGGTGTAAAAATAACACGGTTGGTTCATGGTGGTGCGCAGGAGCGCAAAAAAAGAGCAGGTACAGAGAATGTCCCAGAAATTGTAGGTATGGCAAAGGCATTGGAACTTGCAAATAAAGAACTGGAAGAAAAAAATAACAGTCTTTGTAAACTGCGTGATTATATGATTGCTGAGCTGCAAAACAGAATACCGCATATAAAACTGAATGGACATCCAACAAAAAGGATTTCAAATAATGTTAATTTTTCATTAGAGTTTATCGAGGCAGAGGCATCACTTTTATGTTTAGATTTGGCAGGAATAGAATGCTCAAGCGGTTCGGCTTGTGCTAGCGGTTCGCTTGAGTCCTCTCACGTGCTTACCGCAATGGGTATACCGCCAGAAATTGCAAAAGGGGCATTGAGATTTACTTTTGGTGAAACAACAACAAAAGAGCAAATTGATTACACAATCAATGAATTAGAACAACTGGCGCAGCGACTAAGAAAAATATCACCGTTGTGCGTAAAATGAAGGGAGAATAACAGGATATGTATTCAGAAAAATTAATCAAACACTTTCAAGATCCTCATAATGTAGGCGTTATGGAAGATGCGGATATTATTGGTGAGGCAGGCAGCCCAACATGTGGAGATACCACTACCGTATATCTAAAGATGGATGGAAATATTATCAAAGACATTAGCTTTCAAACTTATGGCTGTGCGGCTGCAATTGCAAGTTCAAGCGTGCTTACCGATATGGTAAAAGGCATGACGGTTGAAGAAGCGATGAAAGTATCAAAAAACGATATTGTGGAAGAATTGGGCGGTATGCCTGCTGAAAAAGTGCATTGTTCACTGCTTGCAGAAGATGCACTGAAAATTGCTTTGAAAAAAGCACTGGACCAAGTAAGGTAATTACTAATTTACATATCGATTTTTTTGATATATAATAGTAAAATAGATTAATAAAAGGATGGACGAGTATATGTCAGAATTTGATAAAACTATGCAGTTTGCATTTGACAAGGAACTGGAAAATCCTGTTCGTGGAATTATTCGTATTGTTAGTGAAGCGATGCGTGAAAAAGGCTATGATCCTGTAAATCAATTAATTGGATATATTGTTTCAGGTGATCCGACCTACATCACAGGATATAAAAATGCAAGGTCACTGATTGCGAGCGTTGATCGTGATGAACTGTTAGAGGAATTGGTTAGCTACTATATCAAGCAAATATAATTTTGCACCATAATATCACGTTGGTTTTGTTGATATGCCATGTGTGAAGTCACATATTTATTCAAATATGGCAGTATAAAAAACAGCGTGATTTTTTGCGAGATTCTCTGTGAGATTTAATAAAGGAGATTTTTTTGGGAAGAGTATTGGGATTGGATGTTGGAGATGTCAGAATCGGAATCGCTGTATCGGATTTATTGATGATTACTGCTCAAGGAAGTGAAACCTATATACGCAAAGACGATGATGCAGATATGATTTATCTATGTGAGTTTGTCAAAAAAAATGATGTGGATAGGATTGTATGTGGTTTGCCTAAAAATATGAATGGTTCGATTGGACCACAGGCACAAAAGACGCAAGAATTTGGAGAAATGCTTTCAGAAGCAACAGGTATTAAAGTAATTTATTGGGACGAGCGTCTTACCACAAAGAGTGCGAACAGAACACTGATTGAAGCGGATATGAGCAGAAAAAAAAGAAAAAAAGTGGTTGATAAAATTGCAGCAGTATACATATTGCAGGGATTTATGGACTCGTTAAAATATTAGAAAAATAAGAAAGGAAAGAAATAATATGAGTGAGGAAACCAATATTATTGAAATGCAGGATGATGAGGGAAACGTTTTAAAATTTGAACATCTATTGACTTTTGAAGTGGATGAGGATTTTTTTATTGCATTTACACCAATTGAAAAATTAGACGAATTTGATGTTGGCGAAGTATTGATTATGAAAATTCAGGATGATGGCGAAGGCGGAGACGTGTATATGCCAATTGAAACTGAAAAAGAACTAGATAGTCTATGGGAAATTTTTCAGCAACTTTATTATGATGATGAAGATGACAGTGACGATGTTGAAGATGACAAAGAAAGCAAATAATATAAATGACCGATGGAGTAGTTTCATCGGTCTTTTTTATGCTTGCATATGGTAGGCAAGTCATGTTATAATATTTAACGATAACGCACTCATGCAGATTTTTGACAACTCGTGCCTAAAAAATTAGGTTGTGTCAAAGTGTGAAGCATGAGGAGGTATATAACGAGGAGGTAAAATTGTTATGTCAGTTATATCAATGAAACAACTTTTAGAAGCGGGTGTTCATTTCGGACACCAAACAAGAAGATGGAACCCTAAAATGAAACGGTTTATCTTTACAGAGAGAAACGGAATCTACATTATTGACCTTCAAAAAACAGTGAAAGAGGTCGAAAAAGCATATTACTTTATTCGTGATATTGCAATGGACAACAAAACTGTTTTATTTGTTGGTACAAAAAAACAAGCTCAAGATTCTATTGAATCCGAAGCGAAACGCTGTGGTATGTACTTTGTATCTAACAGATGGTTAGGTGGAATGCTTACAAACTTTAAAACAATCAGAACCAGAGTTGCAAGACTTGTAAGAATCGAAGAAATCGAAACGAACGGTGATCTTGCATTGCTGCCTAAAAAAGAAATTATTAAGCTTATGCACGAAAAAGAAAAGCTTATTAAAAACATTGGCGGTATTAGAGATATGAAAGAAGTTCCTGGAGCATTGTTTATCGTTGATCCAAGAAAAGAAAGAATTGCTGTTGCTGAAGCACATAACTTAGGAATCCCGATTGTTGCAATTGTTGATACAAACTGCGATCCTGACGAAATAGATTATCCGATTCCTGGCAATGATGATGCAATTCGTGCCGTTAAATTGATTGCTGCAAAAATGGCTGATGCTGTTTTAGAGGGCAAACAAGGCGAGCAAATGGAAGATACACAGGAAGAAGCGGCATTGTCAGTTGATGAGCAAGAGGCTGCTGCAATTGAAGAAATTGCGGATGATATTGCAAAAGAGATTCTACCTCAGCAAGAAGCTGAAGTTGAATTAGAAGAAGGAAAAATTGAAGAATATGCTGCTGATGTTGTTGTACCTGAAATTGCAGAAGACATTAAAGAATCAGCAGAAGAAGTATTAGAAAATAAATAATAGATTTTATATACGGAGGTAAATATTCATGGTTTCGGCTACTGATGTAAAAGTACTGCGTGACAGATCCGGCGCAGGTATGATGGATTGTAAAAATGCACTGACAGAAGCAAATGGCGATCTTGAAAAAGCAAGTGAGCTTTTAAGAGAAAAAGGTCTTGCTGCTGCTGTTAAAAAAGCTGGCAGAATTGCTGCTGAGGGTATTGTTGGCTCATATATACATATGGGCGGAAAAATCGGCGTCTTACTTGAAGTGAACTGTGAAACTGATTTTGTTGCAAAAACAGATGAGTTTCAAGCTTTTGTAAAGGATATTGCGATGCACATTGCAGCAACAAATCCTTTGTATATTTCTGAGGCAGAGGTTGACCAAGCTGTTCTTGAAAAAGAAAAAGAAATTTTGACTGTTCAGGCTTTAAATGAAGGAAAACCAGCCAATGTTGTTGAAAAAATGGTTGAAGGAAGAATTAAGAAATACAAAAAAGAGATTTGTCTTTTAGATCAGCCATTTGTAAAAAATCCAGATAAAACAATACAAGATATTGTGAACGACCAAGTTGCTACAATCGGCGAGAAAATCTCCATTAGAAGATTTACAAGATACGAAATGGGCGAAGGTTTAGAAAAAAGAGATGATGACTTCACAAAAGAAGTTATGGAACAAGCGGGACTTTAACTTTCATATGAAGAGAACACATTCGTGTTCTCTTTTTTTATAGCTGCTTATAGTGATAAATGAGAAACGAAATATGCTAGGAGGAATTAACATGGAACCAAAGTACAAAAGAGTGATTATGAAAATTAGCGGAGAGGCACTATGTTCTGAAAAGAACAGACCGCTTGATTTTGATATTGTCAGCAATGTTTCGGATCAAATCATAGAGGTTGCTGCACGTGGTGTAGAGGTTGGCGTCATTGTAGGTGGCGGCAATATATGGCGTGGAGCACGTGTTGGTGCACACATGGATAGAACGACTGCAGATTATATGGGTATGTTAGCAACGGTAATTAATGCACTTGCACTACAAGACTCATTGGAGGAAAAAGGTCTGCAAACACGTGTGCAGACTGCAATAGAGATGCGTCAGATTGCAGAGCCGTATATTAGAAGAAAAGCAATGAAGCATTTGGAAAAAGGCAGAATTGTTATTTTTGCTTGTGGAACAGGTAATCCATATTTTTCAACAGATACTGCTGCTGCATTACGTGCGGCGGAAATGGAAGTCGATTTAATTATGCTTGCTAAAAATGTTGATGCTGTGTATGACAGCGACCCAAAAACAAATCCAAATGCAAAGAAATTTGATACCATCAGTTATATGGATGTCATTAATAAGGGACTAAGTGTGATGGATAATACGGCAATTACATTATGTATGGACAATGCTATACCGATTATTGTTTTTGGTGTTAATGAAAAAGATAGTATCAAACGAGTGGTTGATGGTGAAGAAATCGGAACGATTATCCGTTAAACTTGGGATTGTTTTTTTGATGATTATGCTATAGAATAGAAGTAGGAAATGATGTCCCTTTTGCATAGGCAAAGATCTATGCTGTATTCCTCGAAATACACTTTATCATGATTAGGAAAGGAATGGATTTTATTATGGCAGTAGAACATAAAGCACTAGCAATCGCCAATGAAAAAATGGAAAAAACGATTGCTGTTTTAAAAAATGAGCTTATGAATATTAGAGCAGGGAGGGCAAATGCCCAACTCTTAGATCACATTATGGTAGATTATTATGGCACGATGACACCGATTCCGCAAGTGGGAAATGTGTCATCTCCAGAGCCACGTATGCTTGTTATCTCTTTGTGGGATGCGAAAATGCTGCATGAAGTTGAAAAAGCAATACAAAAATCGGATTTAGGAATTAATCCTTCTAACGATGGAAAAGTTGTGCGGCTTGTTTTTCCTGAAATCACTGGAGAAAAAAGACAGGAACTTGTAAAAATTGTGAAAAAAAGGGGCGAGGAAGCAAAAATTGCTATTCGTGCTATTCGCCGTGATGCAAATGAAACTTTTAAAAAAGATAAAAAGGCGAGTATTGTTACAGAAGATGATTATAATGATCTAGAAAAAGAGATACAAACCATTACTGATAAAAAAATTGAACTTGTGAATGCTTGCTTAGCTTCAAAAGAAAAGGAAATACTGGAAGTATGACCTTGTTAGGATTAGAAATAGAATCGGCGGTGGCTTTTCTTAAAAAGCAAAATATTCCATATGAAATACAGGAATATATATCGCATAAGCCGTATGACGATGCGGATTCAAATAGAATTGTTAGGGTGCAGATACAAAACGGCATCTATAAACTAACAGTTTGTAAGTTTAAAACGAAACAGACATCCCAAGGCTAAGTTTCCTTGGGATTGTTTTTAGTGCGAATGATAAAAACGTCGAATAACTAAAAGATGGAGAGTAAAGGAGTACATTCATTGGGATTATTTTCTAAAAAAAAGAAAATTGATTTGCAAGAGTTAGATTTAGAGCAGCTTCCGAAACACGTTGCTATTATTATGGATGGAAATGGACGCTGGGCAAAAAAACGCTTTTTACCACGTGTGGCAGGACATCGTGCAGGCATGGAAAAAGTCAAAACAATCATTACAATGAGCTCTGATATTGGCATAGAATATTTGACATTATATGCGTTTTCAACAGAAAATTGGAAGCGTCCCAAAGCCGAAGTGGGCGCATTGATGGGATTGTTAATAGAATATTTACACAAAGAACTTGACGAAATGCATAAAAAAAATGTAATATTTAAAACAATAGGTGATATTACGAAGCTGCCCAAAGAAGTAATCGAAGTTCTTGAGAATGCAAAACAAAAAACAGCAAAGAATACTGGACTTACAGTAAATATTGCATTGAATTATGGCTCAAGAACGGAAATTACAGGTGCGGTGAAACAAATTGCAGCTGATGTGCTTGCAAATAAGTGCATGGTTGATGATATTACAGAGCAGTTTATTTCAGAGCATCTTGAAACAGCAGGGCAGACAGATCCTGACTTTATGATTCGTACAAGTGGGGAACTGCGGCTTTCCAATTATCTGCTATATCAGCTTGCATATGCAGAACTATATTTTACAGATACTTATTGGCCAGATTTTGATGAAGCGGAGTATACCAAAGCACTGATAGAATTTCAAAAAAGAAATAGACGTTACGGAGGGCTATGATGCTTAAAAGAATACTGGTTTCCATTCCAATTATTATGATTATCGCTCTTGCCTTGTTTTTGCAAAGCTGGGTGATGGTTTTGCTTGTTGTTGCATTGGCATTGTTTAGCCAGTTTGAACTTGTTCGTGCGATGAGCACAAGCGGAAAATCCGTCATCAAAAGCGTTTCATATGTTTTTGCGGCAATGTCCGCAGTTGTGTTTTTGCTTGCATACTATAACCGCACAATTGCACAAAATATGCCTGTGTATATGATTATGTTATTTGTGATTTTGTGTATTGCGGCATTTATCATTGCAATATTTTCAAAAGAATATTCTGCAGATAGTGTAATGCACACAATCTTTACGTTTATCTATCCACAGTTGTTTTTTGTAATGTTTTATCTGCTGATTATAGGTAATATTGCCAATTATGGACAGATGTTTGCCATGTTTGCTATGGTATTTATTCCAGCCTTATTAAGTGATACGCTTGCTTATTTTTTCGGAAAATCTTTTGGAAAGAAAAAACTTTGCCCGACAATTAGCCCTAAAAAAACCATTGTAGGAAGCGTTGCAGGTATCGCTGGCGGAGTGATTGGCGCACTTATTGTGTGTCTGATTGTCTATTTGCTGGGATATACAGTGGGGAATATTATTATTTATACAATTGTTGGTGCATTGCTTGCGGCAATCTCTCAAATCGGAGATTTATCGGCATCTTTTATCAAAAGAGCGCTGGATATTAAAGATTTTGGTAAGTTACTGCCAGGACATGGTGGTATATTAGACAGAATTGACAGCGTAATTTTTTGTATTCCAATTGTATTTATATTAGCGTTTTTACATATTTTATAGTAGGAGAAGTGATTTGAAAAATATTACAATACTTGGAGCTACTGGCTCAATTGGTATGCAGACTAAGGAAATTGTGCATGCTTATCCAGATGATATGAATGTTGTTTGTATTTCGGCACATGAAAATATACAAGATTTGGCAAAAATAGCAAATGATTTAAGACCTGAATATGTTGCAATAACAGGAAATGCAGATATTATAAAGTTGAAGAGCATGATTTGTTATGATGCGAAAATATTACATGGAAAAGATGCTTTGGTGCGGGCTTGTACGGCTGGAAATCCAGATATTGTTCTTTTGGCAGTGCTGGGTATTGCGGGGCTTCCTGCATTTGAAGAATGTCTAAAAAACAAGATTACTGTTGCATTGGCAAACAAAGAATCACTTGTTTGCGGTGCAGATGTTACACGTAAAATGATTGATGAAACGGGTACTATCGTGTTGCCTGTTGATAGCGAGCATTCTGCTATTTTTCAGTGTTTGAATGATACCTATGATGTTTCAAAAGTTGAAAACATCTGGATTACAGCATCGGGCGGACCTTTTTTGTATTGGGATAAAGAAAAGATTTATGATGCGCCCAAAAAAAATGCGCTTAATCATCCAAAATGGAAAATGGGACAAAAAATAACAATTGACTCTGCATCTTTGGCAAACAAAGGTTTAGAAGTAATAGAAGCACATTATATGTATAAAACAGCAGGTGAACACATTAAAGTAGTGGTTCATCCACAAAGTTTGGTGCATTCTATGATAGAGTTTAAGGATAGTTCTGTATTGGCACAATTAGGACCTGTAGATATGCGGCTGCCCATCCAAAAAGCATTGTTATTTCCTAAAATGAGAGCATTTCCGCTTAATAAACCACTTAATTTTTATGAAATTAGTCAATTGGATTTTATTGAGCCAGATTTGGATAGATTCCCTTGCTTGAAACTTGCATATGACGCAATCGAATCAAAAACTACTGCTGTTTATAACGTGGCAAATGAGGTAGCGGTTGACTGCTATTTACATGATAGCATAAAATTTGGAGAGATTCATGAAATCATTGAAGATAGTATGCAAAAGTTTTTTGGCGTACAGCCGCAGAATATAGAGCAAATCCTGTCTTTGGATAAAGAAGTAAGAGAATATATCTTACATAGACGGAGGAATTAATTTGCGGATATTTATCAGTATCGTAGTCACGCTGCTTGTACTTACTGCACTTGTGGTTGCACACGAATTTGGACATTATATAGTTGCGAAAAAGCGAGGGATTAAGGTCTCTGAATTTGCGATTGGCTTTGGACCTAAACTCATCAAATGGTATCGTAGTGGTACAGAGTTTTCCATACGTCCTTTCTTTATAGGCGGTTTTGTAAAGTTTGCTGATGACGAGGAAAAAGAAGCAATCGAGGGAGATTTTCGTGCAGCAAGCCTAAAAAGCAGGCTCTTGACGATTATTGCAGGGCCTCTTATGAATGTGCTTTTGGCCATTGTTATAACTGCTGTGATGCTTATGAGCTTTGGCGATGCTGTTCCAGTTATATCAGCGGTTGGCGAAAATACGACTGCTTATGAAGCTGGCGTGATGCAGGGCGATGTCATTACAAACATGAACGGTGTAGCTGTTGATTTTTCAATGGATATGCAGGATGTGTACAAAAAAGAAAAAGGGGATACACTTGCGTTAACGGTAGACCGCAATGGTGAAAAGATTCGTTTTGATATTCCATATATGGAGGAAACAGCAGATGGTCAGAAGTTAACAGGCATACAAATGGCCATGACACCCAAAACATATGGTTTTTTTGAGGCAATTGTGCTTAGCTTTAAGTGGCTGTTTTTGATGATGCGTGAAATATTGATGACGCTTGGCAGGCTGTTCTTTATGTGGCAGGGAATTGAAAATTTGACGGGTATAGTTGGTGTTGTAGGTGTTGTAGGCTCAGCAGTGCAATATGGTATACAGCCAATATTAGCGCTAAGTGCCATGCTCAGCATCAATCTTGCTATTGTCAACTTGCTTCCCATTCCTGCGTTGGATGGCGGGAAAATTGTTTTGTATGCAATTGAAGGTATCCGAAAAAAACCTGCATCAGAAAAGCTTGTAGGAATATTAAATACAATTGGGATTGTATTAATTTTTGGATTATCTATTTATTTAATATTTCAGGATATTTTCAGAATGGTTACGTGATATAATAAATAGGAAAGTGTTTTGTAAATCTGATTGATGGAGATAAGATGATGAAAACGAATGAAGTGAAAATTGGAAATATAGCAATTGGTGCGAATAATCCAATACTAATACAGTCGATGACAAACACAGATACCAAGAAAATCAAAGACACTGTTGCACAGATTTTGGCATTGGAAAAAGCGGGATGCGATATTGTGCGAAGTGCGATTTATGATGTGGACTGTGCGAAGTGTATCTCGAAAATAAAAGAACAAATATCTATTCCGTTTGTGGCAGATGTGCATTTTGATTATCAAATTGCACTGTGTGCAATTGAAAATGGAGCAGATAAAATCAGAATAAATCCAGGGAATATTGGCAGTGAAGATAAAATTATGCAGGTTGTTGATGCCGCTAAAGCACACCATATTCCTATCAGAGTAGGAGCAAATGCAGGGTCGCTTTCAAAAGAAATCCTGAATAAATTTGGCGGACCTACTGCTGAAGCATTGATACAAAGCGCTCTTGAAAATATACGAATTCTTGAAAAAGCTAAGTTTGAAGACATTGTTGTATCCATCAAATCCTCTAATGTGCCGATTTGTATTGAGGCATACAGAAAGATTTCAAAGTTAATTCATTATCCTTTGCATCTTGGAGTGACAGAGGCAGGGACTTATAAAAATTCAATTGTAAAATCGTCGATTGCATTAGGGGTTCTGATTTTAGAGGGAATTGGAGATACGATTCGTGTTTCTATTACGGGCGAGCCTGTACAGGAAGTATATGCGGCACGTGATATTTTAAAAAACTGCGGAAAAATGCAGGCAGGTGTTGAAATTATTTCGTGTCCGACTTGTGCAAGATGCTCACTGGATATAGAAAAGATTGCAAGCAGCATTGAGATATTTACTCAAAATATTAAAATACCGCTTAAAATTGCTGTGATGGGGTGTGCTGTAAATGGACCTGGCGAAGCACGAGAGGCAGATATTGGTATTGCAGGCGGCAGAGGAGAGGCACTTCTTTTTAGTCATGGGAAAACCATTAAAAAAGTTGACGAGTTTGACATTCTTCGAGAGTTAAAGCGTATGATTACGGAGTTCGTTGATGAGAGGGAACAGCAAAAGTGAATGCACAAATCAAAGAATTATCAAAAGTTTTAAAAAAAATTGAAGATGATACCAGCTTAAACAGCAAAATTAAATTTGATCGTGTTGAATATGCGGCAAAAGAAAATTTGCTGGAGGTTTATTTTGTCACGACAAAACATCTAAAACCCTTTGATTTTTTGAAGTTGAAAGCAAAGTTATGTGAACTGTGCGATAAGGGAATTGCAATTTTTATTTATCAGACTGATTTTGTTATGGAATTTGTTGCGAATCAGTCAAAATTTGAAAAATACTGCAAAGATGTGGCAGTGATGATGCAGCCAACTATTTTACCTTTTATTTCGTCTGCAAAGATTGAAATACAAGGAAATAAATTTGTTGAAATTACACTTGAAACACAGATGGCGGAAACTGTTTTTTGCACAATGGACATTTCAAGTATCATTCAAAAATATTTATTGGAATCTTATGGGTTAAGCGTATCGGTGCGCTATCATGTAAATGCGGATACAAAGAGCGAATATGTGC
The DNA here is from genome assembly GCA_036660175.1 of Christensenellaceae bacterium. GTDB lineage: Bacteria > Bacillota > Clostridia > Christensenellales > Christensenellaceae > Christensenella. The sequence goes on along the minus strand of JAVXBD010000002.1, from coordinate 55,745 downwards.
CAGAAGAAGATTTGAGCAAGACAGTACAGCCGCCGCCAACGCCTAAAAAATTATCAAATAAAACAATGAATCATACAGAAAATGATTTTCCAGCAAAAAAGACAGCATCTTCCTTTACGCAAAAATCTGTACGTGGAAGTGAGATTATGCAAGCATGCAATTTACAAATAGGCGAAAAATGCTGTATTGAGGGTGAAGTTGTATATACGGAAGATAGGGAATTAAAAGATGGTGAATTTATCAAGCATAAATTTGTTGTTTGTGATTATACCGCAAGTGTGACTTGCTTTTTTATTGAAGGGCAAAAATATAAATCAAAATTTGATGCGCCTAAAAAAGGACAGTGGGTAGTAGTATCTGGCGATTATGATACAGATACATTTGAAAAAGATAATACGATTAAAGTGAAGAATATTCAAAAATCAAATCATAAGGCAAGACAGGATAATGCACCATGCAAGCGTGTGGAGCTTCACACACATACACAAATGTCTGCGCAAGATGCTGTAAGCGATGTGGGAGATATTGTGCGCCGTGCGGCGAGCTGGGGACATAAAGCCATTGCCATCACTGATCATGGTGTGGTACAGGCATTCCCTGATGCGGCTAATGCTGCAAAAGCAAGTGGAATTAAAATTATATATGGTGTGGAAGCCTATATGATTGACGATGAGGACAAGTTATATAACTCTAATGAGCCTCTTAGTTTTGACGATGAATATGTTGTGTTTGATATTGAAACAACAGGATTGTCGCACATTAACTGTGATATTACAGAAATTGGAGCGGTACGGATTATAAATGGTAAACAAACAGAACAATTTCAGACATTTGTAAGACCTGCAAATCCTATTCCTGCTAAGATTGTTGGATTGACAGGCATCACAGATGATATGGTAAAAGATGCGCCATTACCCGAGCAAGCCTTAAGGGCTTTCAAAGAGTTTTGTGGAGAAAATGCTGTATTGGTTGCACATAACGCTGAATTTGATACCAAATTTATTTTTCATCATTCAAAGAAAATTGGAATTGAATATCATAACAAAGTGATTGATTCCATTGCTTTGTGCAGACTTGCATATCCAATGCTCAAAAGTTACAGATTAAATGCGGTTGCTCAGCACTTAAAGATATATCTTGACCACCATAGAGCGGTAAATGATGCGATATGCACAGCGGAAATTATGCTGCGCTGCTTTGGAGAGTTTAAAAAAAACAATGCACATGATATGAAGGAAGTAAACGTGCTGTTCTCAAAAAAGGCAAATCACAAAAACAGTCATGCTTATCATACTATTATTTTATGCAAAAATAAACGTGGACTGCGCAATATGTACAAGCTGATTTCGCATGCACATATTGACTATTTTTATAAAAAACCACGTATGCCAAAAAGTTTAATTGAACAGCATAGAGAAGGTTTAATTATTGGCTCGGCATGTGAGGCTGGCGAGCTTTATTCTGCAATGGTCAAGGGCGCAAGTGAAGAAAGACTTATAGAAATTGCAAAATTCTATGATTATCTTGAAATTCAGCCAGAACAAAACAACGAATTTATGGTGCGTGAGGGAATGGTTACAAATATGCAGGATATTCGTGCGTTTAATAAGCGTATCGTTGAGCTTGGAGAAAAACTCAAAAAACCTGTCGCTGCAACCTGTGATGTTCATTTTTTGGATCCGCATGAAGAGTATTTTAGACGAATTATATTTCAAGTGTTAGGATATTCCGATACTACACAACCACCTTTGTATTTGCGTACAACCGATGAAATGCTCAAAGAATTTGAATATTTAGGAGAAAAGAAAGCATATGAAGTTGTGGTGGAAAATACAAATTTAATTGCGGATATGACGGAAGAAATTGAACTTTTCCAATCAGAAACAGCTATGCCGAGCATTGATGGCGCTGCTGAAAAAATAACAGAACTTGCCTATCAAACAGCAAAAGAAAGATATGGCGATCCTTTGCCTGAAATTGTCGAGGCACGTCTAAAAAGAGAACTGGATTCCATTGTAGGACATGGATTTTCTGTGTTGTATTACAGTGCGCATAGATTGGTAAAAAAATCCTTAGAAGATGGCTATTTGGTAGGTTCACGAGGATCGGTAGGCTCTAGTCTTGCGGCAACAATGACGGGGATTACAGAAGTGAATCCTTTACCACCGCATTATGTATGTCCAAACTGTAAGCATTCTGATTTTGATGTGGATACGGAACAATATTCCTGCGGTGTAGATTTGCCTGATGCGGTATGCCCAATTTGTCAGACACCCTATCATAAAGACGGATATGATATTCCATTTGAAGTTTTTTTAGGAATTAATGCAGATAAAGTTCCAGATATTGACCTAAACTTCTCTGGCGAATATCAAAGCGTTGCACATAAATATACGGAGGTGCTATTTGGCAAGGATCACGTATTTAGAGCAGGAACAATCAGTGCAATAAAAGATAAGATTGCCTATGGATATGTGAAAAAGTTTTTGGATCAGACAGGGACGTATGCCAATGAAGCAGAAATTAATCGTTTGGTTCAGGGGGTTTCAGGCGTTAAAAAAACCACTGGACAGCACCCTGGAGGCATTGTAATTGTGCCAGCAGACAGAGAGATTTACGAGTTTACGCCGATTCAAAAACCTGCGGATTCTCAAGATGCAGAAACAGTGACCACGCACTTGGATTTTAATTCGATGCACGATATTTTGATTAAACTTGATATTTTAGGACATGATGTACCGACTGTTATTAGAATTTTGCAGGATATGACGGGTATGGATCCGCTGACAATCCCTTTAGACGATAAACCAACGATGCAGCTTTTCTCTGGTTTAGAGCCACTGCATTTAAAGCCATCACAATTATTAGGGATTCAGACAGGAACACTGGGAATTCCTGAATTTGGCACAAAGTTTGTACGGCAAATGTTGATTGATACGATGCCTACCTCTATGGCAGAAATCGTTCGTATAAGCGGGCTTTCCCATGGTACAGATGTATGGCTTGGCAATGCTCAGGACCTCATCAAGAACGGTGTTTGTACATTGAAAGAAGCGATTTGTACCAGAGATGATATTATGAATTATTTAGTTGCACGTGGTGTCGAAAAGCGTACGGCGTTTTTCATTATGGAAAATGTCAGAAAAGGGAAAGTAGCAAAGAATGGATTTAGCGAGGACGATAAAAAGGCATTAGCAGATGCAAACATCAAGGAATGGTTTATTGAATCCTGTAAAAAAATCAAATATATGTTTCCAAAAGCACATGCAGTGGCATATGTTATTATGGCATATAGAATTGCTTATTGTAAGGTGCATTATCCACAAGCGTTTTATGCAGCATATTTTACAGTGCGTTCGAATGATTTTGATTCATCTTATGTACTGAATGGCATTGAAGATATTAAAAAAAATTGGCAGTTATTTGAAAATAAAGGAAATCAGCTTACTGCAAATGAAAAAAACATGGCGAGTATGTTAGAAGTTGCATGTGAGATGTATTTGCGGGGGATTCATTTTTTGCCTGTCGATCTTAAAAAATCAGATGCAGTAAAGTTTTTAATAGAAGATGAAAGCATTAGACTCCCGTTTTTATCTGTTCCGGGATTGGGTGCTAATGCTGCAAAAAGTATTGTATTGGAACGTGAAGTCGCTGATTTTCTTTCTATTGAGGATTTAAGAAAGAGAGCAAAACTATCGGTCTCGGTCATTGAAGAAATGCAAAAAATGGGTACGTTAATTGGACTTTCGCAAACCAATCAGCTAAGCCTTTTTGATTTCTAATTGACTATTTTTAAGGTTAGCTATATAATGTATAAGTGAGTTTTTACGAAATTTAATGAACGCACTGTAATTGTTCGTTGTTATAAGTTTAAAAAACAGCATGGACTTGTTACTGAATAAAGAGGAGGAATTATTTTGATGAAAAAACGCAGCCTAATTGGACTGATTGTTACGATTATACTGATATGCTTGTTATGTTTTGTTGTCGTAGAAGGTTTTAGTGTCGGCATTTATGACTTTAAACCGCTGTCGGGAATTAAACAAGGACTTGACTTAACTGGTGGTGTATATGCTGTCTATCAGGCAAAAGATCCATCAATTGAAAATTTTGATGAAAAAATGGACGGTGCACAGCTCGTACTGCGTCAGCGTCTTGATGCCAAAGGGTTTACTGAGGCAACCATCACAAAACAAGGTACAGATAGAATTCGTGTAGAAATACCAATTAATAATTCAAGTGAAATCAAAGATCCGAATGAAGTATCTAAATTTATTGGTTCGCCTGCAAAGCTTCAATTTGTAGGGCCAGATGGTGTTGTCATTTTGGAAGGCAATGAAATTAAAAAATCGGGTCTTTCCCAAGATGAAGGCGGCAAACCAGCAGTGGCTTTTGAGCTTACAGACGAAGGCTCCAAGAAATTTTCAGATGCTACTAAAAAGTTTTTAGGACAGCCAATTTCTATTACAATTGATGGTGAAGTTATTTCTTCTCCAAATGTTGAAAGTCAGATTAGCGGCGGCAGTGGGGTTATTACAAGCTCAACATTTACGGTGGATACCGCACAAGACTTAGCACTTCAAATTGAAAGTGGTGCGCTGCCTGTTGATTTGCAGGAAATAGAAGTACGTTCCATCAGTGCAACGTTAGGCGTTAACGCTTTACAAAACAGTGTTTTTGCAGGTATGATTGGCTTAATTATTCTGTTCTTGTTCATGTTGATTTATTACAGACTGCCAGGTCTTACGGCTTGTCTTGCCTTGGTTGTATACATTTGCTTTGTAATGCTGCTTCTTGGAAGTGTACCTGGTGTTCAGCTTACCTTGCCTGGTATTGCAGGTATCATACTTGGTATTGGTATGGCGGTTGATGCAAACGTCATTATATTTGAGAGATTTAAGGAAGAGTTTAGAACAGGGAAATCGGCGAGAACATCATTTAAAGCAGGATTTCAAAAAGCATTTATTACAATACTGGATTCTAATATAACCACATTAATATGTGCGGTGGTACTTGCGGTGTTTGGTGCTGGTCAAATAAAAAGTTTTGCTTATACATTGATTATCAGTATCATTGTTTCAATGATTTCTGCATTGTTGGTTACAAGAGGAATTTTACAGATGTTCATTAACTTAAACATCAAAAATCCGAATGTATTTATGTCAAAAGCAAAAGCAGTAAGAGCCGCTGCCTTAGAAGCAAAAAACGGAGGTAACGCACAATGATTACAAAGAATTTTAAATGGTTTTCGTTGGTTTCTGTCGTAATCATAGTCGTAGGCATTATCTGCGGTATTGCATTTGGCGGTTTAAACCTAGGCATTGATTTTACAGGCGGAAGTATTACAACAATTGAAATGGGCGGAGAATTTAATGCCGATGATGTTGTAAAAGTTCTTGAAGAAAATGGTGTTAAGAATGTTCCCGTTATCAAAGCTGGCGAGGGATATACCAAAGCTGTTATCAGAATGCAGGATGTTGGCGATGAGGCAATGCAGGCTGAAACAAGCGTTAATATTCTAAAAGGTATACAAGAGATTTATCCCAATGCAACAAACGATGGCGTGGATAGAGTTGGTGGAGTAGCAAGTGCTGAGCTTGTTCGCAATGCAGTTTTGGCTGTGATTATTTCCTGCCTGCTTATGCTTGTTTATATTTGGATACGTTTTGAGCTTTTCAGTGGTATTGCGGCGGTTGTGGCACTCATGCACGATGTTTTAATTATGATTTCCATTGTGTGTATTGTCAGACTGCAAATCAACAGTGCATTTATTGCGGCTTGTTTGACAATTGTCGGCTATTCCATCAATAATACAATTGTTATTTTTGACAGAATCAGAGATAATTTAAAAGTTGTCGGTTTGAAAACAAAATCCAGAAATGATATTGCAAACACAAGCATCAAAGAAACACTTACAAGAACAATTAATACTTCGGTAACGACATTGATTATGATTGTTGCGTTGTATGTATTCGGGGTGGATTCAATCAAGGAATTTGCATTGCCAATCATTATTGGTTTGCTTGCAGGAACGTATAGTTCGGTATTTCTGTCAGCGCCGATATGGGCATTGCTTTCCGATAAATTTGATAAAAAGAAAAATCTTCAAAATTCAAAAAATTCTAAATCAAAATCATCAAAAAAAGTTGTTAAAAAGACAGCTTAAATATTTTTTGATTCAGTAATTGTACATATAAAAAGACCTTCTTTGACGATAGGGATATTCCCTTACAGGAAGGTCTTTTTTAAAAAAAATAATGGTGGTGCGATGAAGTATCTATTAAAACACAAACCACAAGTAAATCATGAAAAACAATCCATTCAGCTTCTATCAGATGAGCTGCATATTTCTTATTTGACGGCATCTTTACTCTGCGCTCGTGGAATTGCCGATATAAAGACAGCACATGCTTTTCTGCACCCAGATAAATCTCAAATTCATGATCCGTTTTTGTTTTGTGCAATGCGAGATGTGGTTAGTACCATCAAAAATGTTATTAGTAATAAAGGAAAAATCTGTATTTATGGTGATTATGATGTGGATGGCACTTCTGCCTGTGCAGTTTTATATAAAACTCTGATACAGATGGGTGCATTGGTGGAGTGCTTTTTGCCAAATCGCATGGAACATGGATACGGTCTTGGAATAGAGAATATTAGGAATTTAAAAGGAATTACGTTGTTGATAACGGTTGACTGTGGCATTACAAATGTGGAAGAGATTGCTGCTGCACGTGAATTAGGTATGAAGACAATTATTACAGATCATCATGAATGTCCTCATGTGTTGCCAAATGCAGATTATATTATCAATCCTAAAATGTCAGGTGAAACCTATCCCTATAAGGATTTGTGCGGCGCAGGGGTTGCGTTTAAATTATCGCAGGCATTGATTGGCGATGCAGCTTTTTCGTATATTGATATTGCAGCAATGGCAACGATTGCAGATATTGTGCCGCTGACACAGGAAAACAGAGCCATTGCAAAGTTGGGCATTGATAAAATGAATGAGCAGCCTAATGCAGGGATTTCAATGCTTATTCAAAAATCAGGTGTTAAAAAAGACATTGTAGACGCACAAACAGTTTCGTATACGCTTGCACCTCGTATCAATGCAGCAGGACGGATTTCAACTGCACGTATTGCATTTGATTTATTAATAGAAAACGATAAGAATAAACTTGAAAAAATTGCTGAAGAATTGTGCGAATTGAATTATGACAGGCAGCAGCGGCAAGCAAAAGTTGTTGAGGAAGCCTTGTCGATGTATATTGGAAAAGACGATGAAAAAGTGATTTTGTTATACAAAAAAGATTGGGATATTGGAATTGTCGGATTAGCAGCGTCAAAAATCGCAGAAATGTATACAAAACCAACCATATTATTGGGCGAAACTGGCGGGGTTTATACAGGGTCAGCACGAAGTATAGATGGCATTAATATTTATGAGGCACTTAACTCTCAAGTGCATTTGTATGAAAAGTTTGGCGGACATGCAGGCGCAGCAGGACTTACCATCAAAGAAGAAAACCTTCATAAATTAAAACACCGTCTTAATTTGTTTATGAATGAAAAATATGGTGAGGATTTTTTCAAACCTTTAAAGTATTATGATGCCGAAGTAAAGCTTCAGGATATTAACAGTCATTTAATTGAAGAATTTGATACGCTAAAGCCATTTGGACATAAAAATGAACAGATAGATTTGCTTATCAAGGGTGCAAACGTTTTTGATGCGAAGTCTATTGGCGGTGATAAGCACGCAAAATTCATGCTGGAAAGCAACGGAAGTAAACTTCATTCTGTAATGTTTGGTACAAAGTCGATTGATTTACCACGTAGGGCAGATGTCGTAGGTAGTGTAAGCATCAATGCCTATGATTCAAAGCCGCAAATGATTGTAAATGTGATGTCTTTTGAAGAAGATTTGCAGAAGCAGTTTGAAATTGCACAAAAACATTTAAAAGAACTGAAAAAAGCATCAAAAAAAGATGTAAGCGAATATTTCTGCGACAGAGAAAAATTAGGAAGTGCGTTTGTCATTTTAAAGAGCGTTTCTGATAATCATATATCTTTTTTGAATATAGAGGGTATGGCAGAATTTCTGCTAAAATATTTGAATAGGTTTAGCATCAAAGAAATTGCGTTTTGTGTGACAGCTTTTTGTGAAATTGGTTTGCTTGAAATAGCAAAAGATGATAGAATACATTTAATCATAAATAATGGAAAGCATTGCCTTAAAAGTAGTAAAACTTTTCAAATATTGAGCAATTTCCAGCAAAATAAGGAGGAAAGCGCAATATAAAATTGTGCAACACAGAATAATGGATTTAAAACAAAAAATTAGAAATATTAAAGATTTTCCAGAAGAAGGCGTTATATTTAGAGATATAACAACTTTGATAAAAGATCCGAAAGCTTTTAAGTACGTGATTGATTGTTTTGTTGAACGCATAAATCAAGAGCATATTGATATGATTTTGGTGCTTGATGCACGTGGTTTCTTGTTTGGGGCACCAGTTGCCTATCTAACAGAAAAAGGAATTGTTCCTATTAGAAAAGCTGGAAAATTGCCCGCAGAAAGTTACATTGTTGAATATCAATTAGAGTACGGAAGTGATCGGTTCGAGATGCACAAAGATGCTATTAAACCTGGAATGAAAGTTGCAATTTTTGATGATCTGCTTGCAACGGGCGGCACTGCAAAAGCAGCTTGTCAGCTTGTTGAGGCGGCGGGTGCAACAGTAAGTTCGCTTGATTTTGTGATTGAGCTGACAGATTTAGATGGCAGAAACCGTCTAAAAGGATATAATATTTTTTCATTAGTTCAATATTAAAGGAGAACAAAGCTTTGCCAGATTATTACAATGATTTTCTAAGACGGCATAAAATGGAATATAACGAAGAAGTGAAAAAAGCATTTGATGTGGCGCAAAAAGCACACGAAGGTCAATTGCGTCATTCTGGCGAGCCTTTTTTTACTCATCCGCTTGCTGTTACGGATATTATTGCTGATTTGGGACTCGATAATACCGCCATTATTGCAGGGATTTTGCATGATGCAGTGGAGGATACGGATCTTACCATTGAAGATGTTGAAAGAGAATTTAATTCTGAAATTGTAAAATTAGTGGACGGTGTTACAAAACTGAAAAATTATGAGTTTTTGTCACGTGAGGAACAGCAGTGGGAAAGTTTGCGTAAGATGTTTCTTGCAATGGCATCTGATATTCGTGTTGTCATCATCAAGCTTGCTGACAGACTACATAATATGCGTACTTTAAAATATCAGTCTGAAAACAAACAGATTGAAAAAGCAAAAGAAACGCTTGAGATTTATGCACCGCTTGCTCATAGGCTGGGTATTAGCACGATAAAATGGGAATTAGAAGATTTATCATTAAAGTTTTTAGAACCCGATGCTTATTTTGAAATTGCAAATAAAATTGCATCAACACGTAGCGAAAGGGAGAAGCAAATCAATTCTGTGATTGCTCAACTGGAAGAAAAACTAATAGATTTTAAAATTAAAGCAGAAATTGAAGGACGTCCCAAACATATTTATAGTATTTATAAAAAAATGAAAGACAAAAATAAAGTCTTTGAAGAAGTATACGATTTAATAGCGGTACGCATTATTGTATCGACGATTAAAGATTGTTATGGTGTGTTAGGGCTTGTGCATACCATGTGGAAGCCGATTCCGCTGCGTTTTAAGGACTATATAGCTGTACCAAAACAGAATATGTATCAATCTTTGCATACAACGCTTTTGGGCGAGGATGGCAGACCTTTTGAGGTCCAAATTCGTACCTATGATATGCACAGAACTGCTGAATATGGTATTGCTGCACATTGGAAATATAAAGAGGGCGATAATGCAGGCATGAATTCTAAGCTTACTTGGTTAAAGGAGCTGATGGAATGGCAGACAGATATGAAAGATTCCAAAGAATTTATGGAAACGCTAAAAATTGATATTTTTTCAGATAATGTTTTTGTATTTACGCCAAAAGGTGATGTGAAAGATTTTGTTAATGGTGCAACACCGCTTGATTTTGCGTATAGTGTACACAGTGCGATTGGAAATAAATGTATTGGCGCAAAAATTAATGGTAAAATTGTTACGCTTGATTACAAATTAAAAACGGGCGATATTGTCGAAATCATTACCTCGAAAGCGGCAACAGGACCAAGTCGGGATTGGCTAAAAATTGCAAAAACAACACAAGCACGAAGTAAGATTAAACAATGGTTTAAAAAAGAATTAAAAGAAGAGAATATTGTTAAAGGTAAGGAAATGCTTGAAAAAGAAGCAAAACGTCAAGGGTATGCCTTGCACGAATTGCTCAACAAAGATTGGCTGAGCGTTCTTTATAAGCGATTCACGTTAAATTCACAGGAAGATATGTTTGCTGCGGTCGGCTATGGTGCGATTACAGTCAATCAAATACTATTTAAACTGATTGAACAGTATAAGATTGCAAACAAGATTGATACCGATGTTGAAACGGTAAATATCATTAAGAAGTCAAGCAAAGGTGCACAGGGAGATATTACGGTCAAGGGCAGCACAGGACTTGCGGTACGATTTGCAAAATGCTGCAATCCTGTACCGGGTGATGACATTGTTGGATATATCACTCGTGGACGTGGCGTGTGTGTACACACAAAAGACTGTAAAAACTTGCGTGAAATGGGTGTTGATGAAGAACGCCTTATTGATGTTGCGTGGGTAAATAATCAAAAATCATCGTACAATGTTGAAATACAGATTATTGCACACGATAGACCTGGGCTGATGGTTGAAATTTCTCAGACGATGTATAATACCAATAGAGATATTACCGCAATCAATGCTCGTTCTTCAAAAAATGGACTTGCAAGTATCTCATTGCGATCCAATATTACGTCTGTTGATGATCTGAATGATTTAATCAATAAATTGCAAAGTTTAAAAGGTGTGCAGGAAGTATTCCGAGTAAATTATTAGAGAATGGAGAAATTGTATTGAGAGCGGTTGTACAGAGAGTAAAGAATGCAAGTGTGACGATTGAAAACGAGCTTTATAGTAAAATTGGTGCGGGGATTTTGGTACTTGTTGGTATTACAGTTGATGATATGCCAAAAGATATACAGTATATTGTTGATAAGTGCTTAAACTTACGTATTTTTGAAGATGAGAACGGTGTAATGAACCGTTGTGTACAAGATGTAAATGGCGAAGTTTTGGTTGTTTCGCAGTTTACGCTATATGGTGATGCAAGAGGCGGCAGACGTCCAAGCTATATAAAAGCAGCAAAACCACAAGATGCACGCACAGTTTTTGAAGAATGTACAGCGTGTTTCAAGGATAAATATAATCAGATAAAAACAGGAAAGTTTCAGGCAATGATGGATGTAGCGCTTGTCAATGACGGACCTGTTACAATATTGCTTGACAGCAAAAAAGAATTTTAGGAGAGTAAAAAATATGCACATTTTATCAGTCATTACTGGAGATTTATACGAAAATTCTTATATCGTATATGCAACAGATTCTAAAAATGCGGTTGTGATTGACCCTGGTGCTGATGCACAAAAAATCATTGCAAAATTAGATGACAGAGGACTTACAGTCCCATATATTTTGCTTACACACGGACATTCGGACCATATTGGTGCCATTAATGAAATTAAAGACAAGTACGGATCAAAAATTGTGATTCATGCCGCTGATGCGGATATGCTGAGTACACCAATGAGAAATCTTTCATACTTTATGGGAGCACCTGTGCAGGTTTACCCCGCAGATATGACCGTCAAAGACGGTGATGAATTGGAAGTGGATGGTTTAAAGATAAAAGTATTGTATACGCCAGGGCATTCTAAAGGCGGTGTTTGCTACGTGATTGGCGATAATATTTTTACGGGGGATACACTTTTCAAGCAATCCGTAGGAAGAACAGATTTTCCAGACAGCAGTGCGCAGGAGTTAGAGCATTCTTTACATGTTGTACTTGGCGGTTTAACTGGAAATTACAGCATATATTCAGGACATGGACCGTCCTCAACTCTGGATGAAGAAAAAAAATACAATCCATATATGAAAAGGTAGCTATGTTTTGTTTATATACGCAAACCCCAGAATTTTTTAATGATATTTGCGATGTTGTTCGCCTTTTTTGTGACGAAAAACACATTGAGCAGCTCTCAGACGAATACGAATTTCATGCAGGCACGATTATGCGGCATTTTTTTTCGTGTGAGGAAGAACAGTGGCATACGAAAATCGAACTGGTTATAGACGGTAAAATAAGTGTATGTGAACAAAGTACAAAAGCTATTACAGAAAACACACTTCTGCAAAAAAAACTCAAAAAGCGTTTTATAAAAAATACTGTTTATCTACTGCTAAAAGACCAATATAAAAAAATTCTCCCGTGGGGAAGCCTTACGGGGATTCGTCCGACAAAACTGATGCGTGGATTGATAAATGCGGAGGGTGCGCAAAAAGCACGGGATACTTTTGCAGATGTGTTTGATGTAACACCACAAAAAATTGAGTTGGCAACAGATATTGTCAACAATCAAAAAAAATATATTGACAATGTTTCACAAAATGACTTGGATATTTATGTTGGCATTCCTTTTTGTGTATCGAGATGCAAATACTGCTCATTTATTTCACGTGATATTTTACAAAGTGAGCAGTTAAAAGATGCATACATGCCTGCATTGATTCATGAAATTGAGTCTATGAAAGATGTACTTTCAAATTATCATATTCGTGCGGTGTATATTGGCGGTGGAACACCGACTGCGTTGAATCATCAAGATTTTGAAAAGTTATTAGACGTGATAAAACGTACTTTTAAAAATCCGATGGAGTTTACAGTAGAGGCAGGCAGACCTGACACCATTACACTTGAAAAGCTGCATCTTATTAAGCAATCGGGAGCAAACCGCATTAGCATCAATGCACAGACAACAAATGACAGAACCTTGAATGAAATTGGCAGAAAGCACACGGCAAAGGATTTTTTTGATGCCTTTGAACTGGCAAAAAATGTTGGATTTGAAAGCATAAATACTGACATGATTTTAGGCTTGCCATATGAAACCTTAAATGATATTGAAAAAACGTTGACAGATGTAACGAAGTTTTCTCCGCAAAACGTGACGGTGCATACACTTGCCCTGAAAAATTCCTCTGAATTTGTATTGAAAAATCAACAGGGGCTGCCAAATGCGCAGCAAGTCATGGAGATGGTGGAATTTTCGCAAGAGTTTTTAATGAATTGCGGATATGATGCTTATTATTTGTATCGGCAAAAATATATGAGCGGCAATCTTGAAAATGTTGGATATGCGTTTTTGCAAAAGGAATGTATATACAACATTGATATTATGGAAGAAACGTTGAGTATTATGGCTTTTGGGGCGGGAGGTATTTCAAAAAGGGTATTTCCTACGCAAAACCGTATAGAACGTGCCGCAAATGTATCGGATATTCTGCATTATATTAAACGTACAGACGAAATGATACAGCGTAAAAAGGATTTGTTTTATGACTGATAATCATGCGTTTTTGTGTTGTTGACATGAGCAGAAATGGCGGTTATAATAAGATAGTAAAGGCTGTGAAATGGACGAGTAAGTACATGACTTGCGTCTAAGAGAGCGGTTGACGTGGCTGAAAGCGACCGTACGTTTAAGATGTTCCCAAAAACACCATGAAGCCCTCAATGCCAAAGCATGACTGTGAGTAGTTTTGAGCGTAAACTCTGCGTTAAAGAGTTTGAGTGGAGAAATTGTTTTTTCTCAATTTGGGTGGTACCACGGGTTTGTTTGACCTCGTCCCTATTTTTTAGAGGGCGTGGTTTTTTGTATACAGATATTTTTTGGGGAGGGCATAAAGTTGGCAGTAAAAGCACCGAAAGGCACAAAGGACGTTTTGCCGCAGGACAGTTACAAGTGGCAGTATGTTGAAAGTATTGCAAGAGAGATTGCTTTCGTTGCAGGATACCGAGAAATCCGCACACCTGTTTTTGAACACACAGAGCTTTTTTTGCGTGGTGTAGGAGATACAACCGATATTGTACAAAAAGAAATGTACACATTTGAAGATAAAGGCGGCAGATCGTTGTCTTTAAAACCAGAGGGCACAGCAGGGGTTGTTCGTGCGTTTATTGAAGGCGGTCTTGCATCGCAGGCGCAGCCGACAAAAATGTTTTATTTATCAACACCAGTGTTCAGATACGAGCGTCCACAATCAGGCAGACTGAGGGAGCATCATCAGTTTGGTTTGGAAGTCTTTGGCGCAGAAGATGCAAGCATTGATGCCGAAGTTATTAGTATGGCGTTAAAGCTTTTTCGTACGGTTGGGCTAAAGCAGTTAAAGCTAAACATCAACAGTATTGGCTGTGATAAATGCAGACCACAGTATAACGAGCTTTTAAAAGATTATCTGCGTGATAATTTGAACAATCTTTGTGAAACGTGCAATGACCGTTTTGAAAAAAATCCGTTGCGCATTTTGGATTGTAAAGAAGAAAAATGCCAGAGCATTGTAAAAAATGCCCCCATGATGATTGAACATCTGTGCGGAGAATGCAGCGACCATTTTGAACAGCTAAAGCAGTATCTTTCTGCAATGGATATAGCATACAGCATCAATCCTTTGATTGTACGTGGGCTTGATTATTATACAAAGACGGTATTTGAGATTATATCGGATAGCATTGGCGCACAAGGAACAGTTTGTGGCGGTGGAAGATATGATAAGCTGATCAAGCAAATTGGCGGTTCGGATATGGCGGGAATTGGCTTTGGCATGGGCATTGAGCGATTACTGCTTGTGATGGAAAACGAAAAAATTGAAATTCCTAAACCGTCCATCACAGATATATACATCTGTACACGTGGTGAGCAGGCAAGATTGATTGCTGTAAAATTGATGCAAGATTTAAGAAATAAGGGCATAAAAGCAGATATGGATCACTGCAATCGTGGTGTAAAGGCACAGTTTAAATACGCTGATAAAATAGGAGCAAAAAAAGTGATTGTTATTGGTGAGGACGAGATTGCAAATGGCACATACGTCGTAAAAGATATGCACGACGGTACGGAACAGATTGTTAGCCGTAATGAATTATTAAATTTAATATAGGAGATACAAAAAATGGGAGAATTTTTAGGAAACTGGAAAAGAACGGCACTTTGTGCTGAGTTTACAAAAGAAGATATAGGTAAGGAAGTTACACTGATGGGCTGGGCGGATACACGACGTGATTTGGGTGCACTTATATTTGTCGATTTGCGTGATAGATCAGGCATTATGCAGGTTGTGTTTAATGAATCAACCTTTCATGGCGATTTTGAAGATGCAGGAAGTATCAGAAGTGAATTCGTACTTGCAGTAAAAGGAAGCATTGTAGAGCGTTCGGAAGATACCATAAATGCGAAGATTCCAACAGGACTCATTGAAGTAAAAGTAACAGATTTGAAAATATTGAGTAAGGCAGAAACTCCTCCGTTTGACATTGCAGATGGTGCAAAAGTTCGGGAAGAACTGCGGCTAAAATATAGATATTTGGATCTTAGAAGACCTGAAATGCAAAAAAATTTGATGCTCAGAAATAAAATTGCAAACTCCACAAGAAAATTTTTAAGCGATAACGGTTTTTTGGATATTGAAACTCCAATGCTTACAAAAAGCACACCAGAAGGGGCAAGGGATTATCTTGTTCCTTCACGTATTCATGATGGCTCGTTTTATGCACTGCCGCAGTCTCCCCAGCTTTTTAAACAAATCTTGATGGTATCGGGCTATGATCGGTATTTCCAGATAGTAAAGTGTTTTAGAGATGAAGATTTGCGTGCAGACAGACAGCCGGAGTTTACTCAAATTGATACGGAAATGTCTTTTGTGGAGGTTGATGATGTCATTGGTATCCATGAACAGCTTTTAAAAACAATGTTTCATGAAGTGATGGATATTGATGTGAAACTGCCCTTAAAGCGTCTGACGTATAAAGAGGCAATGGAGCGTTATGGCAGTGACAAACCTGATACACGGTTTGATTTGGAACTAAAAAACATAAGCGATATTGTGGAAAATTCAGATTTTAAAGTATTTAGCTCTGTTGTAAAGAGCGGCGGAAGCGTACGTGCGATAAACGCAAAGGGTTGTGCGAATCTTTTTGCAAGACGTGAGATTGATGCGTTGGTTGATTATGTAAAAATTTATGGCGCAAAGGGAATGGCATGGATTACAATTCGTGAGGATGGTTTAAATTCGCCCATTACAAAGTTTATGACACAAGATGAAATTGACGCAATCATGAGCAGAATGGATGGACAAATAGGAGATATTTTATTTTTTGTTGGAGATAAAAACACAGTAGTGTTTGATTCGTTGGGTGCGTTGCGTCTAAAATTAGCAGAAAAACTAAATCTGATTCAGCCAAATACCTATGATTTATTATGGGTTACGGAGTTCCCGTTGTTTGAATACAGCGAAGAGGAAAAAAGATATGTAGCGGTGCATCACCCATTTACATCGCCAATGGATGAAGATATTGACAAGGTGAAGTCTGATCCGCAAAATGCACGTGCAAAGGCATATGATATTGTCTTAAACGGAAATGAAATCGGTGGCGGAAGTATTAGAATACATAATTCAGAGCTTCAGGAGCAAATGTTTGAGGCACTTGGCTTCACAAAAGAAGAAGCATGGGAGAGATTCGGATTTTTGCTGGAAGCATTTAAGTATGGAACGCCTCCGCATGGCGGACTTGCATATGGGCTTGATCGTTTGGCGATGCTGCTGACGGGTTCATCTTCCATCAGAGATGTAATTGCTTTTCCGAAAGTGCAAAATGCGTCTTGCTTGATGACACAGGCACCATCATGTGTAGACAAAAAGCAATTGCGTGAATTACATATAAAGATTGACGAATAATGGATGATTCAAGAACAGTCGCATTGATTGGCGAGGAAGCGGTCAGCAACCTAAAAAATGCTGTAGTTGCAGTATTTGGTGTAGGCGGCGTTGGTTCTTATGCGGCAGAGTCGCTTGCACGAAGTGGGGTAGGGACTATACTATTGGTTGATGATGATGTGGTGAAAAGCTCAAATATCAATCGACAGCTTGTTGCGCTTGAGTCCACAATTGGTACGCATAAAACAAGAGTGATGCACAATCGTATCAAAGACATCAATCCAGAAACGAAAGTGATTACTTATGAGCTTTTTTATGATGCACTGACATCTGAAGAGATTTTTGCAAATAAAATAGATTATGTGGTGGACGCAATTGACAGTATCAAATCAAAGGTTATGTTGATTTGTGAATGTAAGAATAGAAACATAAAAATAGTTTCGTCCATGGGAGCAGGCAATAAGTTATATCCTGAAAAATTTGAAGTGATGGATATTTATGCAACAAACTATGATCCGATTGCAAAAATTTTGCGTAAACAATTACGTGCATATGGTATTGAGGACTTAAAGGTTGTATGCTCAGTCGAACAGCCAAGGAAGAGCAGCTGTGCGGATGATCAAAAATGCGTCCCTGCAAGTATTGCTTTTGTACCATCGGTATGCGGATTGATTCTCTCTGGGATAGTGATTAGGGAACTTGCAGGTATTGATGAATGAAAGAGTGCGGAACAATAACGAAAATCGAGGGTGATACCGCTTATGTATTGTTTTTGCGGACATCGGCATGTGCAAAATGCGGTGCGTGTGGTATGCTTGCAGCCAATAATAATATCACAGTAACCATGCAAAATAAGCTTCATGCAAAGATTGACGATAAAGTTGAAGTAGAATTTACCGCAAAGAATGCGTTATCTTCGTCAGCGATTGCGTATATTTTTCCGCTGATTATGATGTTTGCTGGTGTGTGGTTGGGGTATGTCATTCCACAGACTGTTTTTCCTGTCAAAGATGTATTTGCGGCAATACTAGGAATTGTTTTTGCAGCGATTGCTTTTTTGGTTTTAAAACTCTTAAATCCATTTTTTAAAAAGAAATTTGCAAATGTGTATACCATGATGAAAATTATTGATTAAATTATTTCAGAAAGCGAGAAAACTATTTTGTTTTTAAAAAGAATTGAATTAAACGGTTTTAAATCATTCTGTAATAAGAAAGAAATCATCATTAACAAAGGCATTACTGGTGTTGTTGGCCCAAACGGCAGCGGTAAGAGCAACATTGCTGATGCGATGCGTTGGGTATTAGGCGAGCAAAGCAGTAAGAATCTGCGTGGAACAAGTATGCAGGACGTAATTTTTAATGGTACACAAACACGCAGCAAAAAAGGTTATTGCGAGGTTGCACTTGTTTTTGATAATACAGATATGCGTATCAAGTCAGAATATGCCGAGATTTCTATCAAGAGAAAAATGTATCGTTCTGGAGAGAGTGATTTTTCTATCAACAATACAAATTGCAGATTAAAAGATATTCTTGAGCTTTTTCGTGATACTGGAATCGGCAAAGAGGGATATTCCATCATTGGACAAGGCAAAATTGATGAGATTCTAAACAGCAAAGCTGTACAGCGCCGTAAGGTTTTTGAAGAAGCCGCAGGCATTATGAAATACCGTGTTCGCAAAGAAGAAGCGGAACGTAATCTTTTAAAAACACAAGATAACATTACTCGTATTGACGATATTATTGCAGAGCTTGAAGCACAAGTGACACCTCTTGAGATGCAAATGAACGAGGCACGTGACTATCTTTCTATGCGTGATAGACTAAAAGACCTTGAAGTGAACCTGTTTTTATATCAATATGAAAAGATTGACGAACGGTTGGCAAAATTTAATGAGCAGATTATTGAGAATGAGCAGGAATACCATGACACGAGTGAACTTATCAGTCAAAATGTCTTGCGTGTATCCGAAATTAAAAAACAGTTAAATACCATTCATGAAGAAATTGAAAAATATAACGTAACATTAGGCGAATATGCCAGCGAGCAGGAACGTTTAAAGGGTTCGATAAATCTTGTGGAAGAAAAATCCAAAAATTATCAAAACTCTTTCTATGAAAACGAGCAAAAAAGCGTAGGATTTAACAAATCTATTGAAGAAAACACAAAAAAGGTTGATGATATAAATAAAAGAATTACTGATGTAAATACAAAAATCGACGAAAAATATGCTTTAATTTTGGAATTGCGCAAGACAGTGGAAAATATTACAGGAGAATCAGACGGATTTGCATCAAGTGTTGAGGAACTCAAAAGAGAAGTTGAAAACAGACGAGTAGAGCTTCAAACGCAGAATATAGAACTGAACGAAAACCAGCTGAAGCGTGATATGATTTTAGAAAAACAAGAGAATGCACAGAACTTGATTGAAAAGCATCAGGAAGATACACAAGTACTTAAAAATAAAGTAGATGAAACGCAAAAAGAGTTGCAAGATTATGTTGATGATGGTGTAGCATTGCGTCAAAAATTGAATGGAATCACAAGCAATTTATCAGTATTCCATACTCAAAAACAAGATAAAACAGCGATAGTTGCAGGTATTACAAGAAAATTGAATGAAGATGGGTCACGGTTTCGTTTGCTAAGCGATATGCGTGAAGAATTGGACGGCTATTTTGACAGCGTAAAATCACTTTTTAAGAGTGCCAAAAATAATCGTGAGATTGCAGATAGAATCCAAGGAGTATTGGCAGAAGTAGTGGATGTACCAAAAAAATACGAGCTTCCAATCGAAGTGATTCTTGGAAACGCACTACAAAATGTTGTGGTGAATACTGATGCAGATGCCAAGCAAATCATCGATCATTTACGTAAAAACAACTTGGGAAGAGTTACCTTTTTGCCGACACAGTCGCTAAAAACACGTTATTTGCAAAAGGAAGAAAAAGCACAGCTCACAAGCGATATGTGTGTTGCAAGTGAAGCTATTATTTGTGCAGAACATATTCGTCCAGCAGTAGATTTTTTGCTTGCACGTACCGTTATTGTACCAGATATGGACAGTGCCATACAGCTTATGCGAAAGGTTGACTATGGCTTTCGAGTAGTTACTATGCAGGGCGATTTTATAAAACCTGGCGGTGTGATTACAGGTGGAAGTCTGAAAAACACAAAAACAGGACTTCTTAGTCGAAAACGTATGACGCAGGAATTAGAAGAGAATATTCTTTTAAATCAAGAGATTTTGAAGAAAGAAATGACGGCATTAGAAAAAATTACAGTTGACGTGGAACAAGCGAAAAAACAGCAGCAAGAAATCATGGAGCAATTACGTGGGCAGGAAATTAAGTCTGCTGAAACAAATCAAAAGTTGGTTTCAGTTAAGCAGATGTTGACCGAAAAAGAAGAAAGTTTTATTGCGCTTCAAGAGCAGCTGTTTGACAGTGAAAATGATTTAAAATTGATTTTGAAAAATATTGAAGAGATTTCAGCATTTAATCAGGATAAGACTGCGGAATTCGAACAGATACTGGAGAATTTGGCAAAAGCAGAAGCACAGATTACACAAACTGCTCAACAGACATCAGCGTATAAAGATGCACTGTCTGTACTTGAAATTGAACAAACAGAGTTGAATAATCAAAAGAATATGCTGAGCAATGAGGCGGAACATTTACGAATTTCAATTAAAAGTGCAATTCAGAGTTCAGAAACACTTGAAAGACAAAACCAAAGCCATCAAGCTGAATTAAAAAATGCTTCAGAAGTAAAAAAGGAGCTTCAGCAGCAGTTAGACAACCTTATGCAGTCAATTAAAAATGCAGGAGTGTTGTCGCAAGAAAAATTTGAATTTAAGGATCGTTTAAATGTACAGTTGGACGAAGTAGAGCAAAAATCCGAATCACTTTCGGTACATAAAAACGAATTGATTGAGCAAAAATACAAAATGATTGCAGCCAAAGAAAAAATGGAGATGACCAAAGAAAGCCATCAGAACAAGATGTGGGACGACTACGGGCTGACCTATGCAAATGCGCTCGCACTAAAGACTGAGTTTACGTATCAAAATTCTGTGAAGGAAATTGATGAAATCAGAGAGAAGATGAGAAATTTAGGACCTGTAAATCCCAATGCAATTGAAGATTTTGCACGTGTTAAAGAGCGATATGACAATCTGATTTTGCAAAGAGATGATTTGGTGTCGGCAGGGGAAGATTTAAAAATTGTAATAGATAATTTGTTGTCAGGCATGAAAGAGAGTTTTAAAGAAAAATTTGCATTAATTAACGAGAATTTTATGCACGTATTTAAAGAACTTTTTGGTGGAGGACATGCAGAATTGGAATTGCTTGATGATGGTGATATTATGGAATGTGGTGTAGAAATCATTGCAGAACCACCAGGGAAAAAGTTACAAAATATTTCGTTGCTTTCGGGTGGAGAAAAGGCACTAACTGCCATTGCGTTGCTGTTTGCGATGCTTGACATCAATCCGTCACCAATTTGTTTATTGGATGAAATTGATGCGCCGCTTGACGATGCAAATGTTATCAGATTTTCAGATTATTTAAAAAAACTTTCTGAAGATTTGCAGTTTATTCTCATTACGCACAGAAAGCCGTCTATGGCAATATGTGATACACTATATGGGATTGCAATGCAGGAAAAAGGGGTATCCGATATTGTATCGGTTAAGTTAAATTAGGAGGAATCTATGGGATTTTTAGATAAATTAAAAGAACGGGTAAGCAAGACAAGAGAAAATATTTCTTCAAAACTAAATAATGTGATAAAAAACTTTAGAACAGTTGATGAGGATTTTTTTGAAGAGTTGGAAGAAGCTTTGATTTTATCTGATATTGGCGTTGCAACGACTGATAAAATTATTGAATCACTGCGAGATCAAGTAAAAGAAAATAAAATTACTGATTCAGCAGAAATCAAAGAGGTTTTAATACGAATTTTGGCAGATTATATGAATGCCCCAGCACTGGATATAAAAAAACCGACGGTAATGCTTGTTGTGGGTGTGAATGGCGTGGGGAAGACAACCGCAATCGGCAAGCTTGCAGCATATTATAATGAGCAAAATAAAAAGGTGATTTTGGCGGCGGCAGATACCTTTCGAGCAGCGGCGGCAGAGCAGCTTGGAATTTGGGGACAGCGTACGAATACAAGAGTCATTAAATATGCTGAGGGAGCAGATCCTGCGGCGGTGGTATATGATGCCATTGATGCCGCAAAGCATGCCGATGCTGATTTATTGATTATTGATACGGCAGGTAGATTGCATAACAAAAAGAATCTAATGAATGAGCTGGAGAAAATCAATCGTGTAATTGAAAAAGAATATGCAGAGGCATACAGAGAAACTTTTTTGGTGGTGGATGCAACCACTGGGCAAAACGCAATTTCTCAAACCGAAGTGTTTAACGAAAGTGTTGCTCTGACGGGTATCGTTCTGACAAAATTAGACGGAACCGCAAAAGGCGGTGTTGTTTGTGCTGTCAAAGACTTGACAGGTGTACCCGTACGCTTTATTGGAGTAGGTGAGGGTGTTAAAGACTTACAGCTATTTGATGCACTGGAATTTGCAACGGCTATTATAGAATAAAACTGGTGTAAAGGTTTTACTATTTACATCTTGACAATTGCATAAAATCATGTATAATAAGACAGGTGTAAAGGGATTATCGTTTACATCTGTTTTTTGATGAGGGTAGTACAATGAAAAGCGAGAAGGATTTGGAACTCACAATTTATTTTGATATTTATGGTGAATTTCTGACGGAAAAGCAATCGAAAATTTTTGATTTGTACTATAACGATGATTATTCTCTTGCTGAAATTGCTCAAGAAACAAATATTACTCGGCAAGGTGTGCTGGATTCCTTAAAACGAGCAAAAAACAAATTACTTGATATGGAAAAAAAATTAGGACTGGTACAAAAGCAACTATCGGAGGAAAACAATGGCATTTGAAGGCATTGCTGAAAAATTGCAAAACATATTTAGAAAGCTGACTTCAAGAGGCAAACTTTCTGAGGCTGATATTAAGGCTGCAATGAGAGAAGTGAAATTGGTTCTTTTAGAAGCCGATGTAAACTTTTTGGTTGTGAAAAAATTCATTAAAGAATTGTCCGAAAAGGCAATTGGCGCTAGCATATTAGATAGTTTGACACCAGGTCAACAAGTAATTAAACTCGTAAGAGATGAACTTACTGAGCTTTTGGGCGGAAAACAGTCTGAAATAAAAATGGCAAGTTCACCGCCGACTGTGATTTTGATGATGGGTTTGCAAGGTGCAGGAAAAACAACTTTTTGCGCAAAACTTGCGGGTTATTATAAAAAGCATAATAAAAAACCGATGCTTGTGGCATGCGATATTTATCGACCAGCAGCAATCAAACAATTGCACGTGGTTGGGGAGCAGGTCGGTGCAGACGTTTTTGATATGGGACAGGAAAAGACCTCAATTATCTATAAAAACGCCTTGAAACAAGCCAGCAAGCTTGGATGTGATATGATTATTGTCGATACGGCAGGCAGACTGCATATTGACGAAGAGATGATGACAGAATTAAAAGAACTAAAAGCGACCGCAAATCCTACAGAAACACTGCTGGTGCTTGACGCAATGACGGGGCAAGATGCTGTGAATGCAGCAACGACCTTTCATGACAACATTGGAATCGACGGTGTGATTCTTACAAAAGTAGATGGCGATACACGTGGCGGAGCGGCAATGTCCGTGCGTGCCGTAACAGGGAAGCCAATTAAATTTGTCGGAATTGGCGAAAAGCTTACTGATATTGAGCCGTTTTATCCCGATCGCATGGCATCAAGAATACTTGGTATGGGTGACGTGCTGACTTTAATTGAAAAAGCGGAAAGTGCATTTGAAGAAAAAAGTGCAATGGATTTACAAAAGAAAATTGCCAAAGACCAGCTGACGCTGGAGGATTTTTTAGATCAGATGGAACAAATACAAAGTATGGGTTCTATGAGCGATATATTGGCAATGATGCCAGGTGGAAATAAGCTTTCGGGTATGACACTTGATGAAAAACAGTTGGAGCGTACAAAAGCGATTGTTAAATCTATGACAATAGCTGAGCGTCGCAATCCACAAATCATTAACGGTTCACGCCGCAAAAGGATTTGTGCAGGAAGCGGTACTAACGTTCAAGAAGTAAATCGTTTATTAAATCAGTTTGAACAAATGAAAAAGATGCTGAAGCAAATGACAGGAAAAAGCGGAAAACGCAAGGGCGGCATGATGAAAATGCCTTTTTAGTCAAAAGAGTTTAAAACCGCATAAAGCGGCAATATATATTATAAATCATTTGGAGGTTTATTATGGCAGTAAAAATCAGATTAAAGAGAATTGGTTCAAAGAAAAGACCTTTTTACAGAATGGTCGTTGCAGATGTAAGAGCACCAAGAGATGGTAAGTTTTTAGAAGAACTTGGCTATTACAATCCAATAACAAAAGAATTGAAAGTGAACAACGAAAAAGCACAGGAATGGATTGGCAATGGCGCACAACCTACCGAAACAGCAAGAGCACTTTTGAAAAAAAGCGGTGCGGTAAACTAAAGAAAGAGGCGTGTGATGCGTGAATTAGTAGAATACATTGCAAAAAATCTTGTTGATAAGCCTGATGAAGTAAAGGTTGTACAACGTGAAGAGGCAAATGCGTATGTGCTTGCACTTACTGTTGCACCCGATGATATGGGCAAAGTAATCGGCAAACAAGGCAGAATAGCAAAAGCAATTAGAACAGTTGTGAAAGCTGCGACTGTCAAAGAATCTAAGAAGTACATTGTTGAAATTATATGACGCAATATTTTGAGCTGGGGCAAATACTAAAACCACAAGGAATCAAAGGCGAAGTGAAGATTGACGCTTATACAGACGATATTTCTCGCTTTGAAGGTCTTGAATTTTTGTATTTTAAAGAAAACAGCAGCTATCAAAAAGTGAATATTGAAACCGTCAGAATTGACCACAAATATGCGTATATTAAATTTTTGCACATTAAAGATAGAAATGATGCAGAGCTGTTGCGTGGGAAGATGATTTATATTGACAGGGCGAATGCTGCAAAGCTACCCGAGGGTGCGTTCTATATTCAAGATTTAATTGGTCTTGAAGTACTGGATAACCATGGAACAAGTTTGGGCGTCCTGAAAGATATTACAAAGACTGGTGCAAGCGATGTATATGTAGTGCTTACAAAGAATCGTGGCACGTGTATGTTTCCATCAGTCAACAACGTTATTCTTTCCAGAGATTTAGAAACAGGACAAATCATTGTGGATGCGGAAAAGCTTGAAGAGGTTTGTTTGTATGATATTTAATTGTCTGACAATCTTCCCAGAAATGTTTACAAGCTTTACGGGAACCAGTCTGTGTGAAAAAGCGATTCATAAGGATTTATTTCAAGTAAATACGATTAACTTTCGTGATTACACTACCGATAAGCACAGACGAGTAGATGATTACCCATTTGGCGGCGGAGCAGGAATGCTTTTGATGGCACAGCCGCTGTTTGATTGCTTTGAAGATTTAAAATATGAGGACAAAAAGTGCCTGAATATTTATATGAGTCCAGCTGGAAAAAAATTGGATCAGCAAATGGCACAGGAGCTGTCGCAATACGATGTATTGAACATTTTATGTGGACATTATGAGGGCGTAGATCAGCGTGTGCTTGATTGCTGCATTGACAGGGAAGTATCAATCGGAGATTATGTTTTGACTGGCGGAGAGCTTCCTGCGATGATTTTGATTGATTGTGTGTCCAGATATATTCCAGAGGTACTTTCAAACGATCAGTCTACCGACTCTGAAAGCTTTTATGATGGATTATTAGAATATCCTCAATATACACGCCCATCAGATTTTCGTGGAATGCAGGTGCCAGAAGTGTTATTGTCGGGACATCATAAGAATATTTTGGCTTGGCAAAGGAAACAGTCGCTTTTAAAAACGTTTAGACAACGTCCAGATTTGCTCAAAACTGCAAAGCTGAGCAACAGCGACAAAAAAACGGTAGATGAAATTGAAAATCAAACTTGATATTTATATCAATTTATGATAAAATTTTAATGTTTGTAATTAGGATAGTCCGCTGCTCGATTAATTTGCGGGTAAGAATGTCTATAGGGAAAGGAGGCTTTTTATATGAATGATATTATTAAAGCAGTTGAAGCAGAACAATTAAAGACTGATATTCCAGCATTAAAAGTTGGAGATACCGTTAAGGTATATGTGAAAGTTGTGGAAGGTGCAAGAGAGAGATTGCAAATCTTTGAGGGTTATTTAATAGCAATGAAGGGTGGCGGTCTATCTGAAACAATTACTGTACGCCGTGTTTCTTATGGGATTGGTGTGGAAAGAACATTTCCAATCCATTCACCTCGTGTAGATAAGATTGAGGTCGATAGACATGGTAAAGTGCGCAGAGCAAAACTTTATTATCTAAGAGATAGAGTTGGTAAGGCTGCCAAGATTAAAGAAAAAAAATAAGATTGAATGGGGGCTTAATGATATTAAGCCCTTTTTTTCATAAGAATTAGGAGGATACAATTTGGATATTCAATGGTATCCTGGTCACATGACAAAAGCACGCAGGCAGTTGAGCAGTAAGCTTAAGATGATCGATATGGTCATAGAAGTTTTAGATGCACGTGCGCCGTATAGTTCGTTAAATCCGGATTTTGATGATATGTTTATCAACAAAACACGTTTTTATATACTGAATAAATCCGATCTGGCTGATGACAATATTACAAAAAATTGGATTTCTTATTTTGCAAAAAACGATATAACAGCTGTTTCATTTTCGGCACTTGATGGAAATACACAGGCTTTAAACAACAGCATTGTAAAATGTGCTGCACAGATATTAGAGCGTTTTCAAAAAAAAGGTGTCAGTAAAACTTTGCGCTGCATGGTGGTAGGAATTCCAAATGTTGGGAAATCCGCTATATTAAATCGCTTGGCAGGAAACGGAAAAAAGCTTAAAGAGGGTAACAAGCCTGGTGTCACTAAAGGATTACAGTGGGCAAAGGTGAATACATATTTGGAAATAATGGATACCCCTGGACTTTTATGGCCAAAGTTTAAAAATGAGCAGACAGGAGCGGTGGTTGCGCTGATTGGCAGTGTAAAGCTGGATATTTTAGATGAAGAAGCGTTGGCGTTTTATCTAATTCAGCTTCTGCAAAAAACAGCACCTAATATGCTAAAAAAGCGATATAAATTATTGGATTTAGATAAAGATGCCTATGAGGTGCTGTGTGATATATGTAAAAACAGAGGGTTTTTGTTAAAGGGAAATGAATTTGATACAGAACGTGGTGCAAAAACAATATTAGATGAATTTAAAAACGGAAAAATGGGTAGAATTTCTTTAGAAAAGCCTTTTTTTGACGAAGCGGGGAACTGATATGGGAAAACGTGAGGACGCTTGGCGCATAAAGCTTGAAATCATGACGCAATATGAGCAGAAACATTGGAAACACAATCAAAACTATATTGCAGGAATCGACGAAGCTGGCAGAGGACCACTTGCAGGGCCAGTTGTTGCAGCGTGTGTGATTATGCCAAAAGATGATTTGATTTTAGGGATCGATGATTCTAAAAAAATATCAGAAAGGCGAAGAGAAGAATTGTATGAAATCATCACGCAAAAAGCAATTGACTATTGTGTGAGTATCATTGATAATAAAACTATAGACGAAATCAATATCTTAAACGCAGCACGAATGGCATTTGAAAATTCGTTAAATGGACTGAAGAAAAAGCCTGATTATATATACACAGATGCCATGAGCATCAAAACGGATATACCCTATGAGTCGATGATTAAAGGAGATGCAAAAGTATACAGTATTGCGGCGGCCTCTATTATTGCAAAAGTGACACGTGACAGAATCATGAGGGAATACGATAAAGAGTTTCCGCAATATCTGTTTGCGAAACATAAAGGATATGGAACAGCAGCGCATTATGATGCCATTAAAGAATATGGTATCATAGATATACACAGAAGATCTTTTTTAAAGAAAGTGCTGAAAGATGTATAATCAGAGAATCGGGAAAATAGGCGAGGATTATGTGAGTACCTATTTACAGGAACGGGATTATGAGATTGTTTATCGAAATTACAGAGCAAAAAAAGGTGAAATTGATATTATTGCAAAACAAAATAGCGGCTATATTTTTGTGGAAGTGAAAACACGTACAAACCAAAAATATGGAAGTGCAGCAGAGGCAGTTACTCCTAAAAAGCAGGCACTATTAAGAGATACCGCACAACTATTTTTGATTGATAAGAATTTAAGTGATGTTGATATGCGATTTGATATTGCGGAAGTATATCTTAAAAATAACAAGTTGGAGATTCACTACATAAAAAATGCTTTTTAAGCGTTAATACAGGAGAATATTATGGAATTACAAAACACGATTATTATATGGTTTTATATTCTTGGGCTACTTTTTATAGCGGCTATGGTTTATATTTTTTATGTAAAAAAAAGAACGCCGTTTGATAGCAAGATAAATTATGGACAGATTTTTGCATTGATGGCGATTGCAGCGGTTATCATTCGGTTGGTAATTGCCTATGTTACACCCGGATATATCACAGATATGAATTGTTATAGATATTGGGCAGATGCTGCATCACGAGAGGGAATATCAAATTTTTACAAAGAAGACGCCACAACAATTTATCCACCCGTGTATATTTATATGCTTTCATTAGTGGGTGCTTTGCGAAGCGGTCTTGGCATAGATATTAATTCCGAATTATTTGGTATGATGATAAAGGCGTTGCCGATATTATTTGACATCATCATGGCATATTTTATTTATTCTTTGGCAAAACGAGAAATCAACGCAAAGGTTGGCTTGCTGCTGAGTGCGTTTGTTTTGTTGAATCCTGCGGTGATATTTGATTCAAGTGTATGGGGTCAAAACGATATGGTCCTTTTGGTTTTTACAGTTTTGGCACTCTATATGCTTTACAAAAACAAATTGGTTTGGTCGGCAGGATTATTCATGGTTGCATTTTTATTTAAACCGCAAGTGGTATTTACTGCGCCGATTTTTTTATATGTGTTTATTAGAAATATCATCGTCAGCAAAGACAAACTAAAAAGCGTTTTGACACTGCTTTTATCTGTGGCAGTGATGGTTGGTGTGTTTTTCTTATTACCGCTGCCATTTGGCATCCATAAAGAGCCGCTTTGGCTGATTGATACACTTTCAGGAACCATGGGTATGTTTCCGCAGGCGTCGCTCAATGCGTTTAATCTGTTTGCAATGATGGGGCTAAACTTTGTACCTGTAGCGGACGCTGCCTTTTTGGGACTTACGCTAAATGTTTGGGGTTATATACTCATTGCTGCTGTTTGCCTGTATACCTTGTGGCTATATATCAAAAATCCAAAAAAAGAATTGATTTTCGGCTTGGCGGCATTTCTGATTATGGGTGTATTTGCACTCGGACATGGTATGCATGAAAGATATATTTTCCCTGTACCGATACTCTTGATTTTAGCTTATATTTTTACCAAAGATAAACGGCTTATTTTCTGTGCATGTCTGACGTTTATTTCGTTATTGATTAACGAATGCACTGTGCTGTTCTTCTATCAAGTCTATATACCTTTGGCATTTACCATTGCGGCATCGGCGCTTAATATGATTATCTTTATTTATACAGGCTATGTCATCACAAAGCTTGCGTTAAAGCCGCCAATTTTGGAAGCAGAACCTGTGAAAACAGATATAGAATTTGAGAAAATAAAGCAGCCATCAAAACCAACAGCAAAAATGCGTCTGGAAGGTTTCAGAGAACAAAAAAATACAATCACTAAAAAAGATGGCTTGATTATGCTGATTATAACGGCTGTTTATGCAGTGGTTGCATTTACAAACTTGGGTGCCGTACAAATACCAAAGACATCTTATACGCTAAACGAGCCAGTTATTGTAGAGTTTTCTCAGCCACAGCATATCACACAAATGAAATATTATGCAGATTATGGCGAGGGCGACATTGACTTTTTGTATTCGGATACAGGAGAGCAGTATAGCCCAATCATGCTTGCCAGAGGAGAAGAAGAAGTATCCTTTGTCCATCATCAGAAAAGTGAACTTTATAAATGGCAGGTTTATCAAACGGATTTTACTGGAAAGTATATCTGGATTGAAGCAACAAGCGGAGAATTGCCTATACTCGAAATTGCTTTTTATGATGCAAATGGCAACCTTGTAACTCCAACTAAGATTTTACCAGTAACAGCAACGACTTTGTTTGATGAGCAGGCGCTTGTTCCTGCACAGCCAACATATATGACGGATTTTTATTTTGATGAGATTTATCATGTGCGCACAGCATACGAAAATATTCATGGGATTGAACCATATGAAATTACGCATCCACCGCTTGGAAAAACAATTTTGGCATCTGGTATTGAGATGTTTGGCATGACACCGTTTGGGTGGCGTTTTATGGGTACGTTATGCGGCGTAATCATGCTGCCGATTCTATTTGTACTTGCAAAGATGATGACCAAAAAAACAAAATATGCGGCATTTGCAGCAATACTTTTGGCGGCTGATTTTATGCACTTTGCACAGACGAGAATTGGTACAATTGATAGCTATAGTATTTTATGGATTATGTTGATGTATCTGTTTATGTATCAGTTTACTCAGCAGAATTTCAATCGGCAAAAGCTGTCGAAGTCATTAGTGCCGTTGTTTTTAAGCGGGCTTTTCTTTGGAATTGGTGCAGCGACAAAGTGGCTTTGCATTTATGCAGGGGCAGGGCTGTTAATTATTTTTTTAATAACGATGTATCGACGGCACCAAGAATATAAATATGCAAAAGAAAGTGGAGAATATCCACATATTACAGCGAATTACAAACGAAACTTAGGAACAATACTCGGATGGTGCGTGTTGTTTTTCCTGATTATTCCTGCTGGTATTTATTTGCTTTCGTATCTGCCCTATACTATGGTGACACAGGGCAACGCATATGGTTTAAAAGAAATATTGGGCAATCAGTCTTATATGTTAAACTACCACTCAACGCTGGATCCAGCGACGGTACATCCGTTTGCATCAAAATGGTTTACGTGGCCGCTTACAATTCGTCCTGTGTTATTTTTTAGCCAGCAAAATCCAGCGGCAAACACCATTGCAACACTTTCAACAATGGGAAATCCATTGGTTTGGTGGTCTGGTGTTGTGGCAAGTGTTTGGCTAATAGTAAATGCAATTCGTAAAAAACATCGGAATTTTGCTATGTTATTTTTGGCAATTGCGGCACTCTCACAGTTTATGCCGTGGTGGTTTATTACACGTGAAGTGTTTATTTATCACTATTTTGCAACCGTACCATTTTTAATCTTGTTAATTGTGTATTGGCTAAAATACATCGAAGAAGATTTTAAATACGGAAAAATATTTGGTATAGTATTGGTAGCTTCATGTGTTGCGATGTTTATCTTCTTTTATCCTGTTATAACGGGAATTCCAGCAAATGCTGACTATGTAAATGGTCTAAGATGGATTGAATCTTGGCCATTCTATTGATAAGAGCAAAGGGGAAATTATGCTTGCAAAAGTCTTGAGTTATGGTTTGAATGGAATTGAAGGCTATCCTGTACTCGTCGAAACAGACGTCTATAGTGGTTTGCCCTGCTATGAAATTGTGGGGCTTCCTGATATGGCTGTCAAAGAATCAAAAGAGCGTGTCCGTTCTGCCATTAAAAACTCAGGCTTTGAATATCCCGCAAAAAGGGTCACGGTAAACTTAGCACCTGCTGATATGAGAAAAGAAGGGCCGATTTACGATCTTGCAATTGCAATCGGTATATTGTGCGGAAGCGAGCAGGTTTCGGCAGAATTTTTAAAATACATGGTGGTGCTTGGAGAACTGTCATTAGATGGTGATGTGCGTGGAATCAATGGTGTATTGCCTATGATAATTGAAGCACGAAAGCGTGGCTTTAAGTTTGTGGTATTGCCATACGAAAATGCGCAGGAAGCAAGCTATATTAAGGATATAAAAGTGTTTGCAATCAAGCATTTAACACAACTTACTGATGTTTTAAACAAGAAAAGTAAAGCGGAGATATACCCGACTTCAAAATGGAAGCAGTCTACAGATGCACAGCACATTGCTGTTGATTTTGCAGATATTAAAGGACAGAATCAAGCAAAACGAGCGATGGAAATTGCGGCGGCAGGGGGACATAATCTTTTGATGATAGGATCTCCAGGCTCTGGGAAAAGTATGCTTGCAAAAGCTTTACCAGGAATTTTACCTGATTTTTCGTTTGAAGAAGCGCTGGAGGTTACGAAAATACACTCGATTGCAGGAGAGTTAAAAAACAGAGAAATTGTTAGTTCCAGACCGTTTAGAAGCCCACATCATACCTCCTCACAGGCGGCAATTACAGGCGGTGGATCACGTACCGTTCCTGGAGAAATAAGTTTGGCGCATAGAGGAGTATTGTTTTTTGATGAACTACCCGAGTTTAATAGAGCAACCTTGGAAGCATTGCGTCAGCCGCTTGAAGACGGTACTGTGTATATCTCCAGAGCAAACTCCAAAGTTTCTTATCCTGCTGATTTTATGTTTGTGGCGGCAATGAACCCTTGCCCATGTGGGAATTTTGGTTCTTCTGAAACAGAATGCAGATGTACTCCTTTTCAGATTTCACGATATTTGTCAAAAATTTCAGGACCGTTGCTTGATAGAATCGATATGCATATCGAAATGGGAAGAGTCAATTATGATGACTTAAACAGCACGATGCAGCAAGAAACTTCAGATACAGTTCGCAGCCGTGTCAATGCAGCACGAAAAATACAGATAGAACGGTATCGTGGCATCAATATTTATTGCAATGCACAACTAAGTTCTTCGCAAATCAAGGCGTTTTGCAGGGTGGAAGAAGCAGCAAAAGTACTTCTTAAAAAAGCGTATAATACCTTGAAACTAAGCGCACGCTCATATACAAGAGTATTGCTTGTGGCACGAACAATTGCCGATTTAGAAGGCTGCACAAATGTACAGGCGGCACACGTTGCAGAAGCGATTCAATATAGAACCTTGGATCGAAAGTATTGGGGAGAGATTCATGATTAATTTAACTTCAGAAGAAAAATATTGGGTATGGCTGTCAACCGTTCGTGGGATTGGGCCTGTTAAGTTTTATGATATTATTAATTATTTTGAGGACGCAAAGACTGCTTGGGAAAATGTAGGGGAAATTTCGCATATTATTAAAGGCATTGGTGATGCAACTGCCAAAAATTTGATACAAAGTGCAAATGATTCTTATATAGAAGATTTTTTAAAGGAACTGGACACAAAGCAGATTAAAATGGTAACTCGTCTTGACCAATGCTATCCGCAGACGCTTGCAAACATAGAAAATCCACCACCGTTGTTATACTATAAAGGTATTCTTCCTGATTTTGAGGATAGGACGTGTGGCATGGTTGGTTCTCGCAGACCAACTAAATTTGGTTTTAACATTGCACATGATATTTCCTATAATTTGGCTTCGCAAAATGTTTTGATTATTTCGGGGCTTGCAAGAGGGATTGATACTGCAGCGCATACAGGCGCACTGGACGCAGGAGGCATAACGGCAGCAGTAGTCGGGTGTGGGGTAGATGTGATTTATCCTGCCGAAAATAGAAATGTATACGAAAAAATTATAGAAAATGGTGTGATACTTTCTGAGTTTCCTCCTGGTGAAGAACCGCTTGCAAAAAATTTTCCGCAGCGCAATAGGATTATTGCTGGGTTATCGCAGGCGCTGATTGTAGGCGAAGGTGGTGAAAAGAGCGGTGCACGCATTACGGCGGATTACGCATTAAGACAGGGGATTGATATATATGCAACGGTGTGTGATTTAAAATCAACCATGGCAAAACTGCCGCTGTATTTGCTTGATTCTGGCTCTATGATGATCACTGATGGGTATGAAGTAATGCGCAGTCAAAAGTGGGAAATAAACGCAAAAAAAAGGAAAGCAAAAAATAAAAGCGATAATAAGCTTGATTTATTCGAGGCACAGATATACAATCTACTTTTAAAGGAAGATTTATCTGCTGAAGAACTTGCAAATTATTTGGAAGCAAACATGAAGGATGTAAACACTGCCATAACAGTTATGGAGCTAAAGAGTTTGATTTCAAGTTTGCCAGGTGGAAAATTTAGTATTAACAATTAGTTTACACATAAAATGATTTAAAAAGGTTATGATAAGAGTTAGACGATGATGGAGGAATATAATGGAAGAAACTGTAAGCACAGTAAAAAAGCCAACAAAAAAAGCAACTGCAAAGAAAGCTCCCGCAAAAAAGAAGGCGGTAAAAAAAACGGCTACTAAGAAAGCCGTAATAAAAAATTTAGTGATTGTAGAGTCACCAGCAAAAGCGAAAACAATAGAAAAATTTTTAGGCAAAGGATATGTGGTGCGTGCATCAAACGGACATTTAAGAGATTTGCCAAAAAGTAAAATTGGTGTTGATGTCGAAAATAATTTCGAACCGCAATATACAACCATCAGAGGGAAAGCGCCTCTGATTAAAACATTGAAAGATGAAGCAAAAAGATCCACAAAAATATATCTTGCAACTGACCCTGATAGAGAGGGCGAGGCAATTTCTTGGCATATTGCAAATATTTTGGGAATAGACTTAGATGAAACGTGCAGAATTGAATTTAACGAAATCACAAAAGATGCAGTCGTTTATGCCGTTGGACATCCACGCAAGATTGATATGGATAAAGTGGATGCACAGCAGGCAAGACGTGTGCTTGATAGGCTTGTGGGATATAAATTGAGCCCGCTGCTGTGGATGAAGGTTAAAAAAGGACTTTCGGCAGGCAGAGTTCAAAGTGTTGCAGTAAAAGTAATTGTGGATAGAGAACATGAAATCAAAGCTTTTGTACCCGAAGAATTTTGGACAATCAATGCTGTGCTTTTAAAAGATCAGCACGAAATAGAGGCAAGGTATCATGGCTTTCAAGGAAAAAAAGCAAAACTTTTAAATGAACAAGATGCAAAGAGTGTGTTGGATGCGGTGTTGAACAAGCCGTATATTGTTGAAAAAGTGACAAGTGGTATGCGTAAAAAAAGTGCGCTGCCGCCATTTACGACAAGTTTGCTTCAGCAGGCAGCGGCTGGAAAGCTTGGCTATACAGCCAAAAAGACAATGATGCTGGCACAAAATCTATATGAAGGTATGCCCATCAATGGCGGAGATAATGTAGGGTTGATTACCTATATGAGAACAGATTCCACTCGTGTTTCAGCAGAAGCACAGCATGCAGCAATTGATTATATTAAAGCGACTTATGGAGAAGAATATGCGCCAGAAAAGCCGAATTTTTATAAAGGAAGAAAAAATGCGCAAGATGCCCATGAGGCAGTGCGACCAACATACATCACCAATACGCCAGAAAGCATCAAAAAACATTTGACAAATGACCAGTATAAACTTTACAAACTGATTTATACGAGGTTTTTGGCAAGCCAAATGATGCCTGCAAAAATTGAAACGCTTTCATATGATATTAACTGTGCAGATCATATTTTTAAGGCAAACGGCTCTCGCATTATCTTTAAAGGACATCTTGCTATTTATGATTCTAAAACAGATGATGATGAGCAGACTATGCTTCCAAAAGCAGATAAGGGAGATGTGCTGGATTTAAAGAGTATCACCCCAAAGCAAAACTTTACACAGCCGCCTGCTAGATATAATGAAGCATCTTTGATTAAGTTCTTAGAAGAACGTGGGATTGGACGCCCAAGTACCTATGCGCCAATTATATCTACCATACAAGATCGTGGATATGTTTATAAAGAAGCAAAAGCATTCGTTCCAACAGAATTAGGTGAGATTGTTACAGACTTGATGGCAAAGAATTTTGCTGATATTGTTGATATTACTTTTACGGCAGATATGGAAGAAAAATTTGACGGAGTAGAAGTAGACGGTGAGGACTGGAAAGCAGTGATTCGAGAGTTCTATGAACCTTTTGAAAAGGATCTTGAACTTGGTGAAAAGAACATAGAACGTATAGAATTGCCTGAAAAAATATCTGATGTAATCTGTGAAAAATGCGGAGCAGCTATGGTATATAAGACAGGACGCTTTGGAGAGTTTTTGGCTTGTCCAAACTACCCAGAGTGTAAAAATACCAAAGCGATTGTAAAGGCGATAGATGTACCTTGCCCCAAATGCGGAGGACAGGTTGTTGAAAAAAAGACAAAGAAGAAAAAGATTTTTTACGGCTGTGCAAATTACCCAGAGTGCGATTTTGTTTCATGGAATAAACCGCTTAATGAAAAATGTGAAATATGCGGTAGCTATATGATAGAAGTCGGGAAAAATAAAAAATGCTCAAATGCTGAATGTTCTACTAACTTAAAGAAGAGTGCAAAATGACTAAAAAAAACGTTGTGATTATCGGAGGTGGCCTTGCGGGCTGCGAATGTGCATATCAACTTGCAAAACGTGATGTTAAGGTGAAATTATACGAGATGAAGCCAAATAAAAAGTCACCTGCACACACAAGCGATGGATTGGCGGAGTTAGTTTGTAGCAATTCCTTTCGTTCAGATAGAATAACCAATGCGGCAGGGCTGCTAAAACAGGAAATGCGTGCACTTGATAGTCTTGTGATGAAGGCGGCTGATGCAACAAGCGTGGCTGCTGGCGGCGCACTTGCAGTAAACAGACAAGAATTTTCTTCTTTTATTACGCAAGCTATGCAGAAAAATGAAAACATTGAAATTATCAGTGAAGAAGTGCGTGATTTGAGCCGCTTTGCAAAGAATGATGTTGTGATTGTGGCGGCTGGTCCGTTGTGTTCAGAGGCACTTGCACAAGAAATTCAAAAACTGACGGGCGAATGTCTGCATTTTTTTGATGCAGCAGCGCCTATCATTGATGCTCAGAGTATAGATATGGAGTCGGCATTCTTTGCGTCAAGATACGAAAGAGGAAATGACTACATCAACTGCCCTATGACAAAAGCAGAGTATACAGCATTTTATGAAGCTTTAATTGGTGCAGAATGTGCAGTGCTAAAAGATTTTGAGAAAGGCAATGTTTTTGAAGGATGTATGCCTATCGAAACGATGGCGGGAAGAGGTTTTGAAACAATGCTTTTTGGTCCTCTAAAGCCAATGGGGCTTGTTGATCCCAAAACCAATGAGCAGCCTTATGCTGTGGTACAACTGCGCAAAGAAAATGAGCAGGGAACGATGTATAATATTGTTGGATTTCAAACGCACTTGAAGTTTGGCGAACAAAAAAGAGCATTTGGCATGATTCCAGCATTAAAAGATGCAGAATTTTTAAGATATGGTGTTATGCACAAAAATACGTTTATAAATTCACCAAAGGTACTTGATTGCCAATATCGCTTAAAAAGCAACCCCAATATACGCTTTGCTGGACAAATCACAGGTGTTGAGGGATATTTGGAGAGTGCATCAAGCGGCTTGGCGGCAGGGATTTTTACAGCATATGAATTGCAAGAAAAAGAGATTCCGGTTTTTGACAGCTATACAGCAACGGGAGCATTGTGTAATTACGTGTCCAATTCCATCTCTTCAAATTTTCAGCCAATGAATATAAATTTTGGTATTATGATGCCGCTTGGCATAAAAATACGAAACAAAGAAGAAAAAAATACGATGATTTCACAAAGGGCAATGGATAGGATTGCGCAAATCATTGAAAAATTCAAACTATAAATGGAGGTCATACAGAATGTTAAAAGGTACTACGATTTTAGCAGTAAAAAAAGGCAATGAATGTGCCATTGCAGGAGATGGACAGGTCACACTTGGAGAAAGCGTCATCATGAAAATGGGCGCAAAAAAAGTGCGTAGAATTTATGGCGATAAAGTTGTGATAGGCTTTGCTGGAAGTGTTGCTGACGCTTTTTCGTTATCAGAAAAATTCGAGGCAAAGTTGGAGCAATTTGGCGGAAGCTTGCAGCGATCGGCAGTGGAGCTTGCACAGGAATGGCGCATGGATAAGGCCATGAGAAAATTAGAAGCAATGTTAATTATAGCCGATAAAGAGAATCTATTGATTGTTTCTGGAACTGGCGAGGTAATAGAGCCTGATGATGGAGTCTGTGCAATTGGCTCTGGCGGCACATATGCACTGGCAGCGGCTCGTGCATTGATTCAGAATACTGATTTAAGTGCAAAAGAAATAGCGTATAAAGGTTTAAAAATTGCAAGTGAAATATGTGTATATACAAACGACCATATTATTACAGAAGAAGTGTAGGTGAATTTTTATGTCATATTTAACACCAAAAGAAATCGTATCTGAACTCGATAAATATATTATTGGACAGGATAAAGCAAAAAAAGCAGTTGCAATAGCGCTGCGCAACAGATATAGAAGATCGCAGTTAGACTGGGAAATGCGTGACGAGATA
This sequence comes from Christensenellaceae bacterium, assembly GCA_036660175.1. Classification (GTDB taxonomy): domain Bacteria; phylum Bacillota; class Clostridia; order Christensenellales; family Christensenellaceae; genus Christensenella. The sequence continues at coordinate 17,289 of JAVXBD010000002.1, read as the reverse complement.
ACCCCTAAAAACATTATTATGATGGGGCCAACAGGTGTTGGAAAAACAGAGATTGCAAGAAGGCTTTCAAAATTAATGGATGCTCCTTTTGTAAAAGTAGAAGCGACGAAGTTTACAGAAGTTGGATATGTAGGCAGAGATGTAGAATCTATGATTAGAGATTTGGTAGAAGCATCTATCCGTATGATTAAACAACAGAGATATGAAACGGTGCAGACCCGTGCAAAACAAAATGCAGAGGATAGATTGGTGGATTTATTGGTTCCCAATAAACAAGCACGTCAGGCAAACAGTAATCCTTTGGGTATGCTTTTTGGCACACCGCAAATTGAGGCAGAGCCGAGTGAAAGTGACGAGGAAAAACAAAAAAGATTATCAAGAAAAGAACAGACTCGTGAAAACTTGCGCAGTGGAAAATTAGATAATCTGATGATTGATATTGAAGTAGAAGTAAATGCAGGCACGGGAATGGAAATTCCTGGAATGGGCGGCGAAAACATGGGGGATTTGCTTGGTGGTCTGCTTCCGCCGAAAATGAAAAAGCGCAAAGTCAACATCGTTGAAGCACGTAAAATTTTAGAGCAGGAAGAAGCGGACAAGCTTATCGACATGGATGAAGTGATTCAAACTGCGATTGATAAAGCAGAACAAAATGGTATTATCTTTTTAGATGAGATTGATAAAATTGCGGGAAAAAGCATGGGCAGCGGTCCAGATATTTCACGTGAGGGTGTTCAAAGGGATATTCTTCCAATCGTTGAAGGCAGCACAGTTGTCACAAAATATGGCCCTGTAAAAACAGATTATATGCTGTTTATAGCGGCTGGTGCATTTCATGTATCAAAAATATCGGATTTGATTCCAGAACTTCAGGGACGTTTTCCTATCAAAGTGGAATTGGAAAACCTAACAAAAAAAGAATTTGAATTAATTTTAACACAGCCGAAAAATGCTATTACAAAGCAATATGAGGCGCTTTTGTCGGCAGATGGAATCAATTTAAAGTTTTCGGAAGAAGCCTTAAGAAAAATTGCAGAGTTTGCACAGATTGTCAATGAAAACACCGAAAATATTGGGGCAAGACGACTGCATACCATCATGGAAAATCTTTTGGAGGATATTTCATATAATGCGTGTGGTATAGAGCCATCGGTTGATGTAGTGATTGATGAAGCTTATGTCATAGAACATTTAAAACAGGAAGAGCAATACACAAACCTGCAAAAGTTTATTCTATGATGACTCATTTACCAAAATAATTTAAAAAACTACGGCTGTTCAATTGTTAAATAGATACAATTGAACAGTTTTGTGGTATAATGTTGTTAGTAAGATTGTGCGTAATTGCATGATGGATTAAAATTTGACTTTATAGGGTTTCATATATTTTTCCTAATTTAGATTTGTGGATATTTGATTAGGTATTTGGTTTATATGGAGATACCCACAAAAATAAATATATTGAATAAATATGAAAAGAGAAAAAATTTGGAGAATACAAATAGTTCTAATAATAGAACACAGCAAAAAAACTTTACTCCTGCACCATCAGTGAAAATTATTCCACTTGGCGGTATCGGAGAAATCGGTAAAAACATGACAGTAATCGAGTTCGGAAATGATATTATTGTCATAGATGCAGGAATGATGTTCCCACGTGAAGAGATGTTAGGGGTTGATTATGTCATACCCGACACTACTTATCTGCAAAAAAACTTAAGCAAAATCAGAGGGATATTTCTAACGCATGGTCACGAAGATCATATTGGAGGACTTCCTTATATTTTAAGCAATATCAATGTGCCGATTTATGGCTCAAGACTTACGCTTGCGCTGGTGGAGGCAAAGCTTACAGAGCATCCCGACAAACATCCTCAGCTAAATATTATCAAGTCCAGCGATAAAATTAAAGCAGGCGTATTTACTGTAGAATTTATTAAAGTAAGTCACAGTATTGATGATGCAATGGGGTTAGCAATCACAACACCAATTGGGACAATCGTGCATACAGGAGATTTCAAAATTGATTTAACACCTGTCGGCGGCGAGATGATGCAGCTTAGCAGATTTGCAGAATTAGGTAAAAAAGGTGTGCTTGCTTTGATGTCTGATAGTACAAATGCAGAACGCCCAGGGTTTACAATGTCAGAAAGTCAAGTTGGCGAAACATTTGTTAATTACTTTAGGCAGGCAAAAGGAAGAATTATTGTTGCATCTTTCGCATCAAATGTACACAGACTGCAACAGGTTATTGACGTTGCAAAAATTTTCAACCGCAAGATTTGCTTATCTGGCAGAAGTATGATAAAAGTTGCAGCAATTACAAGAGAACTTGGGTATCTGAATGCCGATGATGATATGTTTGTATCATTTGATGAACTTAAAAAACTTAGAGATAATCAGGTCGTTATTCTGACAACAGGTTCACAAGGCGAAACGATGTCTGGGCTTGTACGTATGGCAATGGGACAGCACGCAAAATTAAATATCAAAGAAGGGGATTTGGTCATTATTTCTGCATCGCCGATTCCTGGAAATGAGAGAGGTGTGTCTGATGTTGTCAACATGCTGTACAGAAAAGGCGCAAGTGTTATTAATGATGCAAACGATATGGTGCATGTGTCTGGTCATGCGTGCCAAGAAGAATTGAAATTAATGCTTTCACTAGTAAAACCAAAGTATTTTATACCTGTTCACGGAGAGTATAGACATCTTTATAAACATGCTGCACTTGCAGAAAAAATGGGTATCAAAAAAAAGAGCATCTTTATTACAGAAATTGGATCTGTAATAGAGCTGAATAGAAAAGTTGGCTTTCAAAAAGAAACGGTACATTCGGGCAGCGTGCTGATTGATGGATTGGGTGTTGGCGATGTAGGAAATGTAGTACTGCGTGACAGAAAGCAGCTTTCGTCTGACGGACTGTTTATTGTTGTGGTAACAATTTCAAACGAAACCGGAGAGCTTTTGTCCTCGCCCGATGTCGTATCACGTGGATTTATCTATATGAAAGAATCCGAGGATTTGTTAGAGCATTCCAAAAACATTGTGGTTGATATTGTTGATAGTTGCTTTAAAAACGGTACAAGCGATTGGTCCACTCTAAAAGGGCTAATCAAAAAAGATTTGAATAATTATCTTTATGATATGACAAAGAGAAGTCCGATGATTCTTCCGATTATCATAGAAATATAAATATAAGGAGATTAGTAAAAATGGTGAATGTATATGATAAAGCAAATGATCTTGCTGCGATTATCAAACAAAGTGAAGAATACAAAAACTATGTAAAAATCAAAGATGAAGTATACGAAGATGAGCAAAACAAACGCATGATTAAAGATTATAAAAAATTGCAGTTTGAAGCGCAGGCGGCGTATATGACTGGAAATGAACCCAATAAAGAGCTTATGGATAAAATACAGAAGATGGGCGAAGTATTGCAGTTTAATCCGAAAATTACTGAGTTTTTTTCGATTGAATACAAGTTTAATACGCTTGTTTCTGATATTTATAAAATTATAGGCGATGCCTGTGATGTGGGCGCAAATATGTTTGACGAATAAACAGGAGTACATATTTTGGCGAAGAAATTAAACAATATTTATTTGGAAGAAAACGAAGAGCTTGAAACACATAAAATACTGGTTGATGCCAAAAAGCCGAAAAAGCAGAAAAACGAAACTTGGTTAAAGTGGCGTGGTTTTGTTATTTTCGCTATCAGTCTGGTCATTGTATTGTGCATTGTGTTTGGCTCCTTTAATTATGTCAAAACGAATTATTTTGATCCAGTAGATGCAAATGATTCGAAATTAGTTGAAATTGTTATCCCAAAAGGATCGTCACTTTCCGAAATTTCAAAGATTTTATATGAAAATGATTTTATCAAAAGCAAACAAGTCTTTAAGTTTTATGTCGATTTTTCAGACATGAGTTCAAAATTGCGTGCTGGAAATCATATGCTTTCCAAAAATATGGATTTTGATGATATTATTGACGCATTGCGCAAAGGCGAAAATACAGCGGATACGATAAAGATTGTATATAAAGAAGGTCTTTGGGCTATTGATTATGCTGCATTGTTAGTGGATCATGGCTTGCTTAAAAAACCAGATAAATATCTTGAAATTATAAAAAATGGTGAAGAATTTGCTAACAAGTATGATTTTGTAGCTGCTGTTGTACAAAGCAATGCTGATTCGCAGGAAAAAAGGTTATACGCTTTGGAGGGATATTTGTTCCCCGATACTTACGAATATTTTACGGATGCGACAGAAGAAGAAATCATTGATAAACAGCTTAAACGTTTTAACGAGATTTTTACTCCAGAATATTATGAACGAGCAAAGGAACTGGGTATGAGTGTTGACCAAGTAGTTACAATGGCATCCATTATTGAGAAAGAAGCAAAGAAAGAAGATTTTGCAAAAGTTTCGGCAGTTTTCCATAATAGACTTAAAAAAGATATGGCATTGCAGTCTGATGCAACGATTATTTATGCACTTGGCATCAAAGACAGAATCAATTTAACAGAAGCTGAAATAAACACTGATTCGCCGTATAATACAAGGCTTCACAAAGGTTTGCCAATTGGACCGATTGGGAATCCAGGAAAAGCAGCGATAGAAGCGGCACTCTATCCTGATGAAGAATTGATGAAAGAAGGCGAAGAATATTTGTACTTCTTGTTGATGGATCCCCAAAAAGGAAATCTGCTCTTTACACAATCATACGATGAATTTTTGGCGGCAAAAGAAGAATACAAAGGCTTGTGGGAAGCAGCCGACAAAGCAGCGGCGGATAAGGCAGCAATACAATGAACAAAATAGAACTATTAGCACCTGCGGGCAATATGGAATGCCTAAAAACTGCATTTCATTTTGGCGCAGATGCGGCATATATGTCTGGTAAGAATTATGGATTGCGTGCTTTTGCAAATAATTTTTCAGAAGATGAGCTGCAGGAGGCCGTTTTATATGCTCACGCATTGAATAAAAGAATTTATGTGACAGTTAACTCCGTGCTTTTCAACAACGATATTCCACCTTTAAAAGAGTATTTATTGTATCTTGCAAATATCGGAGCTGATGCTGTGATTGTGTCTGATCCCGCTGTTTTGTATACAATCAAAGAGTATCAAATCGATATTCCGGTGCATCTAAGTACACAGGCAAATACAACAAACTACTTGGCTGTAAAGTTTTGGGAAAGTCAAGGTGTACAGCGTGTAGTCATGTCACGTGAGGTTACGCTTGAGGATATTTCCTATATATGTAAAAATACAGATGTGGAAATTGAAGCGTTTATCCATGGTTCTATGTGCGTTGCACATTCGGGCAGATGCTTGCTGAGTTCGACTTTAACGCACCGCAGCAGCAATAAAGGTGCTTGCTCCCAGCCTTGTAGATGGGAATATTATCTGAGCGAAAAAGGATATGATGGGCAATATTTTAATATTATGGAAGATAACAAAGGGACCTATATCATGAATTCGCGGGATTTGATGATGATAGAATACATCCCACAGCTCATAGAAGCAGGAATCAAGTCTTTTAAGGTGGAAGGGCGTATGAAGTCCCCTTATTATGTTGCGTCAGTTATTAACGCATACAGAAATGCAATTGACAGTTATTATAAGAATGGTGACGCTTATGTTTTTGATACACGTTTAAAAGATGAATTGATTAAATCAGCCACACGTGGATTCTGTGAAGGCTTTTTCTTTGGAAACCCGATGGAAAAAGGTCAGGATACCAAGCGAGATATTGATTTGCGCAGATATACATTTGCTGCAATAGTAATCGGTTGTGAGAATGACGGAACAATTACAGTTGAACAGCGAAATAAGTTTTGCGTAGGAGATACATTGGAAGTGTTGTCTCCGAGTATCATCAATGCTGAGTTTGTGGTGAAAGAAATTTGCAATGTAAAAAATAACGAAATGCAGGATTGCGCACCGCATCCGCAGCAAATCATCAGAATTAACTGTCCATTTTCACTTGCTGAAGGGGATATTTTGCGCAGACACGATGAAAGGGGATAGAATGGGTATTCGATTCGGACCAGCAGGGAACTCTGATGCGTTTGTGCAAGAGGGATATAAGCACACTTTTCAAGCACCAAAATGGATTTCTGATAAGGGGCTTGATGCTTTTGAATATTCGTTTGGCAGGGGTGTAAAGCTCAAAGAAGAAACAGGCGAGAAAATCGCACAAGAGGCACAGAAATATGATGTGCAGATAAGCGCACATGCACCATATTTTATCAATCTTGCAAATGATGATGAGGATAAATTTGAGAAAAATCTATCTTATTTTAGAGAAACCAGCGTTGCGGCACGGTATCTTCATGCAAAGAGAGTGGTCTTTCATCCAGGCTCATGTGCAAAAATGGATAGAAATCTTGCTTTTGAAAATGTAAAAAGAAATTTATCTAAAATCATCAGGATTTTAAAAGACGATGGATTTGGCGATTTGCTATATTGCGCAGAAACGATGGGCAAAATGAATCAAATTGGTACTTTAGAAGAAATATGTGAACTTGCAGGACTTGCTGAGAATCTTTATCCAGCTATTGATTTTGGACATTTGAATGCACGTACTTTAGGAAAAGTAGCAACATCGCAGGACTATGAGGCGATTTTAGATACAATGCAAAACACCATTGGTACAGAAAAAACAAAAAATATGCACGTTCACTTTTCACATATTCAATATACAACAATGGGCGAAAAAATGCATTTAACCTTTGAAGATACGCAGTACGGTCCTTTTTTTGAGCCGTTTGCACCGATATTGGTCAAAAGGAATGCTACACCTGTTATCATATGTGAATCAAAAGGAACGCAGGCACAGGATGCTGCCTACATGAAAAAATTATATGAGGAAGCAAAAAAATGAGAACAGACAGCATAAAAAAATTGGACTGTGCGGACGCTTATCTTTTAACATCAAAGCAGAACGTGACTTATGCAACTGGTTTTTCGGGTGACAGCTCGCAAGTACTGATTACAAAAAAAGATATTGTTTTTTTTACTGATTCAAGATATACTGCACAGGCAAAAAAAGAAATTAGCGGCATACAAATACTCGAATCAAACAGTGATAGAATGGAACAAATTGCAAAAATAATAAAAAGCGAAAATATCAAGGTTATAGGTATCGAGCAAAGCAGTGTCACAGTGGAGAAATTTGAAGAATATAAAAAATACTTTGGCGGTCTATCATATACGGATATTTCAAATGATTTGCTTATTCTGCGCATGATAAAAACAGAGGACGAAATAAAAAAAATTAAAATTGCAGCAAACGCAAATGAAGTGGTTTTAAAGGAAATTGTTAAGTATATAAAGGTAGGAGTAAGCGAGTTTGACGTGCGTGCGGAGCTTGTTTACCAAATTAACAAACAGAAGATGGATAATGCTTTTGAACCTATTGTGGCGGCAGGAATTAACTCTGCATTACCACACGCAACTGTATCAGATTATGTAATTCAAGACGGAGATTTCCTGACTTTGGACTTCGGATGTAAATATTTTTCGTATTGTTCTGACATTACTCGTACTTTTGGTGTCGGAAATGTTGACGAAAAGTCAAAAAAAATATATGATATAGTAAAGACTGCACAAATGCTTGGAGTGCAGGCTGCAAAAATTGGAGAGAAATCTAAAAATATTGATGCCATTGTGCGTAGCTACATCAAAGATTGCGGATATGGTGCGTATTATAACCATGGTACAGGGCATGGTGTGGGGCTTGAAATTCATGAGTTGCCAGTTATTAATACGAGGGCGGATTTCACCATACAGGAAAATATGGTTTTTACAGTAGAGCCAGGCATTTATATTGAGGGATTTGGCGGTGTTCGTATAGAAGATATGCTTTTAGCGGGCGAGGGTAGTGTTTATCAATTTACTAAAGAATTAATTTTGTTATAAAAACAGGAGGTAGAGTATTCATGGTTTCAGCAGGTGAATTCAGAAAAGGTGTTACAATCGAAATAGACGGACAGGTGTGGGTAATCGTTGATTTCCAGCATGTCAAACCAGGGAAGGGTGCTGCATTCGTGCGCACAAAAATTAAAAATGTTGCAACAGGAAGTGTTCTTGAAAAAACTTTTAATCCTACAGAAAAATTTCCAAAGGCGCATATTGATAGAAAAGAAATGCAGTATTTGTATAATGATGGAGAACTTTATCACTTTATGGATACCGAAACATATGAACAATTGCCCTTGAATCTTGATAAGGTAGAAGAAGCGCTTCCTTATATGAAAGAAAATATGAATGTAACGATTAAGTTTTTTAAAGGCGATGCATTCTCTGTAGAACCGCCAAACTTTGTTGAATTAGAAATTACACAAACAGAGCCAGGATTTAAAGGTGATACTGCAACGGGCGGAAATAAGCCAGCAATCCTTGAAACAGGTGCGAAGCTGATGGTACCATTATTTGTAGAAACAGGAGATATTATCCGCATTGATACAAGAACTGGTGAATACATGGAACGTGTTACAAATTAAAACAAATGTTTTATAAACAGAATTGAAGTTTATAAATGACCTAATATTAATATTTTATGGAGGCGATTTTTTATGGCAGACACAAACATGACAGCAAATCAAGATACAGCAGCGATCAAAAAAGAGAGTAACGGTACAATTACCTTTGCAAACGAAGTGATTGCTACCATCGCAGGATTAGCAGCAATAGATATTGCGGGTGTAGCGGGTATGAGCGGTGGCTTTGTTGATGGCTTTGTGGAATTACTCGGCAAAAAAAATCTTTCGAAAGGCATAAAAGTCGAAGTTGGTTCGGAAGAAGTTGCGGTTGACATTGCACTTGTGGTGGATTATGGCTATGCCATTCCAGATGTTGCGCAAAATATTCAGTTAAGTGTTATGAAAGCAATCGAAACGATGACAGGGCTTAAAGTTGTAGAAGTGAATATCAGTGTTGCAGGAATTAAATTTAAAGAAAATGCACGCACTGAGGTCAAAGAATCAAAACCTGTCAAACCAATCAGAGTAAAATAATAGTTTTTTATTAAGATGAGCTATACCTAATTTAATATTGGGTATAGCTCCATTACTTCATGTAAAAAATAGTTTTTTGTTGATAAAAAGATTATCTATTTATATTTTAAGGGGGATTCATTCAATGAAAATGAAAACCAGTACACGTGTAATATTTACGGTATATTTAGTTGCAGTCATTGCTTTGTGCATTTTTGTACTCGGAATAATTTTTAAATTTGTAAGTGCTGACCATATTGCAAACTTTATTTACACAATAAATAATGGAGCAATCGGATTTAAAATACTATACATTGCAATCAGCGTTGTTGTGATTGTCATAAGCTGCATTCTGATGTTTTTTGGTATCAAGAAAGACAGCCCTAAAACTGCAAAAATAGCTGTTTTTGAAAGTGGTTCTATCGTGATTACCATAAAAGCAATCGAAGAAATGGTGGAACGCTATGTTCGTGAAAACAAAAACGTGAAGGGTTTGCGTACGGTGGTAGTTTCATATGATTCGTATGTAGAGATTGACATAGAAGTATCAGTACTGCCCGAGGTAGACATTCCAGAAATCACAAAAGAACTACAAGCGGGATTAATTGCATATATTCAAACACATACGGGAATTGATGTCAAACAAACAAAAATTTCAATCATGGGCTTAAATGATTCTAAAATCAAGGCACAGTAGGAATGAGCGATTTTAAGGATTTTTTGTCAAGAGGGAATGATACGATGGATAAATTTTTTGAATGGGTAAAAGAAAATAAAGGCTTGTTTTTTGGCATTGTAATTGGGTTATGTATTGCGATTTTATTCCTTACAATAGGATTTTGGCAAACATTGCTGATTGCAATCTGCGTTGGAATTGGCGCTTTTTTAGGTCTTCATCCAGAAGTTCGGCATGCAATCGGGGCATGGTTTGCGGGTTTGTTTTCTGGTAAAAAATGAGATATAATCTATTAAGAGATGTTTTTATTGTGCCGTTTTACAGATATGATAAAAATAATATGAATACAAAGGATATTGGTATATGAGCAGAAGAAGCGCAAGAGAAACAGCCATGAAACTATTATATGAATACAGCATCACCGGGGAGCTTAGCTCTGATTCCATCACAAATGCACCAGATGCACTGGAATCGGAGCTTCTTGATGAGCAGAATATGAGCTATATTAATTTTATAATTGATGGTTTTGTAGAAAAACAAGAAGAAATTGATAAAATTATTTCTGAAAACTCATATGCTTGGCGGATTGATAGAATTGCAAAGGTAGACCTTGCGATTTTAAGGTTGGCTTTTTATGAGATTCTTTATATGGATAGCGTGCCGACAAAAGTTGCAGTCAATGAGGCTGTGGAACTTGCAAAAAAGTATTCGGCAGAAAAGTCATACCAGTATATCAATGGCTTATTAGGAGGATATTTAAAATCCGAAAAACAAGCGTAGTATTAGTATAGTATCTATAAAATACCGCTTAAAATGGTGAATGAATATTATCTCATCATTTTAAGCAGTATTTATTATTTTTGGAAATTGAATCGTTATGGAGGAAATACATTTATGAGCGCAAAAATCATCAGCGGAAAAGAACTCTCAGCAGAAATTAGAGAAGAACTAAAAGTTAAGGTCAAAAAGTTAAAAGAAAAGGGAATCGTTCCAGGACTTGCCGTAATACAAGTAGGGGACGATGGCGGTTCAACAATTTATGTTAACAACAAAGAAAAAGCATGTGCAGAAATTGGTATGTATTCCGAAGTAAACAGGCTCAGTGAGAACGTTACACAAAAAGAGCTGTTAGCACTTGTAGAAAAATATAATCATGACGATAAAATTCATGGATTGCTGGTACAGTTGCCGCTTCCAAAACATATTGACGAGAATGAAATTCTAAAAAATATTAACCCTAAAAAAGATGTGGACGGTTTTCATGTGCAGAATGCAGGAAGCCTTTTCACTGGTCTTCCAGGTCTTGTTGCGTGTACACCAAGAGGGATTATTAAACTGATTAAAAAAACTGGAATTGATATAACTGGTAAGAACGCTGTGATAATCGGCAGAAGCAATATTGTCGGGAAACCTGTTGCAATCCTTCTTTTAAATGAAAATGCTACGGTTACAATTTGTCACTCCAAGACAAAAGACTTATCCAAGGTATGTGCAAATGCGGATATATTGGTTGCAGCAATTGGCAGACCTGAATTTGTTACAAAAGAATTTATAAAACCAGGTGCAGTTGTTATTGATGTTGGAACATCCAGAGTGAACGGAAAGCTCAAAGGCGATGTGAAATTTGACGAAGTAAGTGAAATCGCAGGATATATTACACCAGTTCCAGGTGGCGTAGGGCCTATGACCATCACAATGCTTATGGAAAACACAGTACTCGCAGGAGAGATGAATGGATAATCTGATAATAAGCGTTCATGAACTGAATACTTATGTATCTGATAAATTAAGTGCTGATCCATTTTTGGAAGAAGTATGGGTTCGGGGCGAAATCACTGATTTTAAATTTAAGCATAATATGGCATACTTTTCTTTGAAAGATGAGCAATCTATCGTTGAATGTATGCTTTTTAACTGTGACGAAGTGATGCAATACATTGAACAACTATACGATGGACAGACTATTGTTGTGCGTGGTGATATTTCTGTATATTGGAAAAACGGAAAATACAGAATTATTGTCAAAGAAATCACGTTTGCAGGAATGGGGGAGCTGTACGCAAAATTTAATATCCTCAAAGAACGGCTGGAGATGCAAGGCATCTTTGCAGAAGAACATAAAAAAGCATTACCTAAAATTCCACAAAAAATCGGGATTGTTACTTCGAAATCCGGAGCAGTTATAGAAGATATAAAAAATATTGCAAACAGAAGAAATCCGCTCATACGACTGCTTTTGTATTCTGTAAAGGTGCAGGGAGAAGATGCACCATCAGAAATTGTAAAAGGCATAGAATATTTTAACAAGCATACAGATGTTGATTTATTGATTGTAGGACGTGGCGGTGGATCTGCAGAAGATTTATTTGCTTTTAACGATGAAAGTGTTGTGATGGCGATCTATCACTCAAAAATCCCAGTGATTAGTGCGGTTGGACACGAAACTGATTTTACCTTATCAGATATGGCTGCTGATTTGCGTGCGCCCACACCGTCAGCAGCAGCAGAAATTGCTATTACCTTAAAAGACGAGCTTGTAAGCTCTATAAAAGCATATAAATACCAAATTCAAGACATTATGAAAACTATTTTTTATGAGAAAAGAATGCAGATTAAATATAATCAATCATTGCTTTCCAAAGATGCAGTATATGCAAAAATCAATTTGGCAAGATATGCCGTACAGAGCAATACCGTTCAAATAGAGATGCAGGCAAAAACACTTTATAATCGTTTGAAAGTATTGTATAATCATTATAAAACGTCTATTGAACTTTTAAACCCAATGGGAGCTTTTGAGCGTGGATATAGTGTGGCAATCAAGAATGGAAGCGAAATAAAGAGCATAAAAGATGTTGCAATCGGCGATGAAATTAAAATCCTGTTGAAAGACGGCACATTGCTTGCTGGAATTATGCACAAAGAGGAGAACAAATAAATGTCTGAAAAAAGTTTAGAAAATTATATAGAAGAGCTTGCAGATATATCGAAAAAGATGAGCGATGAGCAGCTCCACATAGAACAAGCAGTGACGCTTTATAAAAAAGGTCTGAAAGCTGCCGAAGCTGCTGAAAAAATGCTGAATAAATATGAAGCAGAGCTTGAAATTGTACATGAAAGCGAGAATGAAAATGATGAAAACAATTGAGCTGATTAACAATCGTCTAAAAGAGCTGATGGAAATTGAGAACGTTAATCCAACCATCAGAGATGCCATGAACTATAGTCTTATGGCGGGCGGAAAACGCATACGTCCAGTGCTGAATATCATGGCAAATTCGCTGCTTAATGGCGATGCAAAAGAAACACTGGATATTGCCTGTGCAATTGAAATGATACATACTTATTCTTTAATCCATGATGATTTGCCTGCAATGGATGATGACGATTTGCGGCGTGGAAAACCCACCAGTCATGTGATGTTTGGAGAAGCTTTTGCGATACTTGCGGGCGATGGACTTTTAAATTATGCGTATGAAGTTATGTTAAAAAATGCGCTTAAATATCCTTCTAATCTTAACAATCATACAAAGGCAATATTGGAAGTGGCAACAGGTGCTGGTGTTTACGGTATGATTACTGGTCAATGCGGTGATATTGAAAACGAAGGGCAGATTCTGACAGAACAAGAAATTATCTATGTACACAAGCATAAAACAGGTGATATGATTAAGTCTGCACTCGTTTCGGGGTTGCTTTTGTGCAGTCCGAGTCAGGAGTATATTAACGCACTAAGTGTGTATGGATATAACATTGGACTCACTTTTCAAATTGTTGATGATGTGCTTGATATTACAGGTGATGCACAAAAAATGGGAAAAACTTTAGGCAAAGATAAAACTTCTAAAAAATTTACATTTCCAACTCTGTATGGAGTAGATGAATCTATGCGAATTGCTGTCCAAAAAACAGAAGAAGCAGTAGATGCACTAAGTATTTTTGGAAGTAGAGCAGAAGAACTAAAACAGTTAGCGGGAAACATATTGAAAAGAGATTTCTAAATAATATTGACGAGGTTTTGTATCATGAAAATTGCGATAGACGGACCAGCAGGAGCAGGCAAAAGTACAGTTGCCAAAGCAGTTGCGCAGAAATTGAATATTAATTATTTAGATACTGGTGCTATGTATCGTGCCTGTGCTTATGCCATGATACAAAAAGGAATTGAGCCGCAAATGCACGAAAAAGTGGTTAAGCAGCTTGATAATATGGATATGTGTATCTGCTACACGCACGGTGTGCAGAGCGTCCTTGTGGGCGGCAAAGACGTTACGCCATACATTCGTACTCCACGTATCTCCAAAGGTGCGAGCGACATTGCTGTGATACCAGAGGTGCGTATAAAGTTGGTTGAGCTGCAAAGGGAAGTAGCAAATCAATATGATATTGTGATGGACGGCAGAGATATTGGCACTTATGTTTTGCCAAATGCAGATATAAAGTTTTTTGTAACGGCATCTGCGCACGAACGTGCAAAAAGACGCTATTTAGAACTGATTGAAGCAGATAAAACCGCCAATATAGATGAAATTGAGCAGGAAATTATTCAACGTGATAAAACGGATTCTACAAGAAAGTTTGCACCGCTTATGCAGGCAGAGGATGCGATTTTAGTGGATACCACCAATATGAGCAAAGATGAAGTAATTTTGTATATTATTAATAAAATTAAAAAGGAAGTTTTATAATGTTATATGCAGTCGGTCGATTCTTGGCAATGATTGTTTTAATGCCTCTTTTTTTTGTGAAGATAATCGGCAAAAAAAACGCAATGTTGGCAGGCGGAAGCGTAGTTATTTGTAAGCATAAATCAAATTGGGATCCGATTGTGCTGGGGTTTAGCGTTAAAAAAAGGCCCGTATGCTATATGGCAAAGGAAGAGCTTTTCAACTCAAAGTTTGCGGCTTGTGTACTTAGGCATTTGTATGTAATCCCTGTTGCAAGAGGCAAAAGCGATATAAAAGCGATAAAAACAGCTATCTCGAAATTAAACAGCGGCTCTGTTTTAGGAATTTTTCCAGAGGGAACACGCAGCAAGGAACTGCTGGAGTTTGAGCCAGGTGCGGCAATGCTTGCTTTAAAATCTGATGTTCCTGTAGTGCCAGTTTATATCAAAGGTAACTATAAGCTTTTTCACAGAATAAAAGTATTCATTGATCCGCCTATTTATTTAAAAGAATTTGTTGGAGAAAAAGTGAACAGCGAATCTGTTAAAAAAGCAACTGCACTTTTACAGGCTAAAATACTTGAAATGAGTAAACGTATATGAGCAAAATTATTGTAGCGAAAAATGCAGGGTTCTGTTTTGGTGTAAAACGTGCTGTCGATTCTGTAAATGATATTATTGGAAAATATGAAAATATTTACACCTACGGTGAACTGATTCACAACAAAGATGTTATATCTGTGCTTGCACAAAAAGGTGTGAAGGTAACGGAAGACATTCATAGTATTTCTAAAGGAAAAAGTACAGTAATTGTTATACGATCCCACGGTGTTTCAAAGGCGATTTACGATGATATTGTAAACCATGGGTTTGAAGTATTGGACTTAACATGCCCGTTTGTAACACGTATTCATAAGCGTGTAAAGCAGGCAGGAGATACTCCAGTAATTATTATTGGTGCGGCGGCACATCCTGAGGTAATTGGTATAGAGGGGTGGGCACCTGGAGCAGCATATGTTGTTAATAATGAACAGGATGCAAAGAACTTACCACAAATGAATAAAGCACTGGTGGTTGCACAAACTACTATTACAATAGAATTATGGGACATGGTGGTTGAAGTTCTTAAAAAAAATATAAAAGAGCTGGAATTATTTAATTCAATATGTGATACCACACAAAAACGCCAAAAAGAAGCGCAGAAGCTTGCACAAACATCTGATATTGTGCTGGTAGTAGGTGGAAAACATTCTTCGAATACAGAAAAACTATACAATTTATGTAAGAAGAAGTGTAAAAAAACTTACTATATAGATAATATTATGCAACTTCCACTTGAAAATATTACGAATCATGATATAATAAGTATTGTTGCCGGTGCATCGACGCCGGATTGGTTAATTAGGGAGGTACAGACACTGATGAGCGATGTCGAAAAAGTAATGGATACTACGGTAGAAGAGGTGTCCACAGAACAATCACAGGCAAACGAGGATTTCATGGCAGAAATAGAAAAATCGTTTGTATATATTAAGAGAGGACAGATAGTGACCGGTACGGTTGTTCAGATTTCCGACAGTGAAATATGTGTTAATATAGGCTATAAATCTGACGGTATAATCAAAAAAGAAAACCTTACAGCTGCGGGCGATGCAGATCCTATGGATTTATTTTCAGTAGGCGATGAAATTGAAGCAGAAGTTGTTACTCTTAATGATGGCGAAGGTAATGTTGTTTTATCACGTAAATCAATAGAATCTAAGCTGAAATGGAAAGAAATCGTAGAGGCACTTGACACAGAAAAGGTTTATACTGTTCGGGTTGATAAAGTTGTAAAAGGCGGCGTTCTTGCAAAGCTTGAAGGCTATGATGCTTTTATACCTGCTTCACAGCTTTCATTGAAATATGTTGAAGATTTAAACGAATTTATTGGTCAAGAACTCGAGGTTACAATTATTGAGGCAGACAAGCGTCAAAGACGTTTTGTTTTGTCACATAAAAACATTCTTCAAGTTGCTGCCGATGAAGAAGAAAAGAAAATCTATGAAACCTTTAATAAAGGCGATAAAGTAATGGGTAAAGTAAAACGCATTACTGATTTTGGTGCTTTTGTTGATGTTGGCGGAGTAGATGGATTATTGCATATTACGGATATTTCATGGGTGAAAGTAAAGCATCCTTCTGATGTTTTAAAAATCAATGATGAAATCGAAGTATTAGTCATGAATGTAGATACCGAAAAGAAAAGAATTTCTTTGGGTTTAAAGCAGCTTACACAAAAACCTTGGGACAGTGTTCCTGAAAAATATCTCGTTGGAGATACCGTTCAGGGTACAGTTGTTCGGATTATGCCTTTTGGTGCTTTTGTTTCGCTTGAGCCAACCATTGATGGACTTATCCATATTTCTCAGGTTACAACAAGACGACTTGAAAAAGTAGAAGAAGAGCTGAGAATCGGAGATTTAGTTACAGCGAAAATCATGGAAGTAAATCCTGCTAAAAAGCGTATTAGTCTTAGTATGAGAGCGCTTATGGACGAGCCAGAAAGGCCAGTACGTCAAGAAAATGATGACAACAGAAATGATCGTCGTGCAAATAAAGAAGATAAATATCACTATGATATTCCACCTGTAGAAGGGGCTACCTCTTCTCTTGCTGATTTCTTCCCGAAAGCTGAAGACGTAGAAGTTGTTGAAGAATTGGTTTTTGATGAGAAAATTGATGACGTGGAGCTTGAGGTAGAAGCTGTTGTCGAAGAAACTGAAGAACAAGAAGAAAAATAAACTGGCAGTATAATAAGATTAAAAAGGGCATTTCATTTTGACGAGTGGAATGCTTTTTTGTATTGTTTAAGAAATTATTTAATGAGTGCTTTCAGTCAATAAATAATTAAGAGCCAACAAATCATTTTAGTTTGTTGACTCTTAATGGTGCG
>JAVXBD010000001.1:0-72555 GCA_036660175.1 Christensenellaceae bacterium | reverse complement strand
GTTTCGCATGCAACAGCTCACCGATATGCAGCAGCCTATGCGCCTTACGGTGGACATTGGCGAATATGCAAGCAAGGGCGAGAATTATTGTGTATTGCGCGAGCATGCAGGAGTGGTGGATGAGCTTGCGGCAACGCTTAACGGAACTATGCTAAGCTTTGAATCTTCAAAATTTAGCATATACAGCGTGGCTTATACAGCATTTGCACAGCCGACGCCTACACCTATGCCATCTGTGTCACCAAGTGCAAGTGCAGCACCAGTACCCACATCTACTCCGCAGGGTAAGCCTTCTGCTAAGCCTGTATCATCATCGATGCCTTCTGTTAATATATCATCATCGACACCTTCTGTTGTACCTGTACCCTCGGTAGCAGCTTCGGCAGTTCCGAAAAATGAATCTGAAATTTATCCTGACGATAATATCAAAGATGATTCTGATACAGCAGCATCTGATAGTCATACAGCTGATAAGGCACTGCAAGCAGCAAGTACATGGCTGATGAAGTGGTGGGTATTAATATTAATAGCTATAGCATTGGCAACGGCGATTGTGGTTGGGGTTTTGATTGCTAAAAAGCATAAAAAAGGCAAACATGCTAAAAAATAATGGAGTCCATACAGAGTATAGTTTTGAATTGATTTTATTTTTACATAGGTGAAGAAGTATTTTGTTATACCAAATAATAGTGCAAAATGCTTCTTTGTTTGTAAAAATCTAATTTGTTTAAATAACAGAATCAAGGATAAATTAAAATTTTTATGTTGAAATGTTTTAATAGCAATTGAATGAAAAAATAAACAAAAGATATTTATATGTTTGGTACAGACAAAACAATCATTTTATAGCATCTAAAATATTTTAGAATATATTTAATTAGAATATTGACAAGCCAAAATAAAGGCTATATAG
The DNA here is from genome assembly GCA_036660175.1 of Christensenellaceae bacterium. Classification (GTDB taxonomy): domain Bacteria; phylum Bacillota; class Clostridia; order Christensenellales; family Christensenellaceae; genus Christensenella. The sequence goes on along the minus strand of JAVXBD010000001.1, from coordinate 71,642 downwards.
CAGTTTTTAAATGATAAGATGGATTAAATCATTTTATAGTATAAATATAATTCGTTACGTTACGAATTATAAAATAAGAATATGACTTATTATTCGAAAATTCATTGACTGTAAAAGCGAGAAGATGATAGAATATGAGTAAGGAATTATAATCTTCGGATTTATAGTTGCATATTTTTTTTAGGAGGTATTATGATGGAAAAGTTTTTCAAACTTAAGGAAAACGGAACGAAACCCTCAACGGAAATAATCGCTGGGCTTACAACTTTTTTTGCAATGTCTTATATTATATTTGTAAATCCAAGCATTCTTTCTGCAACGGGTATGCCGTCCCAAGCAGTTTTCTTAGCAACAATCATCGCAGCTGTTGTTGGTACAATGATCATGGCGATATTCGCTAATGTACCATATGCACAAGCACCAGGTATGGGGTTAAACGCATTTTTTACGTATACGGTGTGCTTTGGGCTTGGATTTAGTTGGCAGCAAGCGTTGGCAATGGTATTTATTTGTGGTATTATAAACATTATTATTACGGTTACCAGCTTACGCAAAGCAATTATCAAATCCATTCCAGAGTCCTTGCAAAATGCAATTGGCGGTGGTATTGGTATTTTTGTTGCTTACATCGGAATCAAAAATGCAGGATTACTGCAATTCACATCGGATCCTGGTACGATTATGTCTATCAATGGCGCACCTTTTGCGGCAGATGGGACTTATTCGGCAATTAACTCGGTTGTTACAAGTGGAGGAATCGTTCCTGCACTTCCACCGCTAAATTCACCAGGTGTGATATTGGCAATTATTGCGATTGTTTTGACAGTTGTTTTATTAGTTGCAAAAGTGAAAGGTGCAATCCTGATTGGTATTGTTGCAACAACGATTATTGCAATTCCAATGGGAGTTGTTGATGTTTCATCTATCAATTTGTCTACTGACAGCGTTGGCGCATCTTTTCAACAATTAGGCACAACCTTTGGTGCTGCTTTTGGACCGGAAGGTATGCAGTCACTGTTTAGCGATCCGTCCAAAATACTTATGGTCATTATGACAATCTTTGCCTTTAGTATATCCGATACGTTTGATACCATTGGTACCTTTATTGGTACGGGACGTCGTTCGGGTATTTTCAGTACTGAAGATATGAAAACAATGGAAACAAGCAAAGGCTTTAAATCTAAAATGGATAGAGCTTTATTTGCAGACGCAGTTGCAACTTCTATTGGTGCAATTGTTGGAACCTCAAACACGACGACCTATGTAGAAAGTGCTGCAGGAATTGGTGCAGGCGGCAGAACAGGACTCACAAGCGTTGTTACATCAATTGCTTTTGCAGCTTGTATTTTCCTTGCGCCTGTTATGGGCCTTGTTCCTGCACAAGCAACAGCACCAGCACTGATTGCAGTCGGAATTATGATGATGGCAGCATTTAAGGATATTAAGTGGGGTAACATTGAAGAAGCGATTCCAGCATTCTTTGCAGGTGTGTTTATGGCACTGTGTTACAGCATTTCTTACGGTATTGCAGCAGGCTTCCTGTTCTATTGTATCGTTAAGATTGTAAAGGGAAAAGCAGGTGAGCTGCATCCAATATTGGTTGTTTCAACAATCTTGTTTGTATTAAACTTTATTGTGTTAGCTCTTATCTAAATATAACTTTTTCAAGCCGGTGTAAAAGCCGGCTTGATTCATTAAAATTTTTTAAAAGGAGAACAACATGAAAGTAGCAATTATTATGGGTTCAAAAAGTGACTTGCCAGTGTTACAGTCAACCATAGATACACTAAAAGATTTTGGCATAGAGGTTGAAGCGAGAATTATGTCAGCGCACCGAACACCTGAAATTGCAGCTGATTTTGCAAAAAATGCAAAAAAGAACGGGATTGAAGTAATCATTGCAGCGGCAGGAAAAGCAGCACACTTGGCAGGTGTTATTGCAGGACATTCTATTTTGCCTGTTATAGGACTGCCGATTAAATCTTCAACTATGGATGGATTGGATTCTTTACTTTCCACAGTACAAATGCCAGAGGGTATTCCGGTTGCAACTGTGGCAATCAATGGTGCGAAAAATGCCGCACTTTTAGCTGTGCAAATACTCGCACTAAAGTATGATACTTTAAGCGATTTATTATATCAATATAAACAAGACATGGTGGAAGCTGTAATTGCAGCAGACAGTCAACTAAGAGAGCAGATTTAATTTTAATGCCATACGGCAGAATGGAGTATAAATATGAAAAAAACAGAGCAACTATATGAAGGAAAAGCAAAAAAAGTTTTTAAAACTGACGATGCAGATTTTGTAATTGTTGATTACAAAGATGATGCGACTGCTTTTAATGGTCTTAAAAAAGGAACGATTGTTGGAAAAGGTGTGGTAAACAACAAAGTATCCAACCATATGTTTAAAATGCTTGAAAAACACGGTATTCCGACTCATTTTGTAGAGCAAATTTCAGACAGAGAAACCGTTGTAAAGAGCGTTTCCATTGTGCCAGTAGAAGTTATTGTAAGAAATATTGCAGCTGGCAGTCTTTCTAAAAGACTGGGTATACCTGAGGGAACAAAGTTAAAATCGACGGTTCTTGAATACAGCTTTAAAGATGATGCGTTGGGCGATCCAATGATTAACGATTATCATGTTTATGCTATGGGACTTGCAACACCAGAAGAAATGGCAAAAATTGCAGAGTATTCTTTTAAGATCAATGAAATTATGACAGACTATTTAAAGCAATTTGACATTGAACTGATTGATTTTAAACTCGAATTTGGCAGATGCAAAGGTGAAATCATTTTGGCAGATGAAATTTCTCCAGATACCTGTCGCTTTTGGGATACAAAAACAGGAGAAAAACTCGACAAAGATAGATTTAGGCAAGATCTTGGCGGCGTAGAAAATGCTTATCAAGAGATTTTATCAAGACTCATGGGAGAATAAATATGTATTTTGATTCAAGATACAATTATGAAAGAATAAAACCAAAAGACGATGTCATGGCGGAAGAATGCGGTGTATTCGGTATTTATATGGACGATAACAGATATGATCCTGCTGAGGCAGCATATTTGGGACTTTATGCATTGCAGCATAGAGGACAAGAAAGCGCAGGAATTGCCACAACAAACGGCAAGGAGATGAAGTACCATAAAGGTATGGGGCTTTGCTCTGAGGTTTTTAAAGACAATTTAGATAAAATACTGGGTGGTCATATTGGAATTGGGCATGTGCGTTATTCTACAACAGGCGACAGCTTGCCATCTAATGCACAGCCGCTTGTGATGTCTTATCGAAGTGGAAAACTGGCACTTTCGCATAATGGAAATTTAATCAATGCAAGTATACTGCGTGAAAAAATGGAGAATGATGGTGCGATTTTTCAGACAACGATTGACACAGAAGTCATGGCGAATCTGATTGCAAAGTACTCAAAGCGAGGTTTGGTACAGGCAATTGCTTCCATGATGAAAGTGATTCGTGGTTCATATGCACTTGTACTGATGACGCAGGACGAGCTTGTTGCAGTGCGTGATCCATTAGGCATCAGACCTCTTGCACTTGGAAAGCTTGACAATAGTTATGTGATTGCATCAGAGTCGTGTGCATTTGATGCGATTGATGCAGAATTTGTAAGGGATATTAGACCTGGTGAGATTGTTGTCATCAACAAAGATGGGCTAAAATCCTATCAGGCACAATCGTCTATGCATACTTCATTGTGCGTCTTTGAGTACGTGTATTTTGCACGGCCAGATTCTGATATTGACGGAATCAGTGTGTATCGTTCACGAGAACAGATGGGCATCAAGCTGGCACAGGCATTTCCGATTGAAGCGGACTTAGTGGGTGGTGTTCCTGATTCTGCAACGCCAGCGGCAACTGGATATGCGTCTGAAAGCGGCATTCCCTATGCAAAAGTACTTGCAAAAAATAGATACGTTGGGCGCACGTTTATTCAGCCATCTCAGGCATTAAGAGAACGTGGCGTCAAGTTAAAACTCAATGCCATGAAGCGCAATGTGCATGGCAAAAAGCTGATACTCATTGATGATTCAATTGTACGTGGTACAACAAGCAAAAAAATCGTGGAAATGCTAAAGCTTGCTGGCGCACGTGAAGTGCATATGCAAATTAGTTCGCCGCCAGTGAAATGTCCCTGTTTTTTTGGAATTGATACACCATCACATGAACAGCTTATCGGTTCGAAAAATTCAGTGGAAGAAATCAGAAAAATCATTGGTGCAGATACACTGAATTATTTGAGTATAGAAGATTTGCTAAAGACGGTAGAAGGCGCTGGGTGCAATTTCTGTACGGGTTGTTTTGATGGGAATTATCCATTGGATATTAAGAAAACACTTAAAGAATCAGAAGGTATGGATTTACTAAGTATAGAATAGGAGTTTATTGAATGGCTGTTACATATAAAGATGCTGGAGTAGACGTGCAGCGTGGATACGAGGCTGTAAAACTGATGAAAGAGCATGTAAAAAAGACTTTTGACGGGAATGTAATTACGGATTTGGGTACGTTTGGCGGTATGTATGATATTGGAAACGGGCAGGTACTTGTTGCAGGTACGGACGGTGTCGGTACAAAACTTAAAGCGGCATTTGCTATGGATAAAAATGATACAGTTGGTATTGACTGTGTTGCAATGTGTGTAAATGATGTTATTTGCCATGGAGCAAAACCATTGTTCTTTTTAGATTATATTGCAACAGGTGAGCTAAATCCTAAGGTTGCATCTGACATTGTGAAAGGAATTGCAGACGGCTGCATGCAGTCTGAATGCGCCTTGATAGGCGGAGAAACTGCAGAGATGCCTGGCTTTTATCCAAAGGGCGAATATGATCTTGCGGGATTTTGTGTAGGAATGGTCAACAAAGAAGATATTATCAATGGAAGCAAAATAGAAGTCGGTGATAAAATCATAGGACTGGGCAGTACGGGTGTGCATTCCAACGGTTTTTCATTGGTTCGGAAGCTGTATGCGATGGATCATTCGCTTTTAACAAAGAAGGTAGACAAAGAGTCACTGGGCGATTTATTGCTTGCACCAACTAAAATCTATGTAAAATCAATTTTGAAACTGATCAAGAACTTTACAGTAACAGGAATTGCGCATATTACGGGCGGTGGTTTTTATGAAAACATTCCACGCATTTTACATGAGGGCATAGGTGCGAAAATCAATCTTGGGTCATGGAAAATGCCACAAGTATTTAATATGCTCGTGAAAGACGCAAAACTAACGCAAAAAGATGCCTTTTCAACTTTTAATATGGGTATTGGTATGATTGTTGTGGTGAAAGATGGTATGCAAAATGACGCTGTACAATCTTTGAAAGATTCTGGCGAGCAAGCCTATATAATAGGGGAAATTACAGATGGCAGCGGAGGCATTGAATTATGCTGAAATTTGCGGTGATGGTGTCAGGCGGCGGTACAGATTTACAGTCGTTGATTGATGCAACGCAAAGCGGGAAAATAAATGCAGAGATTTGTTGCGTAATTGCAAGCAAACCAGATATTTATGCGATTACTCGTGCAAAAAATGCAAATATTCCAGTAAAAGTAATTGTACGCAGAGATTTTGAAGAACTGCAAAAATTTGATCAGGCTATTTTAAATGCGTTGCATGAAGTGCAGGCAGATTTTGTAGTACTTGCAGGATATTTAAACATCGTAGGTAAAAAAACAATAAAAGCTTATAGAAATAAGATTTTGAATATTCATCCGTCCCTGATTCCGAGTTTCTGCGGAATGGGATATTATGGAAGTAAAGTGCATGAATCTGTTATTGCTTATGGCGCAAAAGTATCGGGTGCAACAGTGCATTTCGTTGATGAAAAAGCAGATACAGGTCCGATTATTATGCAAAAAGCAGTGGAAGTTTTTTCGGACGATACACCGCAGACACTTGCAGCTCGTGTGCTTAAAATCGAACATGAGATATTGCCCGAAGTAGTTTCGAAAATGGCAGAAGAAAAAATTATAGTTGATGGCAGACGAGTAACAATTTTAGAATAGTGGAGGATAAAAAAATGACAAAGAGAGCATTTATTAGTGTTTTTGATAAAACAGGTGTTGTAGGTTTTGCAAAAGGTCTGCATGAACTTGGATTTGAGATACTTTCAACGGGTGGTACACAAAGAGAATTAGAAAACAATGGAATCAAAGTAATCAACGTTTCACAAATCACTGGATTTCCAGAGTGTCTTGATGGCAGGGTAAAAACGCTACACCCCAAAATCCATGCAGGGATTCTTGCAATGCGCAGCAATGAAGAGCATATGAATCAATTAAAAGAGCTTGGTGTTGATACAATTGATGTTGTTGCGGTGAATTTATATCCATTCAAGCAGACAATTTCAAAAGCTGATGTAACACTTGCAGATGCCATTGAAAACATTGACATTGGTGGGCCAACCATGCTTCGTGCGGCTGCAAAAAATTGGCAGGACGTTGCAGTGGTGATTGATACAAAGGACTATGATGTTGTACTTGAAGAACTAAAAAAAGACGGTTCTGTATCAAGGGATACAAAGTTCAGATTATGTGCTAAGGTTTTTGAAGAAACAGCTGCCTATGATGCACTCATTGCTGCATATTTACGTCAGCAGCAGAATAAAGACGCAATTCCACAAAAGCTTACTTTGACATTTGAAAAACAAATAGACATGAGATATGGAGAAAATCCTCATCAAAAGGCTGCTTTTTATAAAGAACCGATGTATGTTGCAGGTAGCCTTGCAAATGCGAAACAGCTAAATGGGAAGGCTCTTTCATTTAATAATATCAATGATGCGGCTGGAGCACTCGATTGTCTTCGTGAGTTTGAAGATACTACGGTAGTGGGTGTTAAACACGCAAATCCATGCGGTGTTGGTAGTGCAGAAACTGTACTTGAAGCATACATGAAAGCATATGAATGTGATCCCGTTTCTATCTTTGGTGGAATTGTTGCTGTAAATCGTGAGATTGATGAGAAAACAGCAAATCAGATGAGCAAGATATTTTTAGAAATTGTAATTGCGCCATCCTATACAGAAGAAGCTCTTGAAATTCTGTGCCAAAAGAAAAACTTGCGTGTTTTGCAGTTACCAGATATGTTGGAAAAAAGAAATACCATGTCTTATGATGCAAAAAAAGTGAGCGGTGGAATGCTCATACAAGATACAAACACAAAATTGTTTGATGGTGAGCTACGGGTTGTGACAAAACGAAAACCAACAGAAGAAGAGTTTGAAAATCTTGAATTTGCATTTAAAGTTGTTAAATTTGTAAAATCAAATGGAATTGCGATTGCAAAAGATATGGCTACATTAGGCATTGGCCCTGGACAAACAAACCGCATTTGGGCTGCTGAAATGGCGATTGAGCGGAGCGGTGAAGATGTCAAAGGTGCTGTGCTTGCTTCAGATGCGTTTTTTCCGTTTGACGACTGTGTAGAAGCGGCAGCAAAAGCAGGTATTACTGCAATCATACAGCCAGGTGGATCTATACGTGATGAAGATTCTATCAAAAAATGTGATGAATATGGTATTGCAATGGTCTTTACAGGAATTAGACATTTTAGGCATTAGGAGAAAAAAATGACGAAAATTTTAATTGTCGGTGGTGGCGGACGTGAGCATGCCATAGCCTATAAACTTAAAAAAGATGGTGTTCAGCTCTATTGTGCGCCTGGAAATGGTGGAATTTCGCAGCTTGCGGAATGTGTAGACATCAAACCAAATGAAGTTGAAAAAATGGTTTTGTGGGCAAAAGAAAACGCTATGGATTTGGTGTTTGTTGCACCTGACGACCCGCTTGCATTAGGCATGGTGGACGCTTTGCAAAAAGTGGGAATACGTGCTTTTGGTCCGTCAAAGGCTGCGGCAGAAATTGAATGGTCAAAAGCATATTCAAAATGGCTGATGAAGAAATACGACATACCGACAGCTAATTTTGAGGTGTTTGATAATGCGCAAAAAGCAGTTTCTTATTTGCAAACTTCAAAGTATCCAGTAGTTGTAAAAGCAGATGGTTTGGCACTTGGAAAAGGTGTGATTATCTGTGAAAATTTTGCACAGGCAAAACAGGCTGTAAACGATGTCATGATTGATAGAAAATTTGGAAATGCTGGAGTGCAAATTGTAATTGAGGAGTTTATTTCTGGGCCAGAGGTTTCGGTACTTGCATTTTGTGATGGAAAAACAATTCTTCCTATGTTGTCAGCACAAGACCACAAGCGTGCCTACGATAACGATAAAGGTTTAAATACAGGAGGCATGGGTACTTTTGCACCATCACCTAAATATACGCTTGAAATACAGCAATATGTCGAAAAAGAAATTTTTGCAAAAACGGTAGCTGCCTTAAATGCAGAGGGCAGAACGTTTCAGGGAGTTATTTTCTTTGGTCTTATGCTTACACAAGATGGGCCGAAATTATTGGAATATAATGCACGTTTGGGCGATCCAGAAACACAGTCTGTGTTTTTATTATTGAAAACAGATTTGCTAAAAGTGATTGATGCAGTGATTGATGGCACGCTTGATAAGATTACGCTTGAATGGGAAGATAAAAGTGCGGTGTGCGTGGTGCTGGCAAGCGGCGGATACCCTCAAAAATATGAAAATGGTAAAAAAATTGTAGGGCTTGATCAAGTGGACAAAGATGTTGTTGTTTTTCATGCAGGAACAAAGATAGATAATGGTACGCTTGTTACAAATGGCGGAAGAGTTTTAGGTGTGACTGCAACAGGAAAAGATATTGCACAAGCACGTGAAAAAGCTTACGCAAATGTTAAAAAGATACACTTTGATGGCGCTCAATTTCGGACAGATATTGGGATAAAATGAGGTAACATTATAAAATATAAAGGGCCTTTGCTGCGTATTTATATGTGGTAAAGGTTTTTTGTATGTGCAAATAAGATGAAAACGGTATATAATATAGTAATAGGTAAAAAGTAAGTGAGGATAAAACATGAGGATTTTGATTACAAACGATGATGGGATTTTTGCAAGAGGGATTATTGAACTTGCAAAATGTTTAAAGAAAGAACACGATGTGACAGTCGTTGCACCCGATAGGGAACGCAGTGCAAGTTCTCACTCGCTGACAATGGATCTGCCTTTGACTGTAAAGAAAATTGATATTGCTGAATACAACGGAATAGAAGCATATAAAGTAACAGGAACACCAGTTGACTGCGTAAAAATTGGACTTTCTAATATTATGAAAGAGCCTGTCGATTTAGTGCTGTCTGGTATCAATCATGGTGGAAATATCGGTACGGATATTGCCTATTCTGGAACGGTAAATGCCGCACTTGACGCTTGTATGGTAGGTATTCCTGCAATTGCTCTTTCTCAGATTATGTCAAAACATTCCGAAGATTTAGAGGAGCTGTTCTGCAATACCTCAGAAATATTTGCAGAATTACTGAAACAAATAGATTTATCTGAGTTAAAAGAATATATTTACAATATCAATTTTCCTGAAACAGAAGCTATAAAAGGTCTAAAAGTTTGTGCGCAAGGCATTAGTAAATATGATGAAACCTTTGAAAAACGCATTGATCCAATGGGGAGAGGCTATTATTGGATTAGCGGTGAGCTTACCAAAAGTGTCTACAACGAGGAAAACCTGACGGACGCAAAATATATTCATGAGGGGTATATCACGGTATCACCGTTAAAATGGAACATTACTGAAAATGTACAACTTAAAAATACAAAATGCAAGTTTGAAAAAATGAAATTGCATTTTTAATGGTTTGTGGTAAAATAAATAAGAGAAGCATATTAAAATTGATGGGAGGATGCCATGAACAATAATGTGATGGATAAAATCGATCAAGAATATTGTAAGATGTCTAAAGGGCAAAAGCTGATTGCGGCATATATTCTTAAAAACTATGATAAAGCGGCGTTTATGACGGCGGCAACCTTAAGTGATGTGGTAGGAGTGAGTGAATCTACTGTTGTACGCTTTGCATATGCACTTGATTATGATGGATACCCAAAATTGCAAAAAGAATTACAAGAAGTTATTCAGAATAAACTGACAACTGTACAAAGGTTAAATCTAATGGAGGGGCTGTCATGCGAGGATATTATCAACACCTCCTTTAAAACGGATATACATAATTTGCGGATTACGAAAGAAAACATGGACCCGCAAAATATCGAAAAAATTGTGGATACGATAGTTAATGCACGAACCGTATATATTTTAGGTACACGCTCAAGCGGACCTCTTGCAGAGTTTTTAAGATATTATATGACCTATATTACAGAAAATGCTAAGCTTGTGCGTTTTGAAGCAAGTGATATTTTTAGTCAGATATTGAATGCAGATGAACGAGATGCAGTGATTGCAATCAGTTTTCCACGATATTCTATGCGCACGATTGAAGGTATGGAATATCTAAAAAAGCGTGGCTGCAAGTTGATTGCGATTACAGATAATGAAGATGCGCCGCCTGCAGTTTTAGCGGATTATGTATTGACATCTAAGAGCTATATGAATTCTTTTGTGGATTCGTTTACAGCTCCGCTTGCGGTAATTAATCTACTGATTATTATGATTGGATTAAAGAAAAAAGATGTTCTGTTCTCTAATTTTAATAAATTGGAAGAACTTTGGCGTGAAAATGATGTATATGCAACCAAAGAAATTGATGGAATAAATTTTGAATGATGAGGAGTAAAGAGTTTTTACAGCTTTTAAATAACAAATGAAAAACAACATTGTAATAGGCGGCGGACCTGCTGGAATACTGGCAGCTTATGCAGCAGGTATGCGAGGAATATCAACAACAATTCTGGAAAAGAATGAGAAATTAGGAAAAAAACTTTATATTACTGGTAAGGGAAGATGCAATATCACAAATGACTGTGAGATTAGCGACTTTTTTATAAATATAGTAAAAAACAACAAATTTCTGATGAGTTCATTCTATTCCTTCAGCAATACAGACTTGCTGAATTTGTTTAAAAAATATGGGCTTTCCACAAAAACAGAACGTGGCGGCAGAGTTTTCCCAGTGAGTGATCGTTCTGCAGATGTGATTAGAGTGCTTGAAAAAATGCTGTCTGATGCAAACGTAAGGATTGAATATAACGCTGATGTTTTATCTGTTGAAAAACATGAAGAACGCTTTTGTATAACACTTAAAAATGGAAAGATAATAAACAGTGATGCAGTGATTATTGCAACAGGCGGGAAGTCTTATCCGCTTACAGGTTCTACGGGTGATGGATTTCGATTCGCTGCCCAATTTTCTCATACAATAGAAGTGCCGCATCCTGCGTTAATTCCGCTTGAAGATGAATATGGATTCTGTCCGAAAATGCAGGGATTAACGCTCAAAAATGTTCTGTTTACATTGTATCAGAATCATAAAAAAATATATGCTGAACAAGGTGAAATGCTATTTACACACTTTGGGCTTTCTGGACCGATTGTGCTTTCTGCAAGCAGCTATATTAATTTTGATAAGCAACCGTTGGATTTATATGCAATGATAGATTTTAAACCTGCTTTAAGTGCTGAAGTGCTTGATGCACGCCTAATACGAGAGTTTGAAGCGAATCACAACAAACAATTAAAAAATGTGATGGGGGAGCTGCTGCCTTTAAAAATTATTCACCCTTTTTTGGAAGAAATTAAAATAGATGCCAATTTACAGGCAAATCAAATAAAAAAAGAAGAGCGAGCGGTGCTTTTGAATGCTCTTAAGAATTTTAAGATAAAAATTGCAGATACCCGTCCCATTGAGGAAGCGATTATTACCGCTGGTGGTGTAAATGTCAAGCAAATCAATCCTTCAACCATGCAAAGCAAACTTGTATCAAATCTCTATTTTGCGGGTGAAGTGTTGGATGTCCATGCAAAAACAGGCGGATTTAACTTACAAATTGCATTTTCAACAGGATACCTTGCAGGCACAAGTGTTTTTACATAAAACATCTGAAATTTTTCTGTTTTATGTAAATAAACTAATTTGCATGCTTATACAGAATAAACAGTACCTTTTTTATTCTGATGATTGTATGAATTGACATTTTGTCAAAATAAAGTTACAATAATAATAGGTTTAATTACCGCAATAAATGAATAATGATATAAATAAGAAGGAATTGGAGGTGGATTTGCTAAGTGGAATTACTTATTCCTATCCTTATAGGCGTTGCATGCTTGATTATCGGACTTATTATTGGCTATGTTTACAGAAGAAATATTGCCGAATCAAAGATTGGACGCGCAGAGGATTCCGTAAAAAGATTGATTGACGATGCACAAAAACGTGCAGAGGTTATCAAAAAAGAAACGGTTCTCGAAGCACAGGAAGAAGTTCATAGACTGCGTAGCGAATTTGACAAAGAATCAAGAGAAAGACGAAACGAAATTACAAAGATTGAAAAAAGATTAGTACAAAGAGAAGAATTGCTGGATAAGAAATTAGACAGCATCGAACAAAAAGATGAATTAATCAACAAAAAGTCAAAAGAAATATCAAAAGCTAAAGAAGATTTAGCACTTGTTCATACTCAACAAATTGAGCAATTGGAACATATTTCAAATATGACGGTGGACGAAGCAAAAGAGTTACTGCTTGAAAAAGTTGAGCATGAGGCTCGTCATGATATGGCGATCATGCTCAGAGATATTGAGCAAAAAGCAAAAGACGAAGCAGACAAAAAAGCCAGAAATATCCTTTCGTTAGCGATACAAAAGTGTGCGGCGGATCATGTTGCTGAAATTACTGTGTCTGTCGTAAATCTGCCTAATGACGAAATGAAAGGCAGAATTATTGGCAGAGAGGGCAGAAATATCAGAACACTTGAAACAGCTACAGGTATTGATTTGATTATTGATGATACACCTGAGGCAGTGATTCTTTCTGGATTTGACCCCATTAGACGTGAGGTAGCTCGGATTGCGCTTGAAAAATTAATTCTTGATGGCAGAATTCATCCTGCACGTATTGAAGAAATGGTTACAAAAGCCCAAAAAGAAGTGGAAACCCAAATGAGAGAAGCAGGCGAACAAGCCGTTTTTGATGTTGGTATTCACTCTCTACATCCAGAGCTTGTAAAATTGCTTGGACGATTGAAATATCGGACAAGTTATGGTCAAAATGTGTTGAAACATTCTATAGAAGTGGCACATTTAGCATCACTAATGGCGGCAGAAATCGGCGCAAATGCAACATTTGCAAAGCGTGCAGGTCTTTTGCATGATATTGGTAAAGCTGTTGACCACGAGGTGGAAGGACCACATATTCAAATTGGTGCGGATCTTGCAAAAAAATACAAGGAAACACCAGATATTATCAATGCGATTGCTGCCCATCATGGCGATGTTGAGCCAAAAACGGTGGAAGCAGTACTTGTACAGGCAGCAGATGCGGTTTCCGCAGCAAGACCTGGTGCAAGAAGAGAATCTTTGGAAAATTATATAAAACGTCTTGAAAATCTTGAAGAAATTGCAAATTCATTTGAAGGTGTTGAAAAATCATATGCTATTCAGGCAGGCAGAGAAGTTAGAATCATTGTCAAACCTGAAATCATAGATGACGCAGGAACAAATTTAATAGCGAGAGACATCGTAAAGAAGATTGAAGCAAATCTTGATTATCCTGGTCAGATTAAAGTAAACGTAATCAGAGAAACCAGGGCAACAGATTTCGCAAAATAACTCTAAAATAAAGGGAGTGAGTAAATTCACTCCTTTTTTTATTTTCTGTTGATATTATTTGTCAAACAATATAAAATGATTCATGTAGAATGAATTTTATAAAGGCGGTACAGTTAATGAGAGATACTTATGAAAACCCACTAATTACAAGGTATGCTAGCAAGGCAATGTCTTATGTTTTTTCTGACGATATGAAGTTTAAAACATGGAGAAAACTCTGGATTGCGCTTGCACAGGCAGAGCATGAGATGGGGTTGCCGATTTCCAAAGAGCAAATTGAAGAGCTTGAGGCACACGCAGAAGATATTAATTATGAAGTGGCCGAAGCACGTGAAAAAGAAGTTCGGCATGATGTGATGTCACACGTTTATGCCTATGGTGTGCAATGCCCGAGTGCAAAAGGGATTATTCATCTTGGTGCGACAAGCTGTTATGTAGGGGATAATACCGATGTGATTGTGATGGACAAAGCGCTGGAAATAATCGAGTTAAAACTGGTAAACGTCATTGCACGATTGAGTGATTTTGCAGAAGAATATAAAGATGTACCAACACTTGGTTTCACGCATTTTCAGCCAGCACAGCTTACAACAGTAGGCAAACGTGCGACTTTGTGGATACAGGACTTGCTGATGGATTATGAGCATCTTCAGTTTGTAAAATCACAAATCAAGCTAAGAGGCGTAAAGGGTACAACTGGTACGCAGGCAAGTTTTTTAACACTTTTTGAAAATGATGCAGAAAAAGTTAAAAAGTTAGAGAAAAAAGTTGCAAAAAAGATGGGTTACAACAAAGTTTATGCAGTAACAGGGCAAACTTATCCACGTAAATTTGATAGCATAGTAGTGGATTTACTGTCAAATATCGCACAAAGTGCATATAAGTTTTCTAATGATTTGCGATTATTACAAAATCTAAAAGAAATTGAGGAGCCTTTTGAAAAAAAACAAATTGGCTCTTCTGCAATGGCTTACAAGCGTAACCCTATGCGTTCAGAACGCATTTCATCTTTGAGTCGATACATTATCAGCCTTGCAAGCAGCCCAGCAATAACGGCTTCTACGCAGTGGTTTGAACGTACACTGGATGATAGTGCAAATAAACGTCTTGTAATACCACAGGCTTTTTTGGCACTTGATGCTGTACTCAATATCTATATCAACATTTCAAGCGGTATGGTGGTATACCATAAAGTTATTGAAAAACGTATTAACGAGGAGCTTCCCTTTATGGCAACCGAAACAATCTTGATGGAAGCTGTAAAACGTGGCGGCGATAGGCAAGAGCTGCATGAAAAAATAAGAGAATATTCGATGATTGCAGGTGCACGTGTAAAAGAGCAGGGCTTGAACAATAATCTAATTGAATTGATCGAATCGGATAGTGCCTTTATGATGACAGATACAGAAATTGCCGCAATATTAAAACCAGAAAAATTTATTGGACTTGCAAATGTGCAGGTTTCAGACTTTTTAAAGCACGAAGTAGAGCCAGTATTATCGCACTATGCAGGAAAACTGGAGTTGAAAGGTGAACTCAGTGTATAATCACTAAGAAATGACTGTTTTTAAATCTACAAGAGTGTTTATGAGTAGTACATAAGCATTTTTGCTGAAAAAAATGAGTATAAAGGAGTAAATAAGTATGAAAGATTTAAAAGGAACAAAAACGGAGAAATGTTTGCAGGATGCTTTTGCAGGAGAATCTATGGCGCATATGAAGTATATTTATTATTCTTCACAGGCAAAGAAAGATGGATACGTGCAAATTTCCAATATTTTTGCAGAAACATCTGGAAATGAAAAAGAGCACGCAGAATTATGGTTTAAATGGCTGCATCCTGATAATAAAGTTCCAGATACAGTTACCAACTTGAAAGATGCGGCTGCAGGCGAGCATTATGAAACAACAGAGATGTATCCTTCCTTTGCAAAAATTGCAAGTGAAGAGGGCTTTGATGAAATTGCGAAGATGTTTGAGGGTGCAGGGAAAGTAGAAAAAGCGCACGAAGAAAGATACAACAAGCTTTGTGATAATATTATTGACGGCAAAGTCTTTGACAGAGAAGAACCTGTGATGTGGCAATGCTCAAATTGCGGACACATTCAATTTTCAAAGAGCGCTCCTGAAAAATGTCCTGTTTGTGATCATCCAAAAGCATATTTTCAACTAATGGAAGACAATTTCTAAGGTTTATTTAGATAAAAAAGATGGGCAATTCATATAGCTCATCTTTTTTTATACTTTCTTTTAATCAAAAAAAGTGTTAAATTAAGTATATGATATTTTAAAGGAGTACTCTATGGTTGATGTTTTACTTGCCACCTACAATGGAGAGGGTTATATTAGCGAATTGCTGGATTCACTTGTTTGTCAAACCTATCAAGATTTTAGGTTGATTGTACGTGATGACAACTCTATCGACCGTACAATTGATATTGTGAAATCCTATCAAAATCAATTAAAAATTGAAATTGTGCATGACGGTGACACCGCTGGAGGTGCGAAGAATAACTTTTTTCAGCTGCTTAAACATGCAAGTAGCGAATTTGTTTTTTTTGCGGATCAAGATGACGTGTGGCTTCCAAATAAAATCGAGATTTCTTTGCATGAAATATGGCGGTATGAGCAGTCTATTCCATTATTAGTGCATACAGATTTAGAAGTGGTAGATAATACGCTGCACCAATTAAATCCTTCTCTGATGCACTTGCAAAAATTAAATCCTGCATATTGTACACTTAACAGGCTGATTGCTCAAAATAATGTGACGGGATGCACGATGTTGATTAATAAAGCGTTAGTCGAGCAATTTAGAAATGCAGATGATAGTATTATGCACGATTGGTGGCTTGCACTGATTGCGGCAGCATTTGGAAAAGTGATTTTTTTACCGCTTGCAACTGTCAAGTATCGACAGCATACGCAAAATGAAGTTGGTGCTAAAGATGTAAAAAGTGCAGAATACTTTAAATCCAAAATAAATAATACACAGGGAATTCATGAGTCTATCAAAATGACCTATAAGCAGGCACAAGCGTTTTTAAAGACTTTTCGTGATGGTCTGGATAACCAGCAAGCAGAAATGCTAAATGCGTTTTGTGCGCTTGAGCAGTATGGGAAATGTAAAAGATTTTTGACTTTAAATCGTTATCAATTATTTAAAAGTGGGTTATATCGAAAAATTGGTCAGATTATTTATGGATAGGAGAATAAAATGAGAGCAGAAATTTTATGTGTTGGAACAGAATTATTATTAGGTGATATTATAAACACCAATGCGCCTTATATTGCAAAGGAACTTGCAAATATTGGAATTGATGTTTATTATCAAACGGTAGTGGGGGATAACAACGACAGATTAAAGTCGAGTCTGTCGCTTGCTTTTTCACGTGCAGATATTGTTATTATGACGGGTGGGTTGGGGCCTACTTATGACGATTTGACAAAAGAAACTGTTGCGGAATATTTTCATAAGAAGATGATTATGGATGAGAAATCCTTAAAGAGCATTGAAGATTTTTTTAAGAAAATTGACCGACCAATGACACAAAATAATAAAAAACAGGCAATGATGCCACAAGATGCGACCATCTTTACCAATGCAAATGGAACAGCTCCAGGATTGGCGGTAAAAGAAAATAATCAAATTGCAATCTTGCTGCCAGGACCACCAAAGGAAATGAAACCGATGTTTGATCATGATGTTGTTCCATATCTCACTGGATTTTCTGATAAGGTGCTGGTATCGCACAATATCAAGCTTTTTGGTATTGGAGAATCTTCTGTGGAAGACGCATTGTATGACCTCATGAAAAGCAGTCACAATCCAACGATTGCGCCATATGCAAAAATTGGTGAGGTAACATTGCGTGTGACGGCATCAGCAACCACAAAAGAAGAATGCGAAGTGTTGATAAAACCTGTTATTGAACAAATTAAAAATCAATTAGGACAATATATTTATGGCATTGATGTTGAAAACTTTGAAAGTGCCGTTGTACAGGCTTTAAAAAAGAAATCGTTAAAAATTTCAACAGCTGAAAGCTGTACAGGCGGACTAATTTCCAAACGTATTACTGATATTGCTGGCTCTAGTGATGTTTTTGAATGTGGCGTGTGTTCGTATGCAAATCATATCAAACACAGTGTTTTGGGTGTAAAAACAGAAACGTTAAAGAAATATGGTGCAGTATCTGAGCAAACAGCGCAGGAAATGGCGGCGGGTGTACGCAGAATTTCTGGTGCGGATATTGGTGTTAGTACAACGGGAATTGCGGGCCCTGATGGAGGCACTGATGAAAAACCTGTAGGGCTTGTCTATATCGCAATTAATTCGGATAAGCTGACAAAAGTGTTAAAGCTGGAGTTGGGCAACAACCGCAAAGGATTTGAGCGAGAACATATTAGAAACATGACCGTTTTAAATGTGTTTGCTTTGGTACTGGAATCGACTAAAAAGTACTGAGTTTTGTTTTCTTTAAATTGAATTCTAAGATAAAAATAGAGAGCATAATCAATAAACCGCCAATGATAATGGACAACCGCAGCGGCTCTATTCCTAAACCAACAGAGATGAGTGTTGCGGTAAACCCCTCAAGAGAGAGTATCAGTGCTGCACGTGAGGCAGGGACATATGCTTGTGCAAAACACTGTAAAAAAAAGCCAAATGCAGTACATACTACACCTAAATAGACGGTTGCTAAAATTCCAAATCCAAAGGTTGCAGTCATAGCAAAATCGGACTCGAAAAGGGCAAAATATATCAGCGAAATGGCGGCGGTAATCACAATCTGTACAAATGAAAACGATCCAGCCTGAACATTTTTGGCGGCAAAACCGATATAGGCGATTTGACACGCAAAAACAGCAGCACATATTAAAGATAAAACATCGCCAACATTAAAACTAAGTTTTGTTTCATAGATACGTGTTAATATAAAAATTCCTAAAAAACCGACTGCAACGGACAAAAATGTCTTTGCAGAAGGTCTTTTTTTTAGAATTATCCAACTGATAAACGGTACAAAAACTACGTTTAGAGTTGTTAAAAAAGCGTTATTGGATACAGAAGTATGATTCATGGCAATTGTTTGCGTTAGATACCCAATGCCCATCAGTATTCCAGCAATGATACCGTGCTTTATATGTGGCTTTGACAGTGATTTTATTTGCTTAAAGAATATCAGAAGTAAGAGGAGCGCTGCGAACAGCATACGCAAAGTAATAATCAAACTTGCTGGAAGTCCACAGGACAAAGCAAATTTTGAAGCAATAAAACCTGTACCCCAAACAATTGCAGTACAAAGCAGTAATATATCATATTTGATAGATGATTTCATGCTGAGAACCTTTCTAATACAAAGTAAAACGGAAGTGCGTACAGTTAATAATTTTATCATGAATGAATCATTTGTCAATTATATAATGATTCTAATAAATAGCAAAATAATGTTTGTGAAAGTATTGACAATTTGATTTGTGAGTTATACTATATAATGGGGTAGGATTGGTTCATTAATTTTATAAATTATTGTATTACTCGAAAGGACAAAACGATGATAAAAAAATCTAGAGACAAAATTGTAGTAGTTGGCGCAGGAAATGTAGGCATAACCGTCGCATATACCCTAATGCTCAAACGTTTGAGTTCTGACATTGTCATCATTGATGTTGACAAAGATAAGGCACACGGAAACGTTCTTGACATGAAACACGGAATTGCTTTTTATCGACAACTATCTATAAAAGATGGTACTTATGAGGATTGTAAAGATGCTTCTATGGTGATTATTACAGCAGGTGTAGCACGCAGAAGCGGTCAATCTCGTTTGGAACTGGCACAGACAAATATTAAAATCATGAAAGATATTGTACGGAATGTTGTAAAACACAATGACGATACCATGATTATTGTAGTATCAAATCCTGTAGATGCACTGACTTATGTTGCGCAAAAAGAATCAGGATTGCCTGCTTCACAGGTCATTGGCACCGGAACTCTGCTTGATACATCACGATTTAGATATTTCTTAGGTCAGTATTTTGATTCTGATATTAGGGACATCAATGCATATATCATCGGAGAACACGGAGATACACAAGTTCCCATATGGAGTGGTGTTACCATCGCAGGAGAACGGATTGATGATGTATGTAATGATACTGGAAAAGTTTTGGACAGAGAAAAAATATTTACAAGGACAAGAGATTCAGGAGCAGAAGTCATTAGCCTAAAAGGTGCAACAAACTATGGTATTGCACTCTTGGTCGGGCGTATTGTTTCAGCAATTTTAGATGATGAACATACCGTACTTCCTGTAACACATGTGCTTGATGAAGAATATGGAATATCAGACGTTGCACTCTCGTTACCCTGCATTATTACAAGAAATGGTATCAAGAGAGTGGTTGATTTACACTTAAATGAGAAAGAACTGGAAGAACTGAAAACTTCAGCAACAACAATGAAAACCTTTTTACATAAATCATTAGTAGATTAAATAATACTAAAAATAAATGGAGGATATTATGGATAACAAAGAATTAGCAATCAAAGCGCATACGGAGTGGAAGGGCAAAATTGAAGTAATCAGTAGAGTGCCTTTAGAAACAAAAGAAGATTTATCAATTGCATACACGCCAGGTGTTGCTGAACCGTGTCTTGCAATTGAAAAAGATGTAAATATGTCTTATGAATATACACGCAGAGGGAATATCGTAGCAGTTGTTACAGATGGTACAGCAGTACTGGGATTAGGAGATATTGGACCAGAAGCTGGCATGCCCGTTATGGAAGGGAAGTGCGTTCTGTTTAAAACATTTGGCGATGTTGACGCATTTCCGCTGTGCATCAGAAGTAAAAATGTCGATGATATTGTAAAAACAGTAACGCTTCTTGCAGGAAGCTTTGGCGGTATCAATTTAGAAGACATCAGTGCACCAAGATGTTTTGAAATTGAACGCAAGCTTAAAGCGGTTTGTGATATTCCGATTTTCCATGATGATCAGCATGGTACAGCAGTTGTAACGCTTGCTGCATTGATTAACTCTTTGAAAATCGTTGGGAAAAACATAGAGAATATCAGTGTCGTAACATCAGGTGCAGGTGCGGCTGGTATTGCAATCATCAAACTTTTGATGGCGATGGGATTAAAAGATGTCGTGATGTGTGACCGCAAAGGTGCAATTTATGAGGGAAGAGATGGGCTAAATGATGAGAAAAAAGAAATGGCTGCAATCTCTAACAAATTCATGAAAAAAGGTAGTCTTGCAGATGTTTTAGCTGGAGCAGATGTGTTTATCGGTGTTTCTGCCGCTGGAACAGTAACAGAAGAAATGGTAAAATCCATGGCAAAAGATCCTATTCTTTTCCCAATGGCAAACCCAGTACCAGAGATTATGCCAGATCTTGCTATAAATGCAGGAGCGGCGGTTGTTGGAACAGGAAGAAGCGATTTTCCAAATCAAATCAACAATGTTTTGGCTTTTCCTGGTATTTTTAGAGGTGCGCTTGACGTTCGTGCAAGCGACATCAATGATGAGATGAAAATAGCAGCGGCATATGCAATTGCAAGTTTGATTTCAAAAGAAGAGTTAAAACCTGAGTACGTCATTCCTTCTCCTTTTAATAAAGAGGTAGCGCAAACAGTTGCAAAAGCTGTAGCAGAAGCGGCAATTAAAACAGGTGTTAATAGAATATAAGGTAAGCTTTAAAATTTAAAAGCGTTTATTTTATCTAATTGTATAAAATGAACGCTTTTTTTGTTTCGCATTTATTTTTTTAATTTATATATAAAACAGAAATTATACACAAAATAATTTGTATAAAATTGCTAAATATTAAAAAAAGCGTTACAAAAAGTATGATTTATTGTATAATATAAGTTGAGATTATTTACACAAAAGTTTATTGTATAAATAAGTTTGATTTTGTGATATAAGATTTAAGTTCTAATTTGCAAATCACGATGTACGTCGAAAGTATTTATGGAAATGCTTTTCATTTGTTTTACGTATACGATAGAAAATCAACACAGAAAAAAGGAGGATTATGTCATATGTCAGATAAGTTTTCAGAAATCACACCAGAGATTGCAGCACTTTCAGAACGCTGTAATGCGAATAATCAAATTGATGCAGCACTCTATAATAAGTATCAGGTTAAACGTGGATTGCGTGATATAAACGGAAAAGGTGTTTTAGCAGGTTTAACAAAAATATCAGATATTGTTTCCTTTGTTGAACAAGGGGACGAAATGATACCCTGTGAAGGCCGTCTTTATTATCGTGGTATCAACATTGAAGATATTGTAGATGGTTTTATCCGTGAAGGACGATTTGGGTTTGAAGAAACGGTATATCTTTTATTGATGGGCGAAATGCCAAATAGAGATGAATTAGAAGATTTTACAGCGTTGCTTGCGCATTATAGAACGCTTCCAACAAGTTTTGTTAGAGATATTATTATGAAAGCACCTAGCTCTGACATGATGAATACGCTTGCAAGAAGTGTACTGACACTTTATTCATATGATGAAAAAGCAGATAACATTAGTATTCCAAATGTACTGCGCCAATCAATCGAACTCATTGCGTTGTTTCCGCTACTGTCTGTATATGGCTATCAAGCTTTTAAACATTATCATGATGGACAAAGCCTATTTATTCATTCGCCGCAACCGAATTTATCGACTGCGGAGAACATTCTGTATTTGCTCCGTCCTGATAGTAAATATACAAAACTGGAAGCAAAAATATTAGATGTAGCATTGGTTCTGCACGCAGAGCATGGAGGCGGAAACAACTCCACTTTTACAACAAAAGTTGTTTCATCCTCAGGTACAGATACCTATTCAACAGTTGCAGCATCGCTCGGGTCTTTAAAAGGTCCAAAGCACGGTGGCGCTAATATAAAAGTAGTGCAAATGATTGATGATATGAAGAAAAATATTAAGGATTGGACAGACGAAGAGGAAGTCAAACAGTATCTTGTTTCTTTGCTCAATAAGCAGGCATTTGATAAAGCTGGGCTGATTTATGGCATGGGACATGCAGTTTATTCACTTTCCGATCCAAGAGCGAATATTTTTAAAGCATTCGTCAAGAGTCTGTCCGATGAAAAAGGATTAACAAAGGAATTTCAGCTGTATTCCATAGTTGAAAAATGTGCACCAGAGGTCATTGCAAAAGAGCGCAAGATTTATAAAGGCGTCAGTGCAAATGTTGATTTTTACAGCGGATTTGTTTATAGTATGCTCAATCTGCCCACCGAACTGTTTACGCCAATTTTTGCGATTGCTCGTATTGCTGGGTGGAGTGCGCACAGAATTGAAGAATTGCTTAATGCTGGCAAAATTATTAGACCGGCATATAAGAGCATTTTTGATGCACGTGAATATGTAAAAATTGATGAAAGAAAATAAATTGCAACTAAAAAAGCCTCCACATATCGAAAAACATACGATATATGGAGGTTTTTTGTACACTTCATTTTAGCCGTTATATCATCTTTTCAGTTTCTATAATTGAAATCGCAGCAAGCTCGTCAATAATAATTGCATCTATGTATTTTCCACGTATTCCTGCAACAATGGTAGGGGCTTTGTCCTCGCCAGCACCAAGTGCAACAACCAACGGTATTTGCTTGAGCGTGTCAAGATCAATTGAAATAACTCTGTCCGTTAGTATTGTCTGGACCTTATTACCATTTTTTGTAATACGATGTCCGCAAATATCGGCACCTGCACCCATATCCTCCAAAACCTGTGCTTCTTCTTTTGTAATATATCCAGCTTTATAGGAAACACTGTTTTCAGGCTTACTGGAGCCAACACCAACAAAAGCGATGTCAATATTTCTAAACATATCAAATTGTCTTCTTGTTTCGGGTTCATCAATCAAGAGCTGCTTTAGCAGTGGATTTCCAACAATCAACGGCGTTTGAAGCGTGTATAATTGTGCATTTAATTTCGTTGCAAGCTCTTTTGCGAGTTCTCTGCCATCTGTTTCTACAATATGCGCATTGAGGCTGCCTGTTAATTGCATAACCGATGCACCAGAAATTGTTTTTTCGGGCAAGAATGCGTGTACAAATCTGTCAATTGTTGTACCCCATGCACAGCCAATCACAATATCATTTTTCAACTGTAGATTTAAAAAATCAGCAGCTTTCTTTGCAACTTCAAGTTTTGATTCTTCTTGAGAAAAAGATGATGGCACTACATAAACATATTTTAAATTGTAAAAATCCTGTATTTTTTTTGACATTTCAGAATATAATGAGGGAGAGGAATTGATTTTAAACTCTACTACTTTACGTTCACGTGCCATACTTAGCATTCTAGAAATCATTGGACGTGAAATATTCATAATCTTACTGATGTCCTCTTGGCTCATATTTCCTAAATAGTAAAGTTTTGAAACTTTAACAAGTTGCTCTCTGGAATAGGTACTGCTCATTTTATAATCTCCTTCAAAACTTATCCGAACAAATGTTCACTAATATTATATAAATATAGAACGATAATGTCAAGTTTCCGTAAATTATTTGATAAATATACATGGAAAATTGTTATATTAAGTCTTGTATATTACGAATAGGCATATATATGAACAAATGTGCATCCGAAACCTTAAATTTATTGACATATGCTTTGCAAAATTATATTCTAATAGTAAGCAAAGAAGAACCATATTTTACAAAAATATAATTTTAGCAGTATAATTTTATAATATTATCTTTAAACTATAAATTATGAACAAGAACTTTTATGATGAAATGAGAGTAAGCACTATATTAGGAGGTATTTTATTATGATGACAAAAGCGGACAGAGTACTGGCACTATTTGAAAAACGTAATATCGACTATTTGCCAAGTCAAATTTCCTTTTCCGACAGAACACGTGACAAAGCAATTAGTGAAGCGTTAGGTCTTGACAGCCCAGACCAGCTCGATGATTATTTAGAAAATCATATTGCATTTACTTATGCAACAGATGATATTCCTCTTTTTTGGAGAAATGATCCAGAAATGATGACCGAACTTGCAAAAAAAGGATATGTATATACAGATTTTGAAAATAATCATGTATACGATCGTTGGGGTCTTGGTATTGTAATTGGTGAGGATGGATTCTTTACAGATTATGGTGTGCTGATGGGCGACAAAGAAAAAGACAAGGCTGCTAGAAAAGTTCTGCCTGAAAGATTAACAAAATATATGGATATGTCTTTTGAAGATGCTATCATGAACTATGAAATACCAGATCCATTAGATCCTCAAAACTTAACATGGTATGAAAGAGATAAAGATGGTGTTGCTGGAGATATGTGCATCATTCCTTCTGGATATTTTGCAACCTATGAGCGTTCTTACGCATTGATGGGTTGGGAAAGATTTATGACAGAAATGGCAGGCAATCCAATGTTATGTTCGTGCTTGATGGAAAAAGTAACGGATTATAGAATGAAACTTGCACAAGTGAAGTCCGATATGGGCTTTAAGTTTGCTCATCATGGTGATGATTTAGGTATGCAAATCAGTGGATTTTTCTCACCTAAAATGTTTACTGAACAAATTTTGCCTCATTATAAGAGATTGTTTTCTGAATATAAAAAGAATGGGCAGTACATCATTATGCACTCATGTGGAGCAATGATTGACTACCTGCCTCAACTAATTGATATTGGCCTTGATGGCTGGGAACCTGTACAGCCATGTAATGATTTAAAATATTTAAAACGTGAATACGGTAAAGATCTTGTTTTCTGGGGCGGAATTGATACACAAACACTGCCGACCAAAACACCAGAAGAAGTAAAAACGATGGCAAGAGAAGCAATTACAATTCTTGGAAAAGGCGGTGGCCATATTATAGCGCCGGCACAAGAAATTATGAACGATGTACCTCTTGAAAATGTTGTTGCATTACTTGAAACAATTGTTGAAATGAGAGAAAAAGCGATTTAACAAAGGCTGTTGTATTACGATATATACGGAGGGCTTTAAAAAATGAAAAAAGCTTATGTGGTGGGAATTGATGTCGGCACAACTGGCACAAAAACAATACTATTTGATTTTGAAGGAAATGCGCTGTCCAGCGGATATGTAGAGTATCCTTGTATTTACCCGAAGCCAAACTGGGTAGAGCAGGATGCGCAAACACTTTTTAATGCGGTTTTAAAAGCAAGTGAACTTGCTATGGCTGCCAGTCAGATTGATGCAAAAGAAATTGCTGCAATTAGTATTTCTGCACAAAGAAGTTCGTGCATTTTTATTGATGAAAACGACCAACCCATCAAGATGATTTCATGGATGGATAACCGTGCAAGTGAGCAAGTTGAAGAACTTGATTTAAAATTTGGTAAAGATGAGTTTTATAGAATATCTGGTTTACCGCTGAACACTTGTTGGATTCTGCCTAAAATCATGTGGGTTCGTCAATATGAGCAACAAATTTGGCAAAGAACAAAAAAAGTTTGTCAAGTACAGGATTATATCTTAAAGCAATTAGGCGCAGATGATTATTATACAGATGAGCCAGATGCAGCCTTTTGGGGATTGTGGGAAACCGATAATTGTAAATATAGCAGTGAGTTGATTTCTAAGTTTGAAATTGACAAAAAAATACTGCCTAAAGTGATGCAGTCTGGTACAAAAATTGGTGAAGTAACAAGCAACTGTGTTTTTGCAAAAGGAACACCCATTTGTGTTGGAATTGGTGACCAAAACAGTGCAGCAATCGGTGCTGGTGTTGTAGAAAGTGGAATTGTTTCAGCATCCCTTGGTACTGGCGGCCTTGCAACAGCATTGCTGAATTCAAAATACAGAGATGCAACGGGCAATACCATGGTAACAAATCATGCACTGCATGGTATGTGGGAATTTGAAGGGCTTCAAAATGCTGCTGCGGTTGTTTACAAATGGTTTTCAACAGAAATTGCAGCACTTGAAAACTTTCAGTCAAAAAATAATCACACAAATATCTTTGAAGATTTAAATAAAATGATAGAAACTGTACCCGTTGGTGCAAAAGGGCTGATTATGATGCCGTATTTTGCAAGTTCTGCAGCTCCTCGATGGAATTCTAATGCACGTGGTGCGTTTTTAGGATTAACGCTTGCGCATGATAGGGCTTGCATGGCAAGAGCCTGTATGGAAGGAATTACAATGGAGATGCGTGACATCATTACTGCAATCAGAAAAAATGGATTTGATGTCAACGTAGGAAGAGTTATTGGCGGTGCAACAAAATCTGATATTTGGAATCAAATACAGGCAGACATGTACAATATTCCAGTGGAAACACTTGCCGTAAAAGATGCAGCTGTTTTGGGTGCAGCAATGTGTGCCGCTGTGGGAATTGGTGTATACGAAAATGTTGTACAAGCAGCTAAAGCAATGGTAAAACCCGCAAAGAGATTTGAGCCGATTTCAAAAAATGTTGTCATTTATGATGAAATGTATGCCATCTATTGTGACGCATATGAAAGTTTAGCCAATGGTGGCGTATACGATAAAATTTCAAAATTTCAGCAAAAATTTTAATTTTTTATATAGCTTAAGGAGAACATTATGACAAGTAGAGAAAGAGTACGCCTTGCACTAAATCACAAGGAAGCCGATAGAGTGCCTGTTGATATGTGGGGAAGTGCATCAAGACTGGATGCAAGATTCTATAAGAAACTTGCGCAAGAGATGAATTTCACAGAATTAGGAGAGCTGATTAGACCTGGTACAGCTACCGAATATGAAGATTATCGGATGAGCGACATCTTTGGATGCGATTTTAGACACATTACAATTGGAAAACCACAGAATTTTAAATCTTATACAAATGAAAACGGATATTTGATTGATGAATTGGGGATTGGCAGGCTATTGACAGGCGACTATCCAACGGTTGCTTTTCATCCTTTAAAAGATGCTGATGAATCAGCATTGGCAAACTATAAATGGCCCAATGCAAAGGATCCAGGCAGAATTGCAGGACTTGCGGAGCGTGCAAAACAATACTATGAGCAAACAGACTGTGCAATTACTGCAACATCTGCTTCTTCAGGACAATTTTTTGATCTTGGACAATTCATGCGTGGAGCAGAAGACTTTTTTATGGATTTATACATTAACAAGACATTTGCGCATAATTTAATCGAAAAAATCGAAGAATTTTTAACAGAACTGAATTTATATTATTTAGAACCAATCGCACCTTATGTTGAATGGGTAGAATTTACTTCGGATTTTGGTACACAAGAAGCTCCGTTTATTTCACCCGATTGTTTCAGAGAGTTTTTCAAAAAACCTTTTGAGAGAATGTTTGGAGCAATCAAGAAAAAATTTCCGAATATGAAAATATTTTTGCATTCCTGCGGAGCAATATTTGACTATATACCTGATTTTATTGAAATGGGTGTAGATGTTTTAAATCCATTGCAGCCACTGGCAAATGGTATGGATTCTAAAAAAATCAAAGAAACTTTTGGTAATGATGTTGTGCTGCATGGCGGCATTGATATTCAGCAAGCCCTAATCGGCAATGTTGATGATGTTGAGAAAGAAGTAAAAAAGCGTCTTGATGCATTTGCACCAGGCGGTGGATATATTATTTCTACTGCTAACCATGTGCAGCCAGATACACCACCTGAAAATTTCATAAAGATGTTCGAGTTTATTAAAAAATATGGTAAATATGAATAAAGTTTTGGCAGATGCCAAAAATAAAATAATGACAAATGGGAATTACCCAAATTATTAAGGAGGAACAAACATGAAAAAAATTATTTGTATTGCACTTTGTGTCGTAATGATTCTTGGTGTAGTCGCAGTAGGTACATCTTGTGCACCTGCAGCTCCTGCTGCTCCAGCAGCAACAGATGCTCCAGCGGCAACAGAGGCTCCCGCTGCAGACGCAGCAACAGAAGCTCCTGCTGCTGATGCTCCAAAAGAGATTCCTGAGGGACTCGTTATTGGTAAAATTCCGATTACTTTAGCTAATGGCTACCATCAAGCTGATGTTGACTGGTTTACACAGTTAGCAAAAGAGCAGTATGGTGCAGAAGTAAAAGTACTTGACGGAAAATTTGAGCAACCTACAATTGTATCAAACTTAGATCAGTTAATTGCTGAAGGCGTAGACATGATCGTTCTTCATTCTTATGAAGCAGAATCTGTAGTACCTGGTATTGATGCGGCAAGAGCTGCTGGGATTCCAATCATAACATTCTATTTAGAAACACCAAACAACGTTCCTTTCGTTGCAATCAACGAAGCGGAAAGTGCTTTCCAAATGGGTAAAGTTTCAGCTGAAAAATGGATTGAATTCCATCCTGACAAACCTATTGTATACAGTGTAGTTGACTACATTGATAACCCAACAGTTCAAGAAATGAGAACAGGTCCGTTTATTGAAGGAATCAAGAGCGTTGCTCCTGATGCTAAAGAAGGCATGATCGTTGATGGCGGCGGCACACGTGACACAGGTTACAAAGTTGCTCAAGATATTATCCAAGCTTGTCCAGAAACAAACATCTTCTATGGCGCAGCATCTGATTATTCATTGGCAATATGGCCTGCACTTCAAGAAGCTGGAAGAGGAAAAGCTGTTGATGGCGTTCCAGAAACAGAAATTCTTGTTGGAACAGACGCAACAGAAGCAGAATTGATGTTGATTTATGATCCATCATCATCTTTCAAAGTAACAATGGGACTTACTCCAATGGAGAACGCTCAAACAAAATTAGATACAATCATGAAAGCTTATACAGGAGAAATCAATCCTGATGAGAAATTAACGGTTGAATGCACAGATAAAGAAATTGACTATTGGACAATGCCTGTTGACGAAGCTCAAAAATGGCTGACAGATGAATATAAATCAACAGCTGATTTAACAAAAGCAGGTAAATAAAAAAATAATATGTTTGTGCGGTAGGGGCTGCAAAATCCCTGCCGCATAAAATATGATTTGAGGGGAGACAGGTAAATGGACGATCATATATTACAATTTAAAAACCTCACAAAAAAATTTCCTGGCGTGACAGCGTTAAACGATGTCAGTTTTGATATTAAAAGAAATACTGTTCATTGTTTGTTGGGAGAAAACGGTGCTGGAAAATCGACTCTTATTAAAATCTTGACAGGTGCACAGCCTCGAACAAGCGGTATTATTTATTTAAATGAAAAAGAGTTTTCTGCAAGCAGCACAAAAGAAGCACGTGAGTCTGGAATTAGCACCTTGTTTCAAGAATTAAATGTTGTTGATCAGCTAACGGTAGAAGAAAATCTTTCGCTTGGAATGGAAAAAACAAAACTCGGTTTTTTTAAAAAAGATGAACAAGTAAGAAAAAGCATAGAAACGTTGAAGAGCATTGAACCAAGCATCAATATTAAAACTCTTGTTTCTAAGTTAAGTGTTGCAAAAAAACAAATTGTAGAAATCGCAAAAGCAATTGCTACTGATGCGGAAATCATCATTATGGATGAACCAACTGCCGCCATATCAGAATCTGAAATTGACAGACTCTTTAAAATAATTAATGAACTAAAAGCGAAAAATGTTACTGTGATCTATATTTCTCACAGATTAGACGAAATATTTGAAATAGGTGATTATGTTACTGTTTTAAGAGATGGAAAGCATATAGAAACAAAGAGTATTTCCGAAGTGAAAGATAGAACAGAGCTTGTAAAAATGATACTCGGAAAAACAGTTGTAGAAGAATACATACCCAATAAGGTTGATTATAATACAAAAATTATTGAATTAAAAAATATAACAAACAAAAAATTGAAAAATGTTTCTTTTGATGTTTTTAAAGGCGAAGTCATTGGTGTATATGGACTTGTAGGTGCTGGAAAAACAGAGCTTTCAAACACAATATATGGAATTGATCAATTTGAAGGCAAGATGCTTATCAATAATAAAGAAGTAAAGTTTAAAAATGCTACGGAAGCCATAGAAAGCGGAATTGCACTTGCTCCAGAAGAACGAAGAACGGAAGGTATTTTTTCGATATTGTCTATTCGTCAAAACATTCCTGTGATGAATATGAAAAAAATTGCTTCAAGTGGTATTATTTCTTCTAAGGCTGAGCTAAAAGTTTCTCAAGAGCATATCGAAATGCTAAACATCGTTACCAATACAGACGAAAAAGAAGTATCGCTTTTGTCAGGTGGAAATCAACAAAAAGTGGTCTTTGCAAAATGCCTGTTCTCAGATTCGGATATTTTACTGTTAGATGAACCAACAAGAGGCGTTGATGTTGGGGCAAAAGAAGAAATACATAATATCATACGAGATTTATCTAAGAACGGAAAGACGATTATGGTGTTTAGCTCAGAATTGCCAGAAGTTTTAAATTTATGTGATCGGATTTTACTGATGTATGACGGCGAACTAAAAGGTGAAATCAACAATGGTAAAGATATTGACGGTGAAAAGATTATACATATAGTAACGGGGGGTGAATAATATGGAAAAAACCTTAAAAAACAGATTTTCAAAGCAATCAAAGCTCACCCTTATTATGCTTGCGATATTGGGAATACTGATTATTGTAATTTCTTTGGTACAACCGAGTTTTTTGAATTCTTCTAATATTAGAAACATTATTACGCAGCAGTCAATTTTGGTAATTGTGGGTGTATCCATTACATTTTTGATGATAACAGGTAACTTTGATTTATCAATTGGTTCTATTATTGGTGCATCAGGTGTTATGTGTGCGTGGTTCTGCCAGCCTGCAAGCTATGGCGGTTTAGGACTTCCATTCGCAATTGCAGTCATACTTGCCTCTTTTGTAGGGTTGCTGATAGGGGCATTAAATGCTCTTTTGGTAGTAAAACTTGGTATGGCGTCAGTTGTGGCAACATTAGGTACGATGTCTATTGCACGTGGACTTGCTTATATTTTTGCAAATGGCTCAATGATTGAAGTCGGTTTGCCGCCAGAATTTAGAATTTTTGGGCAGGTAGAAATCGCAGAATTCTTTACGATACCAGTTATTACAATGATTGTACTTGTACTCGTATTTATGTTTATTCAAAATAAAACAGTCTTTGGCAGACAAATTTTCTATATCGGTGCAAACAGAAAAGCAGCGGAACTATCTGGTGTAAAAGTAAACAAAAGAATTTCAACATTGTTTATGATGAGTGGTTTGATTGCTGGGTTTGCTGGTGTGCTGCTTGCTTCAAAATTAGGCGCTGGCGATTGTAAAGTTGGAGTCGGATACGAATTTGATACAGTTGTTGCAGTTGTTCTTGGCGGAACAAGTATGCAGGGCGGTTCTGGTTCTGTTATTGGCATGGTAATCGGTGTATTTATCATCGGCGTTCTCCAAAACGCATTAAACCTCTTTGCCGCAGCACCTGAATGGCAGGTTATTGTAAAAGGAATTGTTATTATCGCTGCTATACTCTTACAAAGAGCAGCCATAAACAAAATGAATAAATAAATTACTTCAAATTTATACAAAGGAGTTGGCATAGCTATGATACAAAGCATAAAAAAGGTTTCATGGAGAAATGCAGTAAAAAATCTTTATGTTTATGGCATATTACTGTTATTTGTGATTATATTCTGGGCACTTTCACCAAAGTTTTTATCAATTGCAAGCGTAAATAATATTTTGCGCACCGCAGCACCGCTGGTTATTACCTCTGCGGCTGCAACACTGTTAATGCTTTCTGGAAATGTTGATCTTTCTGTAGGCAGCATACTTGGATTTTCGGGTGTTTTGTTTGCAACATTCTGTAAGATAGGAATAGCAACTCCTATCTCGGCTATTTTAGTAGCAATTGTTGGTATTGGTATCGGAATTATAAACGGGTTTATTGTAGTAAAACTAAAAATAATTCCTGTTATTGCGACACTGGCAACAATGAATATTCTGCTTGGTGTTTCAAAACTAATGTGTGGAGAAACCATACCGTACGTAAAAGGAAATCTTCCAAAAGATTTTGGTTTTCTTGGAAGAGGCGATGTTGGTGGCGTTCCTATACAATTATTTTTGATGATAGCAGCAGTTGTGATATTTGTCTTACTGCAGAAGAAAAGTATATTTGGTAAATATTCAATCGCTATTGGCGGAAATCAAACGGCAGCACAACTTGCAGGTATAAACGTAAAAATGATTGTTTGGGTTTTGTATGCAATGGTTGGTTGCGCAGCGGCATTCTCAGGAGTTATCAGAGCTTCAAATATGACCATTGGTGATGCCACAGCAGGCATGGGTTTTGAGCTTGATGTAATCATTGCCATCCTGATGGGTGGTACAAGTTTCTTTGGCGGAGAAGGCTCAGTAGCACGAACAATTGCCGGTGCCTTCATATTGATTATATTGGGAATAGGCATGAATCAGGCAGGTGTTCCTCCGTTCTATCAATATGTTGTAAAAGGCATGGTATTGGTTTTAGCAGTATTGCTGGACAAACTTGTAAAAGAGAAAATAAGTGACTGATCATGACCTCACGAGAGCGTATAATATGCGCATTAAATCATAAAGAAGCTGATCGTGTGCCCATCGCTTTTGGTGGGGTACACGACAGCATTCACAGAGATGGTGAAAAAGCACTTGCAGCGTTTTATAAGTTTGATTATTATGAAACAAAAATTCAAGATTGCTTTCAGCAAATTGTTTTCCCAGACAAGCGATTGTTGGATAGATTTCATTCAGATGTTTTGCCGATACATACAAAACCACGCACCGGTTATTCGCTGGACATCGTTGATGAGGGAAAATATACGACATATTATGATCAGTTAGGAACGAAACTTAGATGCCCTAAAGATCATGGTTTATATTATGATTTTGAAAAATGTGTACTTGAAGATTATACATATGAACAGTTGAAAAAATGGCAGATGCCAGATCCGAATGACAAGGCACGTTTAAAAAATTTAAAAGAAGAAGTTCAATATTTGTATGAACATACCGATAAGGCATTGGTTCTATATAGCCCAATATGGGGAATTTTTGAACAGATTTATGCGTTACGTAGCATTCAAGTCATGTATATGGATTTGGCGGCAGATATAAAAGCAATTGAATGTATTGCACAAAAAGTGTTGGATTGGTATTTGGTTTTTTGGCCGCTATGCCTAAAAGAAATCGGAAAATATGTACAAGTTGTGCAGATTGGTGATGATTTAGGCAGTCAGACAGGACCTCTATTTAATCCCAAAACATATAGAGATATATTTAAGTGGCGGCATAGAGAGTTAGTTGATTGTATCAAAGCGAATACTGATGCAAAAGTTTATTATCACGGCTGTGGCAGTATGTATGAGTTTATTCCTGATTTGATTGATGTTGGGGTTGATATTTTAAATCCTGTGCAGATTCAAGCAAAAAACATGGATAGTGCAAAGCTAAAAAGAGAATTTGGTAAAGACCTCGTTTTTTGGGGCGGTGGAGCAAATCCTGTTATTATGTCACAGGGAAGTACTTCTGATGTACAGCAGGAAACGAAAAAACGTGTATTAGATTTTAAACCCAATGGTGGTTTTGTTTTTGCATCAATACATAATATACAGTCAGATGTATCGCCACAAAACGTTCAGACATTTTTTGATACCTGTCTAAAATATGGAAACTACTAATTTCATTACTCCTATAACATATATTAGTAAAAGGGCTATATAGTATAGCTCTTTTATTATATGCTTAAAAGAAATTATTCAGCATGCAAAAAAGCAGACAATAGATGCCTGCTTTTTTGTGTTTAATAAATCTTTTGGTAATTTCTTACATATGTATAGCGCCTGTGCTTGCTCCTAAGAATGCTTCCATAAGAGCTTCTGAAAGTGTCGGATGTGCATGAACAACATGACCCGCCGACTGTGCAGTTGCTTCTAAATTCATAGCCATGACAGCCTCATGAATTAAGCTGGATGCTTCAGGTCCAATAATGTGAACACCGAGTATCTCGCCATAACGCTCATCTACAACAACTTTTACAAATCCATCAGATTCACCTAATGTCAATGCTTTTCCGTTAGCTGCAAATGGGAACTTAAAGCTTTTAGCAGGAATCCCTGCATCTTTTGCCTGCTGCTCTGTTTTGCCAACAAAGGAGATTTCTGGTTCTGTAAAGATACATGATGGTATTAACATTTCGCCAGTTGGTGCTTCGCCAAACATTGTTTCAACAGCAATAATTCCTTGCTCTGATGCTTCGTGAGCAAGCATATAGCCTCCCGTTACATCGCCGATTGCATAAATGCTATCAACACTGGAACACATAGAGTCATCAACTGTGATAAATCCTCTTGGAGAAGTAGAGAGTTTCATGTCTGCAAAAGCATCGCTTACGACACCACGTCCAACAGCCTCAAGAATATATTCGCACTTAATTGTTTCACCATTTGAAAGTTCTAAAACATTGTCCTTGCCATCTTTTTTAATGGTATTTGCTGTTACTTCGTTTAAGATTTTTACACCTTTTGCAACAAGTTTACTCTTTAACATGGTAGAAATTTCCGCATCAACCATAGGAATAATAGTAGGCATAAGCTCTAAAATTGTTACATCAACATCAAACGATGACATAATGTTTGCAATTTCAACACCAATAACGCCACCGCCCACAATAACCATGCTCTTAGGCAAGGTTTGCATTGTAAGAATATCATCAGTGGTATTAATCTTTACAGCCTTATCAACATTTTTAAGTACGCTGATTGGCTGTGTACCTGTTGCAATCATAATATATCCAGCAGAATGCTTTGTTTTTGTTCCGTTTAAGTCAACTTCAACTGTATTTGCATCTGTGATTTTTGCTCTGCCTTTGATAATTGTAACACCGTTTTTCTTAAGCAGTCCCGCAACACCTGTAGTCAATTGTTTTACAATGCCGTCTTTGCGCTCCATTATTTTTTTCCAGTCAAATCCTGCACCAGATACGCTCAATCCATAATCAGCACAATGTTTGAGTTTGCCAAAAACTTTTGCACTGGTGTAAAGTGCTTTAGTAGGAATACAGCCACGGTTTAGGCAAGTGCCACCAACTTCGTCACATTCAACAATGGCAACTTTTGCGCCAAGCTGTGCTGCACGAATTGCCGCAACATATCCACCAGGACCAGCCCCAATCACAAGAAGCTCATAGTCAAATTTGCTCATATCAATTTTCTTTTTCGGTTTTGCTTCTTTTTTGGGAGCAGCCTTAGGAGCAGCCGCTGCCGGTGCTGCTTTTGTTTCTGTTTCTGCTGCTGGTGCGTTTTCCATCTCTGGAAGTGGGGGAATCTCTTCACCCTCGGCACCAATATAGCCAACAGGGTAGTTGATAGGAGCAGTTTCGCCCTCATCAAAGAATATTTTTAAAAGTTTACCGTCATATAAAGCATCAACTTCCAAAGAAGTCTTATCTGTTTCAACTTCAAAAACATAGTCGCCCTTTTCTACATCATCACCTATATTTTTTAGCCATTTGATTATTTTTCCATCTGTCATAGTCATGCCAAGTTTTGGCATAAGTATAAAATTACCCATATCGTTACTCCTTTTTTAGTCCCGCAAAGATTGCGGATTGCTTAAAATTTCTTTTAATGTTCCCATGAATTTACCGCCTGCAGCACCGTCAACATGACGATGATCAAAGGTAACACTGATACCCATCATTGGATGAATGCCTATGTTCCCATCAATTACTACCACCTTGTCAACCATGGTACCAAGCCCAATAATTGCACTTTCAGGTTGATTAATAACAGGTGTCGCATATTCAACAGGGAACTGACCTAAATTTGTGATAGTAAACGTTCCGCCTGAACAATCGTCAGGAGCAAGTTTGCCTTCTCTTGCACGTCCAACAATTCCAATTCTATCTGCTGTAATTTCTGCAAGTGATTTCAAGTCTGAATTTTTGATATTTGGCACAATCAAACCGTTTTCCAGTGCAACTGCAAGTCCAACATTAATATCTCTGTGCATTTCAATATACGTATCATAGAACGTTGAGTTAACAATTGGATGTTCTTTTAATGCCATCGCACATGCTTTTATAAACACATCGGACAATGTTGGTTTTGGCTGCCCATTTTCCAAGCATTCCGCTTTATAGGCTGCAAAGAATTTTTTGACTGCAAAAACATCAACTTCCATAAACATAGTATATTGAGGAGAAGCCTGCATACTTTGCATCATACGTTGTGCGATAACTTTACGCATTCCATCAACAGGAATCGTTGTGCTGCCAGTTGGATTTTCGATATAAGCAAGTACATCGCTTTTACGGATTACACCGCCATCAGCATGAACTTGTTCAATATCAATATTATTATATTCGGCAATCGCAATCGCTAAAGGCGTTGCTTTTACGCCTCTAAAGTTTATGACATCGGATAATTGTATATATCCCGTGATACCACTTGGTTTTACCTTTCTTAGATCTATCCCGCGTTCTTTTGAAAGTCGTTTAGAAGCAGGAGTGGACATAATTTCGCTCAAAACTGTGTACCTCCTACTTTAATAAGTCTTTTACGCCTTGATAGATTGTTTCAACCTGCGGCACAACTTGCGCCTCTAATTTTGGTGAATAGGGAATCGGTATATCGTCCGCACCGCCAAAACGTCTAACAGGTCTATCAAGATGGAAAAATGCTTCGCTGTCTGTTATGATACTTGAAACTTCAGCACCAACACCAAACTTCTGTACACCTTCATGAGTAATAAATGCTTTGCCTGTTTTGCTAACAGATTTAATAATTGCTTCTTTGTCAAGAGGGCTTACGGTACGCAAATCTAAAACTTCTGCATCAATCCCATCTTTTTCAAGCATTTCTGCTGCCTTTAAGCATTTTTGAAGAGTGTAGGCATAGCTGATAATGGTAACATCTTTGCCTTCTCTTTTAATGTCTGCTTTTCCAATTGGAAGAACGTATTCTTCATCAGGAACTTCGCCTTTTACGCTATAACCAATTTTATGCTCGTAGAACATAATAGGGTTATCACTTCTGATTGCAGCTTTGAGTAAGCCTTTTGCATCATAGGGGCTTGATGGTGCAATAACGGTAAGTCCAGGAACATGGCAGAACCAAGCTTCTAAACTTTGACTATGCTGTGCTGCTGCACCAGTACCGCTGCCCGATGGGGTTCTGATAACCAAAGGCACTTTAACTTGCCCGCCAAGCATAAAACGTGATTTTGCAGCCTGATTGACAATTGCATCCATTGCAACAGTACAAAAATCAGAGAACATATACTCGACAACAGGACGGTATCCTTTCATGGCTGCGCCAACTGCCATAGCAGTAAAGCCACCTTCAGAAATTGGTGTGTCCATGATTCTTTCTTCGCCAAATTCATCTAAGAACCCAGCAGTTACGCCGAAACATCCACCATAGATTCCCATGTCTTCGCCCATCAGAAAAACTTTGTCATCTCTGCGTAATTCTTCTTTTAAAGCATCTGATATTGCTTGTTTAAATGTAATAATACTCATTAATTAACTCCTCCTTATTCTGCGAACACAAGAGCTTTTGCTTCTTCAAGCGTCAACTCTGGGGAAGCAAGTGCAAATTCAACAGCATCAGCAGTCGCTTTTTCAGCTTTTGCTTTTAGTGCATCAATTTCATCTTGCGTAAAACCTTGCGTAAGCATATATGCGCCAAAACGTTTAATAGGGCATTTTGCTTTCCATTCAGCTTCTTCTTCACGTGTTCTGTAGGCACGTTTATCGCTCTTCGAGTGTCCGAGCCATCTATATGTCTTAAGCTCTATTAAAGTAGGGCCGCCGCCTGTTCTTGCACGCTCAGCCGCTTCTTCCACCGCTGCCATAATCGCAAGCACATCATTTCCATCAACAATTACACCAGGCATATTGTATGCAGATGCTCTATCAGCAACGTTTTCAACAGCCATGCTCTTCTGAACAGATGTAGACATACCATATAGGTTGTTTTCACAAATATATATAATGGGGAGCTTCCATAAAGAAGCCATATTTAACGCTTCGTGAAACAAACCAGAGTTTGTAGTGCCATCACCAAAAAAGTCAACGATTATCTTATCTGACTTATCTTTTTTTAAGGCAAGTGCAATTCCTGATGCAATCGGTATAGATGGACCAATAACACCGTTAGCACCATAGTTGTTGCTGTTAATGTCAACGATGTGCATAGAACCGCCCATACCTTTACAAAATCCAGTTGATTTACCAAGTAATTCAGCCATCATCTTGTTAATGTCGGCATCTTTTGCAATACAATGACTGTGACCTCTGTGATGACTCATCATCAAATCGTCTTTTCTTGTTGCAGAAACAACACCTACCGCACAACCCTCTTGTCCAATACTTAAGTGAGTCGTACCGTGTATTTCACCCTTCATAAACATTTCGTTTACGCGTTCTTCAAATGATCTTGCGCAGTACATTTTATACATCATGTCTGCCATTTTTTCTCTTGTAAGTTGCATAGAATACTCCTTTTCATTTTATATATTTTAATTTAAATTGTTTTTAAGATTTTCCTTGCTGTATTTTCATCAGTGACCAAAACATTATACAGCTTTGCACGTGCTCCGCCGATAATAGAATCGACTTTATGTATGCCGCCTGCAACACCAATTACAATAGGTGTTGTACGAAGATTTTCAACGCTGATGGCAATCGTGTCATGAACAAAATCACTATTTAGGATGTTGCCGTCAATATCGAAGAATCTTGAACAAATATTTCCTACAATATGCGCCTCCTCCAATTTTTTTACAAAATTAGGAATTGAAATTTCCATTTCTGATGTTGTTGAGTGGTGTGGATCTCCGTCAATTCCAACCATTGCAATATCTAAATTTTCCATTTTATTAAAAATTTCTCGCATCGAATCGCTCTCCATAAATGCCTTTGCAACAATTCTATTGGGTGCAATCAGTGGTGCATAGATGCTGCCAACCGAGCAATTCGTATAATTGCTTGAAATAATTTCACAAAGCGAGTTTGCATACATTTTATTTCCGTTTGTGTTGCCAGGGCCGCCAAGCAACGGAATCATATAAATATCTGAAATATTTGGCTGATGACGTACATATCTTGACATGGCCTCTAATGTCTTTCCCCAGCTGATGCCAAGTATCATACCAGATTTAATAATGCTGCTTAAATACTGCGCTGCAGCTGCACCAATGTTGTTTAGAGTTGCCTGTTTATCGTTAAAATTTACTGAAACAATTTTCACATCGTGAAGATTCAATTTTTTACGCAATTTCTGCTCTAATTCGATAAAAGCATTTGCTCTGCGTATGTCTTGAATCTCAATTTTAACAATGCCTTCATCTTTTGCGTCATTTAGCAATTTAATCAAGGTAGGGCGGGATACATTAAACAATTTTGCAATCTCGGACTGTGTTTTGTCCTCAATATAATACAAGTAAGATGCTTTTAATTTGATGTAATATTTTTCTTCTTCTGATAATGCCATATGCTTGCTCCTTACTCGTTTAAATTTACAAATGTAAAACCGCATTAATATTGTAAATTTAATTTTATTCTACACCTAATAAATGCCATTGTCAAGCATTATAAAGTATTAATGAGAACATATTATCATGATTCTTTAAAAATAAGTTTTTTATAAAAAAACAGAGTATATATCATGAAGTATACCAGATAAAATTCTTGACTGTCTTTTGTTTTTCAGTTATAATATAAAGCGTTGCAGAATCTGATAGGGGTATGATGTAATGGTAACATGCCGGTCTCCAAAACCGTTCTTGAGGGTTCAAGTCCTTCTACCCCTGCCATTCTCACACAAAACGTATACGAAATTAAGTATACGTTTTTTTATATTATCTTCATGATGAACATTGTTTTTAACAACACTATCAATTATAATAAAATGAAATAAGTAAATAAAGGAGATAATATTCACATTGAATACTTTTAAAACGGGTTTTATAGGCTGTGGCAATATGGCATCGTCAATTATAAATGGCATGCAAAGACTTCAAAACAGAGGTGAAATATTTGCATATGATAAAGACAGCAAAAAATGCAGGAATATTCTGGGAATTACTGTATGTAAAAATATTAATGAGTTGGTCGAAAAATCACAAATTATTTTCTTATGTGTCAAGCCAAATGTTATTCCAGAGGTTTTATCACAGATTACAGATGAAAACAAAGCATTTATTTCGATTGCAGCAGGGGTAACGGTTGAAAAAATAAGAAGCTATTTAAAACCGAAATCAAGGATTCTACGCATCATGCCCAACACACCGCTGATGGTTGCAAAGGGCGCAATCTGTATGCAGTATCCGAACGATTTAAGACCCGATGAATCTGACTATATTACAGAACTTTTTTCTTCGCTTGGCATAATTGAGCAGGTGAGTGGGGAATTGATGGATAGTGTAACAGGAGTTTCAGGAAGCGGCCCTGCATATGTATATCTTTTCATTGATGCACTTGCAAAAGCAGGTGAGGCAAACGGATTATCCAAAGATACAGCACAAAATTTAGCCATTCAAACGTTTGAAGGCGCCTGTGCAATGCTTAAACAAACAAAGGAAATGCCAGAAACGCTTATCAGAAATGTATGTTCGCCTGGCGGCACAACCATAGAAGCAATGAGTGTATTCAACAAACGTCATACTTATGAAATAATCAAGGAAGCAGTGGATGCCTGCGTCGAAAAATCAAAAGAATTATCAAAGTGAGTGAAAATATGTTAAAAGAAGTGAGTATTTACTGCGATGGAGCATGTTCTAATAATCCTGGGCCTGGTGGCTGGGCATGTGTGCTGATTTATAAAGGAAATCAAAAAGAGTTTTCTGGATTTTTTCCTGAAACAACCAATAACCGTATGGAGCTTATGGCGGCAATACGTGGTTTGATGGCCTTAAAAGAGAGATGCAGAGCAAATGTCTATACGGATAGTGCCTATATTCATAACGCTTTTGAAAAAGGCTGGATTATTTCATGGCAGAACAATGGTTGGAAAACCGCTGCAAGAAAGCCAGTCGAGAATCAAGATTTATGGAAACAGCTTGTAAATCTATCAAAAGGTCATGTTGTTAAGTGGTACAAAGTAAAAGGACATTCGAATGATAAATTTAATAATTTATGTGATGAACTTGCAAAAAAACAAATTGTGATGAACGTAGGAGGAAAATAGCTTGAAGTATTTTACAATTGGTAAAAATAAAATAGAACTTCCAAAACTTTCGATCGGCTGTTTGCGTATAACCGAAATTTCTATGAAAGATACTGAAAAGCTCATTATGACAGCAATGCAAAATGGTGCAAATCATTTTGATAATGCTGATATTTACGGCGGATATGGAACTTGTGAAGAATTGATGGCAACAGCCATCTCAAATCTAAAGCTAAAAAGAGAAGATTATATGATTCAAACAAAATGCGGAATCAGCAATGAAAAAAACAGATACTTTACAACACATGACTGGTCAAAAAAGCATATTATGGACGCAGTAGAAGGTAGCCTAAAACGGCTGAATACAGACTATATCGACACGCTTCTGCTGCATCGTTATGATCCATTGATGATTCCTGAAGAGGTTGCCGAGGCTTTTGACACCTTATATGACAGCGGAAAAGTGAAAAGTTTTGGTGTAAGCAACCAAAATCCGTGGCAAACAGATTTCATTAAAAAATATATAAAACAAGAGTTAATTGTCAATCAAATGCAGTTTAGCATTATGCACACAGGAATGATTGACAGTGGCATCTATGTAAACATGAAAAATGAGCAATCAATTTTGCACGATGGTGGGGTAATGGAGTATGCACGTTTAAATGACATGGCAATACAAGCATGGTCTCCTTACCAATATGGAATGTTTGAGGGAACATTCATGAACAATGATAAATTTCCAGAATTAAATCAGTTGTTAGATAGAATTGCAGAAAAGTATTCTGTGACCGATACAGCCATTGCAACGGCTTGGATTTTACGGCTGCCAGTAAAAATGCAAGTTGTCACTGGAACAACAAAAGCAAGCAGATTAAATGAAATTTGTAGCGGCAGTAACATAGAACTAACACGTGATGAATGGTATGAGATATATGCAGCAGCCGGAAACATAATGCCATAAAAAACAACTTTTATTAGGAATTTTGAGGAGATGAGTAAACACCATCTCCTTTCTTATAAACTTGCAACTATGCGCAAAACACAAGTTTTGCGCATAGTTATTGATATGAAAAGGGGTTTGTGTTATAATACATACAAATAAGCGTTAAAATGCGTTTTTTGAGGGATTTTACAATGAGTGAAATTAATTATCATAAAGAATTAAACGTTAAAAAGACATTGAAACTACGTGAAATGGTTCGTGAGCTGCCATCGTTTACGCAGAGTTTTTTTATTGCAATGGAAAACACTACAACCATTTTAACACGTGTGAATTATGCTGCAGATTTACGCATTTTTTTTCATTTTCTTGTAAGTGAAGTCCCCCACTTCTGTGGCATGGATATTACAAAAATATCAGTGGAGGATTTAAAACAGATTACTGTAGATGATTTATATCGATATTTAGACTATCTAAATCTCTATGTAAATAAAAATGAAGATTTTATAGAAAATCACGAACATGGAAAGGCGAGAAAAATTGCTTGCTTACGGTCTTTTTTTAAGCACTATTATAAAAAAGAAATGCTCGAAAAGAACATTTGTGAGCTTTTAGATAC
This sequence comes from Christensenellaceae bacterium, assembly GCA_036660175.1. Classification (GTDB taxonomy): domain Bacteria; phylum Bacillota; class Clostridia; order Christensenellales; family Christensenellaceae; genus Christensenella. The sequence goes on along the minus strand of JAVXBD010000001.1, from coordinate 28,279 downwards.
ACCAAAACTTCATGATAAGGCAATTGTACGCCTTGATGCAAATGAAGTTGCAAACTTGATGGATACTGTTGAGAGCGGCGATAAGTTGACAAAACAGCAATTGAATTATCATAAAAAAAATGTTATGCGAGATATGGCGATCTTTACACTGTTTTTGACGACAGGCATACGTGTTTCAGAACTTGTATCCATTAATATACGTGATATTGATTTTGATTCTAATATGTTTACAGTTGTGCGAAAAGGCGGCAATCAAGTGATACTTTACTTTGACGAGGAAACAGCCAAAGCTCTTTGTGAATATTTAGAGCAACGAAAGAGCCAAAACACCTATGCTGCGGATGCCCCTCTATTTCTATCTATGCAGGGAAAACGTATTTCTGTACGCTCGGTGGAGATGCTTGTTAAGAAATATACACAGTTAATCAGTCCGCTCAAAAATATTTCCCCGCATAAATTACGCAGTACATATGGAACAATGTTATATGAAGAAACTGGAGATATATATTTGGTTGCAGATGTTTTAGGGCATAAAGATATTAATACAACTCGTAAGCACTATGCAGCAATGTCTGAGGATAACCGCAAAAAAGCAGCAAAAAAAATAAAATTACGAGAATAATATAGTTTATGAAAAAAGACCGAAAAACAGAATGCCTAAGAATGCTGAGATTAAAATAATAAAAATCGGGTGTAATTTCTTGAATTTGAATCGAACAAACAACAAAATAGCAAGTATTACGACCGACCATAGATCAAGTCTACTTCCGACAATTAAATTCACTTCAACCAACATAAAAACAGCGGAAGCAATGAGCCCTATTACCGCTGGACGAAGCCCTACAAACGCAGAAACTACATAAAAATTATTTTTGAATTTTTCATAGTATTTTGATATAACTAAAATAATAATAAATGATGGCAGTACAACACCCAGTGTTGCAAAAAATGCCCCCCAGATTCCCGATGTTTCAAAACCAATAAACGTTGCAATATTAACGGCAAACGGTCCAGGTGTAGATTCAGAAATACCTATGAAGTTTGACAGCATTGTTAAATCAATCCACTTGCTGACTTCTTGTGTGATGAGCGGAATCATGGCATATCCGCCGCCAATTGTGAATGATCCAATCATAAAAAATGTAGAAAACATCTGCCATATTATCATGCCTTTTTACCTCTGCGCATCAGTAAAGAATACACAATTCCCACAACCAGTGCGCCGAGTAGCACAAACAATACATTGATGCTTGTAAATGATGCCGTCACAAACGAAAGAACCAGAATGATAAAGAAAAAAGCATTGAGTTTGTTTTGTTTTATTAGTTTTAAAATTGCGCCAACCATAAGTACAATCACACCAATTCGAATGCCACGAAAAGCAAGCGCAACCCATTTGTTTGACATAAACGGAATCAAAAAAGCCGCTATTACACAAATAATCACAAAGGAAGGCAACACAACACCAATGGTTGCAAGTACTGCACCCCAAAAGCCTGCCACCTTATATCCAATAAAAGTTGCAGAATTGACTGCAATCACGCCTGGTGTGGTTTCTGCAATTGCAACAATATCCAACACATCTTCTTCGTTAATCCATTTATGGTTTTCCACTGCCTCACGCTGGATAAACGGAATCATTGCATATCCCCCACCAAACGTAAAAGCTCCAATTTTAAGAAATGTTATAAAAAGCGTCAACAAATCGCCTTTTTTGCTCATAATTTTACCTTCATTTCATCCAGTGCATATAAGATGCCAAGCTTTGCATGTTCGTATGTTAAAGCTCCCTGCAAATAGGCAGCATATGGCTCTCGGATTGGCGCATCAGCGGTTAGCTCTATGGAAGCACCCTGTACAAACGTTCCTGCCGCCATAATCACTTTATCAGCATATCCAGGCATATCCCAAGCATATGGAACAACATTGCCGTCAACCGCAGAGGCACGCTGTATACCACGAATAAAATCAGTAAGCAGATTCTCATTGCCAAATATGATGGATTGGGTTATATCACCTCTGACAGCATTATATGCGGGCTGTGTCGCATACCCTAACTGCTCAAAAACACGTGCAGCAAGTGCAACACCCATCAAGGCCTGCGAAACGGTATGCGGAGCCATAAATAAGCCTTGAAAATACTGCTGATAACCAAAAGCATAGGAACCAATTTCCGTGCCAATTCCTGGGCAAGAAAACCTTGCTGAAATTTGCTCTATTAAATCCGTATCCCCTGCTATATACCCTCCTGTGGGTGCAATTCCCCCACCTGCATTCTTAATCAAGGAACCTGCAATCACATTTGCCCCACATTGCGTAGGTTCATCTATGCAAACAAATTCACCATAACAATTATCAACCATCACAATGATTTCTGGAAACTGTTTTTTTACTTGATCTATGACCGTTCTTAGATATTGCGTCGTATAGGCAGGCCTGATTTCATAACCTGTAGAGCGCTGAATGTAGACAACCTTTACACTGGCATCAATTAAATTAAGTGCATTTTCTATATCAATTTTTCCGTTTTCTAACAATGGCAAATCTTGATAATGAATATTGTATTCTTCTAAGGAACCTGAAGCACCATACAAAGTAGATAATAGTGTATCGTAGGGCTTCCCCGTCAGCGAAAACAACGTATCATTCGGACGCAGAAGTCCAAATAATGCGGTAGAAATAGCATGTGTGCCGCTCATAAGTAAAGGCGAAACAATTGCTTGCTCTGCTCCAAATGAGTCTGCAAAAACACGATACAGCCGTTCCCTGCCCTCGTCATCATATCCATAACCTGTGGAAGCATAAAAATGCCGTGAAGCAACATTGTTGTTTTTGAATGCATCAATCACTTTAAATTGATTGGCTTGAGCTGTCATTTTAAAGCTCTCAAAAACAGATTCTACTTCTTTTTCACAGTCAAAAACAAAATCAATAATCTCTGGTTTAATTTTAAAATTATCGGCAATATATTTCTTTAAATCCATAAAACAATTCCTTTACTTTATCATGCTTTGTGCAAGTTCTTTCATATTTGAAAATTCTGTTGTATTTATCCAATTGATACGTTCATCACGGCAAAACCACGTCAACTGCCTTTTCGCAAATCTTCTGGTATTGCGGCGAATAAGCTCGATACATTCTTCTTGCGAAATTTTATCTTCAAAAAAGCCAACAATTTCTTTATAACCAATTGCCTGCATAGAAGTAATCTTACCACCATATTGATTATAAACGCATTTTGCCTCGTCAATCAAACCGTTTTGAACCATATCGTCAACACGCTGATTGATTCTTTCATAAAGAAGCTTTCGATCGGTACTCAAACCGCTTATAATGAACTGATGTTCAGTATTTGGCACATCAAAATCATAGCTATCTGTTTTACCACTTTGTAATATTTCCAACCGCCGAATGACTCTTTTCTTATCGTTTTGATGGATACGCTGTGCTGATTGCTCATCTGCATTTTTTAACAGTTGGTGTAATTGAATATTGTCCATTTTATTTAATTTTTCACGCAATACTTCATCGTGAACTGTTTTTGTAAAATCAAGTAAATAAGTGATTGAATTAATATATAACCCCGTGCCGCCTACAACGATTGGCGTTTTGCCACGCAGAAAAATTTCTTTAATGCACTCTTTTGCCATTTTTTGAAACATTGCAACACTAAAATCATCATCAGGTTCAACAATATCAATCATGTGATGCACAATCCCCTGCATTTCTTTTAAGGTTGGTTTTGCTGTACCAATATTCATTTTTTTATAAATCTGCATGGAATCCGCAGAAATAATCTCGCCATTTATAAGCTTTGCAAGCTCGATTGCTGCCGCTGTTTTGCCTGATGCAGTAGGCCCAACAATCACATATACTTTTTGTTTCATCATTTTCTTTTAAATCCTTTTTCTAAATCCGTTTTTGTTAATACAACCGCAATTGGTCTGCCATGTGGACACGTCGGAATAGCATTGAGCTTTGTAATTTCAGTAATCAACTCTAAAATCTGCTCATCTGACAGCTGATAACCTGCTTTGATGCTGTATCTGCATGCAGCACGAATGATTTTATCACGAAGCACAAGCGGTTCTTTTGGTGAGTTTCGAAGTTCATTTAAAATTTCATCAATCATCGTTGCTTCGTTTGATTTTTCAATCTGTACAGGCAAAGCATCAAATTTATACGTCAGCGGCCCAAACTCATCATATTCAAAACCCAACTCCTGAAGCTTTTTGTGATTGGTTTTCAATAGTTCAAAATCGGCATGTGTAAACGTAGCGATATACGGGATTAGCAGTAACTGCTTATCTACACCGTTCTGTTTCATGCGCTCAAAATTAATGCGTTCATGTGCGGCGTGTTGGTCAATCAAATATAAATTTTCTCCGCTTTCTACAATCAAAAAGCTGTTCCATGCCTGACCTATGATGCGAAAATCTGTAAGTGTCCTGACATCTTCAATGATTTGCTGTTCTTCTTTTTTTGCGCCATATGCAATCACGCTGTCAATCAACTTGTCAAAATCCTGTACTTCATCGTATTTTGGATAATCCATCAAAAAATTTGCACTCTGTGCCGCTTGATTTGCTTTGCTGACGGTAGGCTTATACAATCTGTCTGCCGACTTAAAATCAGGGAACGAGATCTCTGAGTCTTCTTCACTTTGATGATTCTCTTGAGAAAAAAACGGCTGATCGGTGCTTAAAATGATTTCTGGCGGAGTATTTTTACTTAGCGTCAATTTCACAGCACTTTCTACCGCATCTATCACATCAATCTCATCATCAATCATCACTTGCAGTTTATTTGGGTGAATATTGACATCTGTTTTGTTGTAAGCCACACCAATATTGAGGACTGCAAACGGATAATGTCCACGCAAAAGACGCTCCCCATATCCATGTATCACCGAATCTTGCAAGCTTTTTGATTTGATATACCGACCATTCAAATAAATATTCATGTGATTGGTACTCTTATATAAAAAAGCAGGTTCTGAAATATAGCCGTCGATTCTTATTTCATTATTGTTATAGGAAACTTCTCTAATTTTATTGGCAATTCCAACACCATAAATCGTTAGAATACTGTCTTTTAGTTGATTATTTCCAGGACTTTGAAACATCGTTTTTCCATTATTAATATATTTTATAGAAATCTGTGGATTTGCAAGCAGCAATTTTGAAACAATGCTTGTAACTTGAACTGCCTCCTGCGTCGTATTTTTTAAGAATTTGCGACGAGCAGGAATATTATAAAATAAATCTTCAACTTTAACAGTTGTTCCCTCTGCAAGACCTGCTGGAACAACCAGAGGCTCGCTCTGCCCGCTTGCGGTAAGCACTGCACCTTCTATGCTTCCATGCATACGTGTACTGATGCACAGACGTGATACTGCCGCTATACTGCATAATGCTTCACCACGAAAACCAAGTGTTGCAATTTCAGATAAATCTTCAAGTTTTGATAGCTTGCTGGTAGCATGTTTTTGTATTGTCAATAAAACATCATCAGGATGAATACCCAATCCGTTGTCTGTTACACGAATCAGCTCTTTGCCGCCCTGCAAAATTTCAACAGTGATAGCCGTTGCATTTGCATCTATTGCGTTTTCTATCAATTCTTTTACAACAGCAGCAGGATTACCGACAACTTCCCCTGCGGCAATCCGTGCATAAACTGTTTCGTCAAGCAAGTTAATTCTATTCATCATGACTCCAATCGTCCAACTCCTGCTTCAATTCATTTAAAAAATTAAGCGCTTCAAGCGGTGTCAATAAATCTGTATTTATTTTTTTAATTTTCTGCATACATTTAGGCAGTTCTGCTTTTTGAGGTGTATCTTTTTTTATATTTGAATTTTCCGTAATGGAAATTTCATAGTTTTGAAGTTTATCCAAAAACTCTCTTGCACGGCTGATGACTATTTTGGGCAATCCAGCAAGTTTTGCGACCTCAATACCAAAGCTCTTATCCGTCCCGCCTTCAACAATCTTATGAAGAAAAACAATGTCACTTGCAAGCTCTTTTACGGCAACTGAATAATTCTTAATACCGTCAAACATATTTTCAAGTTCAACCAATTCATGATAATGCGTTGCAAACAATGTTTTTGCGTGCAAATGATTGATAATGTATTCCACGCTTGACCATGCAATTGAAAGACCATCAATGGTGCTTGTTCCCCTGCCAATCTCGTCTAATATCAATAAGCTGTCAGGGGTTGCATTATTAAGAATATTGGCAAGTTCATTCATTTCTACCATAAAGGTGCTTTGTCCGGATGCTAAATCGTCCGATGCACCCACACGTGTAAAAATTCTGTCAACAAGACAAATGGTTGCTTTTTGGGCGGGTACAAAACATCCGATGTGAGCCATCAATGTAATCAGTCCAACCTGACGCATGTAGGTACTCTTCCCTGCCATGTTTGGACCAGTAATCAACAATAAATTGTTCTGTGAGCAATCAAGCAAAGCGTCATTTGGAACAAAGCCTTGCTTTACTAAGCTTTCAACAACAGGATGCCTCCCCTGCTCAATCTCTATTCTGCCATCACGCACCATAGCAGGCCGTATATAGTTGTTTTCGTAGGCAACAAATGCATATGACTGCATCACATCAAGAGCTGCAACAGCAAGCGCACATGACTGCATACGTGAAACGTTCTTTCCAAGAATATCTCTGATTTTAAGGAACACTTCATATTCCACACTGCAGCGTTTTTCTTCTGCGCCAAGAATGGTATCTTCCATTTCCTTTAGTTCTTCGGTAATGTAGCGTTCACAGTTTGAAAGTGTTTGTTTACGAAGATAACGATAAGGTACTTGTGCGATATTTGATTTTGTGACTTCTATAAAATATCCGAATACTTTATTATACCCAACTTTTAAGTTTTTGATGCCTGTATCTGCTTTTTCACGTGATTCAAGCTCTGCTAACCACGTTTTTCCATTGGTAGAAGCTTCTATCAGCTTGTCAACTTCATCGCTGAAACCTTTTTTAATGATATTGCCGTCCATAATTCCAGCAGGCGCATCTTCGTTGATTGCGCACTCCAAAATATCAAAAATATCATGTAAATCATCAAGTTCATTATAAAGCCTTTTTAAAAGAATGGAGCTTGCATCTTTAAGCAGATTTTTAATGTATGGTAGCGCATTGATGGAGTTTTTTAAAGAAATACAGTCCTTTGCATCAATTGTACCATAGGAAATTTTGGTAATAATCCGCTCTAAATCATAAATTCCACCTAAATAGTCAATTAAAGAATTCCGCAAATAAAGATTGTCTTTGATTTCGGAAACTGCATCTAATCTTTCATTAATCAAATCAATATTTTTTAAAGGCTGCAGAACATATTTTTTGAGCAGTCTTGCACCCATCGCTGTTTTTGTTTTATCAAGTAGCCACAAAAGCGAACCTTTTTTTGCGCCTTCCATCAGCGTCTGTGTCAGTTCCAAGTTTCTTCGTGTGCTACTGTCAATAATCATATTGGTGTTGTCTGATAATACTGTTATTTTTGTAATGTGCATCAAGGAGTTCTTTTGCGTATCGCACAAATACTGCATCAGCGCACCTGCCGCACCCACAGAAAAACATTGTTCATCTATTCCAAAGCCAGCCAAAGACTTCATATGAAAGTGAGCATACAAGACTTTTTTTGCAGCTTCATTTTCAAAAGCTCCGTCATAATATGGATTAACAAACGTGTTTTTAAATATTGATTTTTCCAGAAGCACAAGTGTTTCTTTTACGCATGAATCAGCTACTAAAATCTCTTTTGGATTGATTCTGGCGATTTCGTTTAAAAGCGCCTGTGTATCTGAAAGCTGTGCACAGCAAAACTCACCTGTTGAAACATCACAATATGCAATGCCAATACTTTCTGTTTGATAGGCAATGCATAAAATATAATTATTTTCGGACTCGGTAAGCATAGAATTCTCTATAACTGTTCCGGGCGTTATGATGCGTGTAATACCACGCTTTACAATACCTTGTGCGGCAGATGGAAGCTCCAACTGATCACAAATGGCAACTTTTCTTCCATTTAAAATCAACTTATTAATGTACGTTTCTACTGCATGATGTGGCACGCCACACATTGGCGCACGCTCTGAAAGTCCGCAGTCTCTGCCAGTCAATGCGATTTCCAGCTCTTTTGAAGCAATCTTTGCATCCTCAAAAAACATCTCGTAAAAATCGCCTAAACGAAACATAACAATACAATCACTGTATTGTTCTTTTAATTCTAAATATTGCTGCATCATCGGCGTTAATTTTGCGGTTTTATTCCCCATAGTTTTTTAATTCTCCAAAAAGCGTTGATCGTTTTCCCTGTGTAATTTTCACATCGCAAAACTTTCCTATCAGGCTAACATCGCCTTCAAAGTTTACAATTTTAGAACTCTGTGTTCGCCCAAACAGATGATTCTTATTTTTTATACTGACACTCTCAACCAATATTTTTTCTATTTTTCCTTCGTACTTTTGATTGCACTTCTCTGTGATCCTGTTTTGTAAAGAAATCAAGCGCATAATACGCTCTCTTTGCACGCTTTCCTCAACAACGTCTGTCATGCGTGCAGCGGCAGTACCATTTCTCTTTGAATAGACAAATGTATAAGCGGAATCGAATTGAATTTCATCAACCAGCGACATTGTATCTTCAAAATCTGCGTCACTTTCACCAGGAAACCCAACAATAATATCTGTTGTTATCGCAATTGAAGGAATTGCCTTGCGAATCTTCTGCACAAGGCTCATATATGCTTCACGTGTATATTTACGGTTCATTAGCTTTAAAATATGACTGCTGCCTGACTGAACAGGCAAATGAATATGCTTACATATTTGCGGATTTGCTGCAATCACATCAATCAACTCGTCGGATAAATCTTTTGGATGTGACGTCATAAAGCGTATCCGTGGTATTTTTGTATCTTTACAGATTTTTTGCAGCAATTGCGCAAACCGCATACAATCTCCTGCATCATAAGAATTCACATTTTGTCCGAGCAATGTGATTTCACTGAATCCTTCATCATATAAAGAATTGATTTCAGAAACAATTTTTTTAGAGTCACGTGAACGCTCACGCCCTCGTACATATGGCACGATACAATAAGAACAGAAATTATTGCAGCCATACATAATATTAACATCTGCGCTAAACGCATTTTGTCTTTTTACAGGTGTATTTTCGTGAATTTCACCCTCTGTCTGCCACACGTTCATCACCCGCTTCTGGTCACGCACTCGCTGCAAAATCATATCGGCAAGTTTATGGACGTTGTGCGTACCAAAAACAATATCGACAAACGGAAACATATCGGCAAGTTTTTGAGCAGCTTCCTGCTGCTGCATCATACATCCACAAACGCAAATCATCAGATGCTCATTGCTTTTTTTACGACCTTTGAGTGCACCAACATTTCCAAATGTTTTATCCTCAGCATTTTCACGAACACAGCAAGTATTAAAAACAATAAAATCTGCATTTTCTTGACAAGTTGTATCAATATAGCCAAGGCTTTCTAGTATGCCTGCTAATTTTTCGGACTCATGCTCGTTCATCTTACAACCATAGGTTGAAATATGATATTTTAAACAGTGATTCTTAATATATTGTTTTAATTCATCTAAATTCTTCATATAGTAATTATAAATCATCTGGCTTATAAAATCTATATTTATCCATATAAAAAAATTCAGCAACTATTTTTGATAAAAACATTGACAAACGAGCTAAAATCAAGTATATTATAAAGCGTCGCAAATGAAAAGAATGTGTTTCGGGGTGTAGCGCAGTTTGGCTAGCGTACGTGCTTTGGGAGCATGGGGCCGGGGGTTCGAATCCCTTCACCCCGACCATTTTAATTTAATACGTGGCCCCATGGTCAAGCGGTTAAGACATCGCCCTTTCACGGCGGTAACATGGGTTCAAGTCCCATTGGGGTCACCAATAAACTTATTAAATTAAAAACACGTTCTTAGCATTATGCGGGCCCTTAGCTCAGTTGGTCAGAGCGGTCGGCTCATAACCGATTGGTCCGGGGTTCGAGTCCCTGAGGGCCCACCATTCGATTATGTGACGTTTACTTATTTGTGGCCTGGTAGTTCAGTTGGTTAGAACGCTAGCCTGTCACGCTAGAGGTCGAGAGTTCGAGTCTCTTCCAGGTCGCCACTATATAAATGCTAACTGTATGCGGGAGTGACTCAGTGGTAGAGTGTCACCTTGCCAAGGTGAAAGTCGCGAGTTCGAATCTCGTCTTCCGCTCCATACGGCGCCATAGCCAAGTGGTAAGGCAGGAGCCTGCAAAGCTCTTACCCCCAGTTCAAATCTGGGTGGCGCCTCCAAAACAAGAAGTTTACAGATACTCTTATTGAGTGTATGTAAACTTTTTTACAATTGTATAAAATTCAGAATCGTTTAAGTATGGTATAATTGCCATCAAAGAAATATGAGCAGGAAGTGGTTTTATGAGTTGTAGAATGAAACTTTTTTTTCATAAGAATCCATATGATTTACAAAATACGCAGGAGTTGTTTTTTGAGGCAGTAAAAGAAAATATATCATTTCATACGAAACATTGTGAACCTTATAAAAAGATATTGGAAGCTCGGAATTTTAACGTAGAGATGCTGCACACAAAGGAAGATTTGTATAAAGTTCCTGTGTTTCCATCACTTTATTTTAAGCGTAATCGAATGTTTTCGAGGCAGAAAAAAGACTTGGCTATACAGGCAGCATCTTCTGGAACAAAGGGAGCACAAAGTATCATCGCATTAGATAAAAATACATTGTTTTATGGCATAATAATGATGATACGCTTTTTTTCGTATTATAAAGTGATTTCTCCGATTCCGACAAATTATATTGTTTTAGGATATGAACCAAGCAAGCATACACAAATGGGTGCTATTAAGACGGCATATGGTACTACGAAATTTGCACCTGCATTGCACAGAGAATATGCGCTGAAAGATACGGGAACGAGATATGAGCCTAATATTGAGAAAATCAAAGAATCGCTTATTCGCTATGCAAAGCAGGGATTTCCTGTACGATTTGTTGGATTTCCATCTTATATGTATTTTCTCGTACAGTCACTAAAAGAAAATGGAATTTGCTTAAAACTCAATCGCCATTCAAAGATTCTTTTGGGAGGCGGATGGAAGCAGTTTTCAAACCAAGAAATTGATCATAATCATTTTTACTCTTTAATCAAAGAAACGTTAGGGATTGAAAAAGCAAACTGTCTTGAGTTTTTTAGCACAGTAGAGCATCCGCTTCCTTATTGCAAATGCGAAAACGGTCATTTTCATGTTCCAATTTATAGCCGAGTAATTATTCGTGATGTAAATACTTTAGAACCCGTTAGAAATGGTCAGATAGGACTGTTGAGCTTTGTGACACCATTGGTGCAAAGTATGCCGCTTACAAGCATTGTTACGGATGATTTAGCAATTTTACATGATACAAAAGAATGCGGATGTAAAATCAAAACACCTTATTTTGAATTAAAAGGACGTGCAGGGGTGCAGCAAATTAAAACATGTACAACTGATGCAGCAGAGTTATTGGAAGGGCGAATATAATGGAGGAAAATCGAAACAAAGAACAGCTTAATCAGTTAAAAGCACTGATATGCCATGCTTATGAGAATGAAAAACTTTCTGTGCAGGCGGTGATTGATGCGTGCGACAAACTCTCTAAAAGCCTTCATGAGAGGCAGCATCTTACATTGTTGACTGATGTTGGAATACCTGAATATAAGGCACGTGAGGAGCTGCAAATCGTTAAGTATATGATGAGCAGGGAGTATCTTGAAAAAAGATTAGAGTTAGAATTAGGTACAAAAACAGAGTGGGTCTTACCAAATGTTGCAAGCACAAAAAAAGTACAGCAGAAGTATAGACCGTTGGGTGTGCTTTTGCATATTGCAGCAGGAAATGTGGATGCATTACCTGTTTTTAGTGTGATTGAGGGACTGATTACTGGTAACATCAATCTTCTGAAATTGCCAGGGCAAGACAATGGACTTTCTATTTTGATTTTGCAGAAATTAATACAATACTATCCGCTGATTGCGAATTATGTGGTGGTGTTTGATTATCCATCTGAAGATATAGAATCTATGAAGAAGATGGCGGACGCTGCAGACGCAATTGTTGTATGGGGCGGCGATACAGCCGTAAGCGCTGTAAGAAAACTTGCAAAGCCAAATACTAAAATCATTGAGTGGGGGCATAAAATCAGTTTTGCATATGTTTCGGGTAAAAACATTGCAGATGATGAATTAGAAAAAATTGCGTATAATATATGCGATACGAACCAACTGTTTTGCAACTCATGCCAAGGTATTTATGTGGATACCGATGACTTTGAAGAAGTAATCGTATTTGCTCGGCGATTCTGCAGAATATTGGATTCTAAATCACAAAGTATGCCACAGCAAGATGATTTATATATCCATGCGCAAAAAACGTTGGAGTGCTGTACAGAAGAGCTGGAGGCAATCAATACTGGAAATAAAAGCGTTTTTAGAACAAAAAATTGTGGCGTAATTGCGTATAATAACAGTCTGCTCGAACCGTCCTATATGTTTCGAAATTGTTGGGTAAAACCATTGCCGAAAAACCGATTATTAATAGAAATGATTGGTTATAAAAACCATTTGCAGACGGTGGCATTGGTGTGTGAAGAAGAAGATCGGCAAGAGTTCGAGGATCTATTCTTTCATACTGGTGTTGTGCGCATCACAAATGGTGAAAATATGTCGAAAAGTTATTGCGGAATTGCACATGATGGAGATTTGGCACTGCGCCGATATATGAAGGTCGTGTCTTGTGAATATTAAACTTTAGAAATACGTGTTTCTTTGTGACATAGAATTAATTTGGTGGGCAGCATCATCAAGCCCAGTCTTTATATCTTGTTCTCCTGATATAATTTGTTGGAAAATAGGATAGAAAATATCCGATGCGGAAATCCATTCGGGTGTCAGCGGTGGTGTAAAAGAATCTTCGGATAATTGAAGTTTTGCAAGCTCCAAACGCTTTTGTTGCATATCATCAAATCTTGCGTCAGAGATCACACGATTCCATACGGAAGAGCGTACAGGTAAATATCCTATTTTTGCTTCTGCATAAGAGCTATCTTTGTTTGTAAGAAAGCGTATCAATTCTGCGGACTGCTCTTTATGATTCGAATTTTTTGTGATGGAGAAGCCGTGCATGCCCATCCATCCACTGTGTATTCCGCCGTCACCAATGGGCAATCGTGCAATATCAAATTTTCCTACTACTTGTGAACGTTTCGGATCTTGGAGGAATGAATAATAGCTGTACCATTCAACATAAATAGCAACATTGCCAGAAGCGAAATTTTTGGCAAGATCGTCCCAAAGATAATCAAAAGTATCTTCAGGAACAGAGCCGTTTTGATATAAATTTTTGAACATCATGGCAGATTTGATGCCTTGTGGACTATTAAAGACAGCATTTCCAGTATTATCAATGAAGTGTCCGCCATTTGCGAGCAATACCTCATAAAATCTTCCTGTTAATGCTTCTTCTTTTCCTGCAAATTGTGTCCCATATAATCCTTCAAATTGTCCAAAAAAAGTCGCAACTTGCTCAAATTCATCCCATGTTTGAGGTACGCTAAGTTCACGATGATATGTATCAAAAAACTGCTTTTTATAATTTTCATCTTTAAAAAGATCGGTGCGATATAAAATAGAGCTGATGTCTGCATGGCGAGGCATTAAATATAAATTTCCGTTTTGTTTGCCGCTATTTAAAAGACGTGGCAAAAAGTCTGTAAGTTCTTCTTGTGAAAAATATTGATTTAAAGGTTCTAAGTAATCAATATACTGTGAATAAAAACTTGAGTGATTTGAGATTACATCATAATCATCGGTATCAGACAAGAAATCTCTTTTTAGCTTTTTATCAAGTTCAAAGTGATTATCAAGATAAACAATTTCCACATCAATTCCTGTTTGATCTTCAAAAATTGGGATGCTCTCGTATAGCTTTTCATAGTCACCATAACCAATGAGTGCGCATTTGATGGTAATGCCAGTTTTTGGCGCAGATTTTTGCTGGTTGAAGCACGATGTTGAAAAACAGCAGACTGATAAGACAACCGAAAGTACAAATGCTATTTTTTTAATCATGATTTTCTTCCTCCGTTAATTTTTTATGAGATTAGTTGAGGTATTCATTTAAATTGTAAATATTGATTAAATGCTGATAACACTCGGTGGATGAAATATTATTGCTTTGCAGCATCGAAAGGGAAGCTGCAAGAATACTATCTGCATAGATTTGAGGATTTTTAAAAACAAGTGCATCCAGATTGCCTGCTTGAATATAAGAAATCATTTTCGGATTACTGCTTACCATTTCGATAGAACCTTCATAATTATTTGCGACTAAATAATCAACGATTAATTGGGCATTAAGTTCATCCAGAATTAAAACAGACTGCGCTTCAAGCAACCGTGGCATTTTTGTTTTAATATCGCTGATAGGCAAATTGTGCGTAGGGTAAGAGGCTAAAACGTGTAAGCGATTGTATTTTTGAGAAGTGGAGTTGACACGGTTGAGCATTTGCAGATAAAGAGAGTCGGTTAAAGTATTTGTTACAATGCAAATATTTGAATCGTAATATAGCGTTGCAGAAATATATTGAATCATAAGTTGCGCACTGCGCTTATCAGAAAAATAAACAGTAGTACCTGTGGCATCTTGAACGTCTAAAACAAGTATAGGCACGCTTGATTCTTGTATGCTTTTTGAAACATCATCACCTAAAAGCGGGTTTATAATGATTAAATCGGCATGTTCTTGTGCAGCTTTGATGTTGCTTACTTGTGTTGTTGTCAATCCTTCAGAATTTAAAATATAAAACTCAATATTTGCATTTTTCATGAACTTATGCCGTAAATCTGTGGTATAAGCGTATTCTTCTGCCTGCGATAAAGAGTTGGCAATGTAATATACATTTTTCACTGGGGGTTCTGGTGTGGACATTGAGCTTTCTATAACAGAGGGAGCATTAATATCTGTAATAAAAAACAAAGTGAGTACAATAAAAAATACAAGTGCTGCAACTAACAATATAAAGAGGATAATATTTTTTTTACTCATTTAAATCATCCGAATATGGCAGTGCGGGTATCCAAATGTCTACCACAGTACCAATATCCCTTTCGCTGTTTATTTCAAGTCCGTACTGTTCTCCATAATATAGCTTAATGCGTTCGTCCACATTTTTGATGCCAATCCCTTTTTTACTATCATCAGATAGAAGCATTGCCGCTTTCGTGCGTTCTATACCTGCACCGTCATCCATAACTTGTAGAAGGACATTGTCCATAACAAGTCTGCCCTTAATAAGAATATTGCCTTTGTGGCGAGTGTTCTTAATACCATGGTAAATTGCGTTTTCGACAAGTGGCTGCAGGATAAGCTTTAAGGTCTGCATATCCAAAATCTGTTCTTCTACGTCAATCTTAAAATCAAATTTATTGGTGTAACGCATTTTTTGAATAATTAAGTAGTTTTCCACGTGCGAAACTTCATCTCGTATTTTAATGATCTCTTTGCCTTTGGAAAGTGATAAACGAAATAATTTTGCAAGACTTTCAGTCATTTTCACAACATCTTTATGGTTAGTTTCTGCCATCCAAACAATAGAATCAAGCGTGTTATACAAAAAATGAGGATTAATCTGTGCCTGCAAAAAATTAAGCTCAGCTTTGCGCTTTTGTCGCTCTTCACTTTTAATGCGGAGCATCAATTCATGAATTTGGCTAATCATGTTGTCAAAATTTTTGTTAAGAGAACCAATTTCATCATCAGTATAATGATTTTTTTCACTGATGTTTAAAATACCTTCTTCTGCCTGCTTCATCTTCTTTTGTAGCTTGCTGATTGGATCAAAAATAAGTGTATAGATAAGCGTTGTTGCCAAAATACCAATCGCAACAATAATAAACCCTATGGCTGTGATAAGAAGCGCAATCTGCGTTTGTTCTGCAATGATTGCGGCTTGCGGATAAATGCCGATGATTGTCCATCCAAGGTCGGATACGGTTTGAGAGGTAATGATTAAATTCCGTCCGTTGATACTTTTTTGCAGCGTATTGCCTCCTGCATTGAGTGCTTCAAAAATGATGGGGTCATCTTCTTTATAGACCTCTTTGATATACATCTCATCCCATGCACGATACATATAACTATAATCAGGGTGATAAATGACATTTCCGTCCGCATCTACCACCATAATATATCCCTCATCCCCAAGCTGCACATTAGAACAGATTTTTTTGAGGGCATTGAGGTTTAAATCCATCATGATAATCCCTGCGCCAATCTGTGAATCAAAGCGGTTTACACGTTTGATAAAGGAAATCACAAGCTCGGAAGAATTGTTGATATAGCTTTGCCTGTGGGGTTTTACCATTACAAATCCATCAGGTGTATTTTGTGCTTTTTTATACCATGACTGTGCAACAAAACGATAGTTTATATTAATGTCGTTGGTATCTATATTGGAAACAGGTCTGCCAAATTCATCAAACAGTAGAATGGTTGTAATATCTTCTCTGGTACTACTTACATTTTCAAAAAGAAGCGAGATGCTATTTAACATATCGTATTGCTGGGTGGCTGTAGCAGGAGTGCCGGATAGATATTTCTGAATGTGATAATCGTAATTTGCAATTTTGGAAATATTGGTCATTTCTTGCGAATAGTATTCGATATTTTGTGCAACTTGATTGATGATTTGTTTAGACAGTACTTTTGCATTTCTGTTGTTGATGCTGTTAAACGACAAAATAGCGATGACACTGATAAGTATGACCGTAAAAAAAACCAAAACAGAATTTAGTGAAATCATTTTTGATTTTAAAGAAGTATTTTTAAAAATCTTCATTGCGTATTTTCCAATTGCTTTTTATATTCACTGGGCGAAAGTCCAGTCTGTTTTTTAAAACATACAGAAAAATAATGTGGATCTTGATAACCAGATTTTAGAGCGACTTCATAAGTACGAGCATCAGATGCTGCCAAAAACTCTTTTGCCTTTTCAATTCGAATTTGCGTGATAAAATCTACAAATGACATATGAGTTTCTTTTCTAAAAAGTGCAGAAAGATAAGAGGGACTGATAAAGACATTGTTTGCGACCGTATTTAGATTTAGGTCAGTGCTTGCATAATTTTTCTCAATATATTGTTTTGCGTTATGCACAATCAGTTGCTTTCTGCTTTGCTTTTTATCGTTAAACAAATGAAAAATTGTGTGTAAAAACTCGCCAATCAATACCTTGAAATTTTGTATGGTTTTGATGGCATAAGTATCATGCAAAATTGTTTCGTATTCTCTAATATCAAGAGCAGGGTCAATTTCAAGCAGCATTTTATTGATATTGTTGATGATTTCAAAACACAATAACTGTAAATTATAGGATGTGAGATTTTTGCAGCCAGCTAAAAAATCAATTAATTTCTCTAAGCTTTCTTCACAATTGATGTTTAAATAGACTGTTTTTAGAAGTTCCTCAATGAGTTCTTTTGGAAACACAAACTCTGGAGATTTATATCCGAGGTCTATAAAATCAAAAATAATATCGTTCCCAAGTGCAGTATTGTAGCTCATCACGTGTTGTGCACTTGAATAGGAGAGGGGAAGTTCACTAATGCTTGTAACTGTGGTGCCAATGCCTGTATTAATGTAGCAATGGTATTCGTCTTTGAATTTTTGGTTGTGTTCCTCAATGAGGCGGTGCAGGTTTGCACGTGCGTCATAATCTGCTGTACTTAAGTCTTTGAGTATAACAATGTGCTGATTCTTGTAGTTGCTGAATACAATATCGCTTTTGTTAAAGCAAGTTTCTAAGGATTGCTTAAGTATCATGTTTAAAACTTCAAAATCTTCTATGCCCTGCTCATGCTCTACACCAGCCGAGAAAACGCACACGGTATAGGTGTTATAATGAAGGTCGATGTCAAGATACTGCATTTGCTGTTCGTCTAAGACTGCCTTGCTTGTAATCATCTGATTCAGCATCTTTTCTTTTAAAAGCGGAAGACTTTGTCGTAGCTGTGTGCGCATTTTTTGCTGTAAAAGTTTTTGAGAACGCTCATGTCCCAAAGACCGTACGATTTTGTTCATTGTTTGAAGAAGGTTTTCTGCCGATATGGGTTTTACGATATAGTCGGTAATACCAAGTTTGATTGATTTCACAGCATATTCAAATTCATCATGACCAGTTAATATCACAATTTTTGTTTCAGGAAGTATTTCATGCACCTGTCTTGCCATCTCCAGTCCATCCATAAAAGGCATACGAATATCCGTTAAGATGATGTCAGGACGAAACTGATTAGCTATATCAAGTGCAAGCTCGCCGTCCTCTGCCTGCATAACTTCAGTAATATTGATGGAATTCCAGTCGATAATGTTTACAACAGCGTTGCGCACAAGTTCTTCATCATCAACAATTAAAAGTTTATACATAATGAGCCGCCCTTTCTATAAAATGGAAGGAAGTTTGTTAAAGTTCAATGCAGGTATTTATACTTATGGTAAAATATTACACCAAAAATAATGAAAAAGCACCTATTATTGTTTAAAAAAGAATAAATGATAAAAAATCAAACAACATTCATATAAATTTTAACCATCATTTTTGCATCAAGATTATTTTGTTTATTTTCGTATGAATTTTTAAACACTTTTTGTGCGTATTTGTATTTGAAAGGCGATGATTTTGCAATATGATAATCGTAGAAGCAGGGGGGGGTGTAAGAATATGAATAGTAGACAAAGAGGATTAGCTCCTTTTTTAAAGCAAAGCATGGATAGATTTCCAATGTGGTATGGTGCTGCACCGCAGGTTACCGAGAATATCAAAGAAATATTGGACGTAAAAACAGAGGAAGAAGCACTATATGAAATCATAGGACTTGATTATAAAACAATTCGCCCTCAATATATTGGGCCTGTACTTGAACAGTTTACAGATGGTACACATATGAGCGAATGGGGTATTAAACGAGGCGGTGTTCATTATGGACAGGCATTGACGCATCCGCTTGAAAAAATGGAAACGGTAAAACAAATAGAAACATATAAAGGGTTTCCGAATCCAGATAATTATGAAGTAAGATTTACAAAAGAACAATTGAGATGGGCAAAAGATTATTGCTTAATAGGTGGCTGCTGGTCACCGTTTTTCCATGATTCTACAGAGCTTATGGATATGGAAGAGTTTTTTATTAATATGTATACCAACCCAGATGTATGTTATGCAATTATTGAGAAGTGTTTTGAGTTTTATTATGAACTTGATAGACGTACGTTTGAGGCAAATCCAAATACGATTGATATGTACTTTATTGGAAATGATTTCGGATCACAGCGTGCGCTACTGATGGCGCCGGATATGTGGCGTAAGTTTTACAAACCGTATGTGGCAAAGCTGATTGCACAAGCAAAAAAGAATGGCTGTGTGACGGCTGTACACTCCTGTGGAGATATTCACGAAATCATTGGTGATTTTATTGAAATTGGTGTAGATGCAATCAATCCGATACAGGTAAATGCACAGAATATGAGCCCAGAGGCACTGATAAAAGAATTTGGTGACGATTGTGTATTTTTTGGCGGTATTGATGAAAACGAGATTTTGCAAAACCAAACACCTCAGCAGGTACGTGACGAAACTCGCAGAATCATTGATATTTTAGGCAGTAAAGGCAGATACATTGTTGCGGCATCGCATGACTATATTTTGCCAGAAATTCCTGCACAAAATATTATTGCTATGTTTGATGAAGCAAAAAAATATGGCTGTGGAAAATAAAATCTTAAAATTCATTATTAATATAGTGATTTCTAAAAAAATAATCAATTAATAAAATTAGAATATAGAAAGAGGGTGCTAACTTTTGTCTGAAATGAGTAGTAAAATTGGTCAGGTTGTACTTGATATGAAAAGCGTTTCTAAAAGCTTTCCAGGTACGCTGGCGGTAGATGCCGTAGATTTTCAGGTAAAAGCAGGAGAAGTTCATGCGCTGATGGGAGAAAACGGCGCAGGTAAATCAACGCTTATGAAGATGCTGGCAGGTTCCTTTGATGATTATACAGGGGATATTGTGGTAAATGGACAGTCTGCAAGACTGACGACACCGCTGATTGCAAAACAGCATGGAATAGGAATGATTTATCAGGAATTATCACTTGCAAAACCGTTATCTGTTGCGGAAAACATGTTGGTAGGACAATTACCAAGAAAAGGATTGTTTATCGACAAAACGAAGATGATTGAAATTTCAAAAGATATTTTGAAACGTGTGGGGCTGGAATACATTGATCCCACGATTGAAATTAGTGAAATTTCTCAGCACGAGGCACAACTTGTAGAGATAGGTAAGGCGCTGTACAGTAATCCATCTATATTGGTTATGGACGAGCCGACTTCTTCCTTGTCAAGCGAAGAAGTAAAAAGATTATTTACTATTATAAATGGTCTGAAAGAGCAGGGTATGGCGATTATCTATATATCTCATCATTTGCCGGAAGTTTTTGAAATTGCTGACAGAGTAACTGTTATGCGTGATGGAAAAAAAGTTTCAACAAATGAGATTGAAAACATGACTTCTTCTAAGCTTGTTGAAATGATGGTAGGACAAAAAATTGATAAGTTCTATACGAAAAGAGATGCAAATATTGGCGAAATTGCTTTTGAAGCAAAAAATCTTTCAAGGTGGGGATTTTTTCATAATGTATCTTTTCATGTAAGCAAAGGCGAGATATTGGGTATTTGCGGCCTTGCAGGTGCTGGAAGAAGCGAGCTTGCCTGCTCCATTATTGGGATTGATCCGATTGATGAGGGAGAAATGATTTTTGAAGGTCAAACCATCAAAAACAAAAATATGCAGCAAGCAATGAAACGTGGCATGGCATATCTGACAGAAAATAGAAAACTGCAAGGTTTGGCACTAAGGCTCAGTATGTCCGAAAATATTTTGTCTTCTATGATTCCAGAACTTACAAAAGGGCTGTATTTTTCAAAAAAAGCTGGGAATCCAGCACTAAAACAGGTTATTGAAGATTTGCAGATTTATCCTGCGGAAGAAGACAGAATGGTATCAAACTTTTCAGGCGGAAATCAGCAAAAGATTTTGCTTGGAAAATGGCTTGCCTTAAAACCACGGCTGTTGATTTTAGACGAACCAACTCGTGGTGTAGATATTGGTGCAAAAATGTTGATTCATAAAACAATAGAAAAAATTGCGAATGAAGGACATAGCATCATTTTGATTTCTTCTGATTTACCAGAGCTGGTTGGTCTTTCTGATCGAGCGATGATTATGCGTGAGGGAAAATTCATTGGTGAGTTATCTCAGCAGGAAATCAATGAAGATGCGCTGCTTTTGGCGGCAAATGGGGAAGGAGGTATGAAAATATGACAACAGATACAAGAAGTCTGAAAAGCAATAAGTTTTCAGAGATTATCTCAAAAGCAGGCGTATTTTTCATACTGATTATCTTAATTATTATCGGCACAATTGTTAATCCGAAGTTTTTTACGGCTGATAATTTCATGAACATCATTCAAGCAGGTGCATTTTTGGGGATATTGTGTGCTGGTATGGCGTTTGTAACGTTCTCGGGCAACATGGTGGATATGAGTGCGCCGATTATCATTGCAATATCCGGAATTGTAGCAGTAGATACTCTTTCATTGGGAATTGTGCCAGCGCTTGCGCTCGGTATGACAACTGCAATTATTATTGGAGCGATTAATGGATTTGTAGTTGGAAAACTAAAAGCAAATCCAGTCATATGGACGCTGTCCATGAACTTTATGCTGGACGGTCTGATTCGTTGGTTGTATTCAAATAAACAGATTTATCCAGATACTGCGGCGGCGAGCAATCCGCAAGCAGCAGAGGCATTTGTAAACATCTCAAGAACAAATGTTTTGGGAATACCGCTGGCGGTAGTTGTAATGATTGTTTTGATTGTGATTGCACAATATATTTTAACCAAAACAAAATTTGGCCAGCAGTTAAAAGTAATTGGCTCGAATCCAGAAGTTGCAAAGTTTTCTGGAATCAACGTTCCGTCAAACATTATTAAGGCATATATCTTTACCGCAATTGCAGCAGGGATTGCAGGAATTTTCATTACATCATTTGGTAAAGTTGGTGCGTACTATAACGGTGTGGGATATGACTTTCAGGCGGCAACAGCAATTGTTTTGGGCGGTGTCACGCTTGCAGGCGGCAGAGGAAACTTTATCGGTGTGCTGGGCGGTGTATTTACGGTCAAGATGCTGTCTAATATCCTGACGTTTATCGGAATTGGCACCTTTGTACAGAACATTATCATTGGTGCAATATTCATACTTATTATATTTGTCAATTCAAAATCATTAAGAAAGTTGGGGAGAGATGATGTTTAAGAAAAAATTAGCACGTAATACAAGTTATTATATTGATAAAAACAGAATATTTATCATATTTGCAGTTGTTTTCTTAATTGCAACGTTTGCAGCGCCTAACTTCTTTAATGCGTTTAACTTAAATTCACTGCTTAAAACAGCAAACTTATATGCGATGCTTGCGATTGGACTGAGTATCGTTATGATATGCGGGCAGCTTGATTTATCCATTCAGGCAGTTATGAATCTTGGTGCGGTAATTGCACTGGGTATGTTTACAAACAATGGACTGGGATGGTTTCTAAGTTTTATAATTGCTATTTTGGTGGGTGTTGCATTTGGGTTATTCAACGGATTTTTGGTTGCAAAAGGGAAAATAAACTCATTTATTGCGACTTTAGGAACCATGACCATTGTGCAAGGATTGATATTCCTTTATACAAAGAGTGGTTCTATCAGTGTAAACGGAGATTATTCATTCTCTGATTGGTTGCTGACAGATAAGATTCCGTTGCTGGCACCTATCACTATTATTACAATTGCGACGGTTGTTATCTTTGCGATTATCCTTGGAAAGACACGTTTTGGGCGTGCGTTTTATATGGTGGGCGGTAATGCAGAGACTGCATGGCTGGCAGGTATTAAAAAAGACAGGCAACTGATACTGGCATTTACAATCTGCGGCGGACTTGCGGCTTTTGCAGGCGCACTTTTTGCGGCGGGTCAAGGAACGGCCGTTCCAAATATGGGTGACAAGGGCATCAGCCCATTGATGGTTACTATTGCCTCAGTCATCATCGGCGGTGTGGCAATGTCAGGCGGCAAGGGTACAGTTGTAAAGAGTTATTTTGCGGTGCTTACCTTAATGACGTTGTTTAATATGCTGTCGTGCTTTGGCACAGGGTATGAGGCACAGGTTTTTGCATCTGGTATTGTACTTGCTGCAGTTGTATTATACGAGTCGATTTCGCAGTATATGCAGGACAAGGTAAAAGGTATCAGACTTCCACTGCTTAGGCAGGTAAAAGAACTGAAAAAATAACACTGTTTGTTTTGAGGTGAAAAAATCACCTTATTCAAAAATAAAAACGAAAAATCTTAAGGAGGAAAGAATATGAAAAAGACACTACTAATCATTTTGGCAGTTGTAATGGTGTTTGCCTTTACAGCATGCTCTATCGCTCCTGCTCCAGCAGCTACAGAGGCTCCAGCAGCTACAGAAGCGCCAGCAGCAGCAACAGAAGCACCAGCAGCTACAGAAGCGCCAGCAGCAGCAACAGAAGCACCCGCAGCAGGAGATCTTTCAACTGTAGTTGGTACAGACGGACAACCGTTATTGCTTCCTATGGAAGGAAAAGAGATTCCACCTCGTCCAGAAGATCCAGAAGCACTTCCAGAAACAGATCCATTACATTGGTATGACATGGAATATGCTGGGTGGGATGCAGCAAACAAAGAAAACCCACCAACATCTCCAATGGATGGACCTGAGGGCAAAAAAGTTACAGTTATCATCAATGGTGATCATCCTTACTTAACAGCTTATTCAAACGGCGCAAAAATTGCGGCTGAAGCACTGGGTATGAAAGTGGACATTAAATCTCCAAACTGGGATTTGAACGTACAAAACCAGATGGTTGATCAAGCAATCAATGAAAAACCAGACATGATTGTACTTGTTCCATTAGATCCAAAAGCGGCTGTTCAACAGTTCAGAAAAATTAACCAGGCAGGGATTCCTGTAATTGGTTCAAACATGCTTCCCGATGCAGAAGGTATTGCATACATGATTACGTGGTCTGGTCCTGATGACTTTGGTCAGATGGCAATGATTGGCGATATGCTTGGAAAAGAAATGGGCGGAAAAGGCGGGGTTGCATATCTGACACATAACCCTGGCGGTTCACCATACTTTGCAAGATACAATCGTGTAGAGGCACAATTGGCTAAGAACTTCCCTGATATAAAAACACTTGATTTCCAATCACCTGGTTTTGAAGCGGATAAAGTAAAACAAGTCGTTTCTGACTGGATTACAAAATTTGGCGACAAACTCAACGCAATTGTAGTTGCAGATGATTCAGCACAGGCGATTGGTGCTGTTGAAGCAATGAAAGAAGCAGGCAGAGAAGATATTATTGTTGTCGGTGCAGGGAACTCTAAAGTTGGCATGGATTATGTAAAAGATGGTTCTTTGACAGGAATTACATATCAATCGGCAGAAGCTGATGGTGCAATTCCTCTAAAATTGGCAGCAGATTGGTTTACAAACGGAAAAGTTGACCAACCAATCTATTACTTGCCACAACATGTTATCACAGCTGCTGATGTAGATGAATACCTTCCAGCACAATGGTAAAAGAGTATAAGAAAATAGCATAAACTAACTATTTAAGAACAACTTTCGGGTGCGGAGAAATTGATTTTCTGCACCCGAAAAAAATAATCAAAACGGAGGAAAAAGAAATGCTGCATGATCCAAGCCATATAACACAAGTGCCTGTTGAAAAAAAAATTACTGTTTCAAAAGAAGATAAAGCGGTACTGAGACGTTTAGGTGAAGAACTAAAGGAATTTGCGGCAAAAGATGCCGACAGTGATAAAGCAGAACTATGGCGTGCTTTAAACGACTTGAAATCAAAAAGGCCTATGGTATGGATTAATGAAATACCATGGCATGAAATGAATGTGAATGATGAACTTACCTTGCAAACAAAAAATGAATGGGCAAAAGAACAAGAAACAAACTTAAGAAGAACAATTTATCAGAGTAAACATATGCCTGGAGATATGATTGTAAATCCGTATATAGAATGTCCTAAGATTTTTTATAGTACTGATTTTGGAATTGTTGAAGATGTGGACACAGTGCGTACAGATGAAAACAATGAAATCTATTCAAGGCATTTTAAAATACAAATTAAAGACCCAGAGGATATAGAAAAAATTGCGCTGCCAAAGATTACTTATATGCAGAAAGCGACACAATATCAGTATGAAGCACTAAAAGATGTGTTTGATGGGATTATGGATGTGAAAATTGTCGGTCAAACGCATGTTTGGTATACACCATGGGATTATCTGATTCGGTGGTGGGGAATATCTGAGGCAATGATGGATCTTGTGATGCGTCCGCAAATGGTTCATGATGCATATGAGCGCATGGTAAATGCGTGGATGAGCGAAATGGATCAGTTTGAGCAGCAGAATTTATTATCATTGGATAACAACAATACACGTATTGGCTCGGGTGGATACGGATATGTTTCAGATTTGCCAGGAAAAGATTTTGATGCTCAGCACGTAAAAGCACATAACATGTGGGGTTGTGCAAATGCTCAAATTTTTTCGAGTGTATCACCACAGATGCACGATGAGTTTGCAGTACAGCACGACTTGAAATGGTTAAGACGATTTGGGTTGACATATTATGGATGCTGTGAACCACTGGATAAAAAAATGGATATTATGCGAAAAATACCGAATCTGAGAAAGATTTCTGTATCGGCTTGGTGCGATATTGACAGGATAACAAGTGAAGTTGGAAAAGATTATGTAATGAGCAGAAAACCAAGCCCTGCAATTTTTTCTGGGGATAATTTTGATGCCGCAGTAGCTAAAAAGCATCTGACAGATTTTTTGGACAAAGCAAAAGATGGACACGTAGAACTTATCATGAAAGATATTTCAACAGTAAATTACAAACCGCAAAATTTGTGGGAGTGGGAGAAAATTGCGATGCAGGTCGCAATGGATTATGCAAAATAAGAAAAAAATGCAGACTGATTGTTTAAAAAAGCACAGGGAATAACGCTGTTAGTAGATAAAATACAATGAACAAAGAATGGAGTGAATGGTATGAGCAAACAGGATAAAATAAAAAGGCTGCATGCGGCATTGGCACACAAAGAAGGCGATAGAGTGCCTATTAGCGATTTTTTTTGGACGGGCTTCAACAAAAATGCAAAAGCACTTTGGGGACAGGATAACGATATGTATCGCAGATTTGATTTGGATTATGTCGTTGTTAATCCGAATATGGACCCAATCATACAAGATTTTGAGATTTTAGAGGATAACGGTGACGATATTTTAGTCCGAACAGGTTTTGGTGCAAATGTTATGCGGCGTGCAGATCTTGTAATGCCGCATTTTGATGAGTTTTCCATCAAGAAACCAGAAGAAATGGAAAACTTTGTGATTGAAAGTGCATTCGATAAACGTAGATTGTTTCGCAGCGGAGATGATCAAATCAATTGTTTGGGAGATACAATTGTACGCAATATTCCAAGCTGGAATAATCGTGTAGATATGTATTGCGAAGATTTTCCTGTGTTTGGATCTGTATGCGAGGGATATGAGTATGTGTGGCGGTGCATGGGTACAGAAAATGCACTTTATTGGATGCTGTTAGAGCCAGAATTATTCGAGTCATTTATGAAACGCATTGGTGATTTTATTGTAGAGTTAGCTCAGGCACAGATAAAAATGTCTGATGGAAGACTTTCTGGTATGTATATTTGGGGTGATGTTGCATATGTAAATGCTATGCTTTTTTCACCAGAAATTTGGCGTAGAATTTTTAAACCGATTGTAAAACGTGTCATTGATGTTTGTAAAAAAGCAGGACTTATGGTAATCTATCATGGGTGTGGTGATGCACGGCCAATTTATGAAGATTTTATTGAAATCGGACTTGACGGATATAATCCTGTGGAGGTAAAGGCACATTTAGATGCTGTGGAGCTAAAAAAAACATATGGTGGACGGCTTGCATTTGTTGGAAATGTAGATGTGCGAGAGTTAGAAAGCGGCGATAATGATAGAATAAAAAAAGAAGTACTATACAAATTGCAGGCAGCACAGGGCGGCGGATGGATTTGTCAAAGCGACCATTCTGTTTCAAATGATGTTGCACCGCAAAGCTATGCCTACATGGTAGAACTTGTACGTGATTATGGCAGGTTCCCGCTTGATATGGATAGAATCAATAAAGAATTGGAGGCGTTAAAATGAAGAGGTATGGGCAGGTTATCAAAGTAAAACCAGAAAAAGAAGCGTATTATAAGAAGCTTCATGCAAACGCATGGCAGGGTATTTTGGATATGATTACGGACTGCAATATTAAGAATTATTCGATTTATTTAAGAGATGGATTTTTATTCTCCTATTATGAATATGTAGGAGATGATTATGAAGCGGATATGAAAAAAATGGCTGAAGATCCATTGACACAGGAATGGTGGAAAGAGTGTATTCCCTGTCAGCAGCCGATTGATTCTGCAAAAGATGATGAATGGTGGGCGGATATGTCTGAGGTATTCCACTTAAATTAAAGATTCAAAGGGAGGAAAAAAGAAATGGTAAAAATCGGTATCAGACCAACGATAGACGGCAGAGAAAAAGGAATTAGAGAGAGTCTGGAAGAACAGACGATGTGGATGGCAAAAACCGCAGCAGCGTTGATTTCATCACATATAAAAGATGAGAATGGGAATGCGGTGGAGTGCGTGATAGCGGATACGACAATAGGCGGATTTGCACAGGCGGCAGCGTGTCAGGAGAAGTTTGCACGAGAGGGTGTATGCGCAACGCTGACGGTGACGCCGTGCTGGTGCTATGGTAGCGAAACCATGGATATGGATAAAACTACACCCAAAGCAATCTGGGGATTTAATGGGACAGAAAAGCCAGGTG
Source organism: Christensenellaceae bacterium (assembly GCA_036660175.1). Lineage (GTDB taxonomy): Bacteria > Bacillota > Clostridia > Christensenellales > Christensenellaceae > Christensenella. The sequence continues at coordinate 105 of JAVXBD010000001.1, read as the reverse complement.
CGGTATATCTGGCGGCAGTGCTTGCGGCACACGCACAAAAAGGGATTCCAGCATTTTCAATTTATGGGCATGATGTGATGGATGCAGACTGCAAAGAAATCCCAG